>NZ_CP028561.1:639285-958928 GCF_002165255.2 Acinetobacter sp. WCHA45 | reverse complement strand
CATCACCATCACGGAATGCATAAAGCATTAATGCAACAACCACATTCACAACTAATGCCAGTACACCAATCGTTCCCATCAGCATTGGTTCAGGCGTGATCCCAAGCCACCATGTCCACATCACTTTCATCATAACAAAAATGCCAAACACAGCCATGGTAATACCTTTTAACAAAGCCGCTGTTGCCCGCCAATACAAGGTCATCGACAACACTGCCAATGAGATGGCATAGTTGGCGGCATCACCTGCAAAATCTAATGCATCTGCCCATAACGACACAGAACGTGCATGTGAACCACCAATAATCTCAACAAAAAACATCAGTGCATTTAAAACTAAAGCAATCCAAAGTGCTTTTCTGAATTTTGGACTAATTTTTTTTGCTGGGGCACATGCTGTATTGCATCCACATCCTGCCATGACTTTTCTCACATAATCTTTTATAGTGATTTAAAACCCTAGAGTAACTCCAGAGTCAAGCATGATTAATCTTACGATTGGACAGTTAGCAAAAGAGACTGGTGTGTCAGTCGATACCATTCGTTATTATGAAAAAATTGGATTGCTTGAAAAAGCAAAAAGAAGTGCGGGAAATTATCGCTATTACTCTGAACAGATGCTTTCAGAGCTTTTATTTCTAAAGCATTGCAGAGAGCTTGGAATTACGCTGCACGATATTCAAAAACTCAAAGAACTATCCGCAAAACCAGATCAAACATGTATGGAAGTGGACCATCTAATAGATCAATATCTTAATGAGGTTTCTCAGAAAATAAAAAATCTAGAACATCTCAAGCAAGATCTTTATCACTTAAAACAGCAATGCTCTCAACATCGTACAATTCAGCAATGTGGTATTTTAAAGGAGTTACATCAACCACTTGAATGTGAGCATGAATCTCACCAACATAAAAAAGCACCACAGTCGTGATGCTTTTAAATCTTTTCAGCTTATTCGTGAGACTCACCCGGTGGCACTTCGGTAATACGCCCACCACGTGCCAAAAACGCGGCAACCTCATCTTCCAAAGCCTGACGTTGTTTCTGTTTAGCAGTCACTGTTAAGGTTTCTGCTTCAGCCAAATCTGCGTCATTGGCACTTGACTCTTCGCTATCCGCACCACTTTCTGCTGCTTTCGCTTCTTCATCGTCTACCGCAGAATCTTCAGTGTTTTCGTCGTAATCATTCATTTCCGTCATATTACTCTCCCCACAATGACTAAACTCTCATCATCGTTATTTGGTCATCAGAACTTGATGAAATTTAACAAGCTCTTCTCATTTATCAAAGCAAAATATTCATTAAATTGTGCTTTTTATAACCAAATTCACTCTGATTTATAAATGATTGTTTAAAAAATATCTACTGTTTTTTAGCAAGCATAACGAGTGTGCTGTAAAGCCCCTAATCCATTCGCTTGTCGCATAAAGCGATCTTTAAACCAATCGAATTGTTCAACTTGTTTTAGACCAAAGTTCCGTGCCCAAACAAACGGAAATAATTCTGAACTTTCCAACCAACCAATCGCGGACATACTGTGCATCATGGCATCATTCTGACCTTTACGTTGGTGTTCATAACGCAATAAAGTTTGCTCATTGGCCCACACCCCACGTTTTAAATCGTGTAGTAGAACATCACACAATACAGCAGCATCCAGACAGCCAATATTTACACCTTGACCAGCCAAAGGATGAATCACGTGCGCGGCGTCACCAATCAAGGCTAAACCAGATTTAATATAACGCTGCGCTGCGCGAGCTTTTAGTGGAAACTGTGCTCTAGAACGAACCGCAACTACTTCTCCCAACATTTGCAGACTTTCTTGAGTCAATAGTTGCATAAATGCTTGATCGCTGAGTGCTGAATATTCATCGGCATAATCATCGGGTAAAGTCCAGACAATCGACTGCCAATAGCCGTTCTCTTGTGCATCCAAACTCGCCATTGGTAAATATGCCAGTGGACCTGTCGGTAGGAAAATTTGACGAGCCACATATTGATTCGGTTGTGTGGTTTTAATCGCGCAACTGATGGCAGCCTGTTTGTAATCCATTACATCTAAATCGATATAGGCTTGCTCACGAACAAAAGAGTTCGCACCATCTGCACCAATCAGCAACTTGGTTTTTAGTACCGTGCCATCCGCCAATTGAATCGACCAACCTTTTGCAATTTGCTCAATGCGAATAACTTTTACTTGGGTACGGTAATCTTTGAGCTGCTGTAACATTTTTTGCTGTATCGCAATATTCAAAACACTTGGCTCAACCATTGAACCTAAAGCTTGATCTGCACGAGGTTGCTCTTCGGAAGCATGTCCAAAATTTATTTCACCATAACCATTTTTATTCCAGACTTGCATACCTGAATATGGCATTTGACGTGCTAAACCATTCCAAACATCAACTGTTTTAAGTAAGTGAATCGTCGCCTGACTCAGTGCCAATACTCGAGGATTCATCACAGTCAAAGTTTTGTCCTGATCAAGTACAGGTGCAGCATCTAGCACCGTCGCCTGTACCCCACCTTGGGCTAGCAATAAAGCGGTTAGACCACCGACTAACCCACCCCCAACAATCACAACATCTAACAGCTCACTCATGCTTTTAATCCCATCGCATAGTTAGCAACCAAAGGTTTAACACCCGGAATCACATCAAATGCAATCAGTCCAGTATTACGTAATAACTTGAGAATTGGATTTTGATTACTAAAACCACGTACCACTGAATCACAGAACTTAATCACCCTTTGCTGATCAGTTAAGCGTGCTTGTTCATAAGCCAATAAATTATCAGGATTGCCAATATCATCTGACTTCGCCAATTGCTCCATCAAGAAACGAACCAACACATCTGCATCACGTAGACATAGGTTAAAACCTTGCCCTGCAACTGGATGAATGGTATGTGCGGCATTACCCATCAACACCACACGCCCAACGGCTTGCTTATTTGCCAAAACCTGAGCCAATGGATAGCTAAAACGTTTACCTGTTTTTTCAAACTTACCTGCACGATCACCATAGGTTTCCTGTAAAGCATCCAAGAAATGCTGATCATTTTCCTCACCCAACCATTCTGCTTCAGTACCTTTTTTAACTGGCCAAACGACAGAACGACGATATTCACCAGGTAAAGGTAATAACGCCAATGGTCCTAATGCGCTAAAACGCTCAAAACCAACCTGTTGATGAGGTTTAGAGGTTTGAACCGTTGTGACAATCGCAACTTGGTCATAATCATGTTCATCGACACCTACCCCAATGGCTTGGCGACAAAATGAATCACGACCATCAGCAGCAATCACCAACTTGGATTTTAAGGAATGGATATATTCACCATTGCGCATGGCTTCAATGTGAACCTCTTCTGCATCTTGTGTCAGTGACGTCACTTGCACCCCATCAATTAATTCAATCAGAGGCTGCTGACGAACTTGGGTGAGTAATACTCGACCTAACCACGCATTTTCAATTACTTGCCCAAAGCTTTCTACTTTCTCTTGTTCTGCTACTAGTCGTGCTTTACCAAAGCTACCCTGCTCTGTGATATGCACTTGTAAAATTGGGGTCGCATGTTGTTGTAATGCATCCCACAATCCTAACTTTTGATAAATTTGCACGCTACGGCGTGACAAAGCGGTGTTACGAGCATCAAAACTTGAGTGATATAGAGCTAGATTTTCGTCATCGTAATTTGGATATTTAACAGCTTCTAATAACTTTACTGCGATATTAGCTTTTGCCAACATTAAAGCAAGGCTGAGTCCAACCATACCCCCACCGACAATGATGACTTGTTGCTGCATAATATTATTCCTTATCAGTTTTTCATGACTTGATGTTTGGAGACTATCTTACTCTAACTCAAATTGAGATTGGAATTTGTACTTTGTTTGGTCTGTATTTTATTTTAATTCGACAAATAAAAAAGGCTTATCCTAGAATAAACCTTTAGATCAATATTTCTGACTTAACTGGCCATTAATTGCTCAATTTCTTCAACAGTTTTCACTACATTTTTGGTCAAAACCAATGGACCACTTTCAGTCACAACAATATCATCCTCGATACGAATGCCGATACCCCGCCATTTTGCATCAACTGTTTCATCATCGGGTGCAACATATAAACCAGGTTCAACAGTGACCACCATACCTGCTTCATAAGCACGCCAATCTTCGCCAGTCTTGTACGCACCGACATCATGCACGTCCATACCGAGCCAATGACCTGTACCATGCATAAAGAATTGACGGAATGCTTCACTCTCAACCAACTCATCCACATTGCCACTCAGCAACCCAAGATCAACCAAACCTTGAGTTAAAATCTTGACAGCCACTTCATGTGGATATTTATAGTGATTGCCAATACGAGTTGCATCAATGGCAGCCAATTGAGCATCTAAAACAATATTATAAAGTGCTTTCTGTTCAGGACTAAATTTGCCATTTACAGGGAAAGTCCGCGTAATATCCGATGCATAAAACTCATATTCACATGCAGCATCAATCAAAACTAAATCACCGTCTTTTAAAGGCTTGTTATTTTCAACATAATGCAAGATACAAGCATTTTCACCACCACCGACAATGCTGTTATAAGCAGGTACACAACCATTTTTACCAAAGATATAATTGAGTTCTGCTTCAAGTGCATACTCCATCACATTCGGTTTAACGGTTTGCATGGCACGGGTATGCGCCTCTGCACTGATATTAGATGCGATCTGCATCAACTCAATTTCTTTTGCTGATTTTTTCAAGCGCATTTCATCAACAATACGGTCTAACTGAACCACTTCAGCGGGTGCAGCGCCACCACGACGCTGTTGTGCATCTGCCTTTTGAATCCATTGGCTGACACGTGCATCAAATTCCGCATTTTGGCCAATACGATAGTAAAGACGCTGTTTATTTAATAATTTGTCAATAATTTCTTCATCGAGCAGATCAATTGCATACGCTTCATCTGCATCATAGATTTCAATCGCACCATCAATCCCAGCACGATAGCCATTCCAGATTTCCATTTCACGATTACGTTCACGGCAGAACAAGCTATAGCTATATTCCTCACCTTCTTCAAAAGTTTCAATGATTGCAACCGCTTCTGGTTCTGCGAATCCAGTCAGATAATAAAAACTACTGTCTGCACGATATTTATAATCCGCATCGCGATTACGATACATTTCTGCTCGAGTCGCAATAATTGCAATGCTATTGCTGCCTATTTGTTTAGCAAGAAGATCACGACGTTGTTTAAAATCAGCTTGAGTTAATTTCATATTATCCTACAGCTAGAAAGTCCCTCTTTTATAAAGAGGGATTTAGGGAGATTTAAAACCGCCTTAACTCGGACGATGTGGGGTGAACATTTCGACAACCGTTTGCGGATCAGTCGCCTGATTATCTTGATTTCTGCTTTTGGCATGAAAGTTTTGCAATAATGAACTTTCGGCTACAGCAATCTTTTTACGGCCAATCGATAAGCTCACAGGAATCAAACGTACAAACTCATACAGTTCCTGATAGCTTTCTTCACCCTCTTCATCATTATCGGAGTCTTCAAACTCAACAGCTGCAACATCTTGTAAATGTTCAATCAGCTCTTGTTCTTCACCACGAATATGACCTGAAGCCAAACCAAAACCGAGGACTACGCCTGCGCACCAATCAGCTAAAGCTTGCACACGATCTACAAGCAAATGGCTATCATCTGGAAGCATAGGCAAATAATCTAATTCATCATCTGACAAAGCATGAGCAACATCTTCTGCTTCATCCGTTAAAATTTCGAGTGCTTCTGGCTGTAAAGCTGGCACGTTGAGGGTGTTTAAAATTTGTGACCATTCATCGGTGGTTGGCGCTTGTGTGACACAAACTATACCTGTGAGTAAACCGTGTAACTCACTTGGGCTTGAAATTTCTTCAATCCCATCAAAATGGGCATTCCATTCCGTCCAACCTGAAATATCGTCTTGCATTCGTTTATCCAATCTCTATACTGCTGTATATATTACCTTTGATTGCAACTCTGTGCGACCTTCGTTATGTTAGAACAATTACAGCGTCTACAAGCGCATATTGGTGTTTTAAAAACACGCTTACATCATTTAGAGCGAGAGAATACTTCGCTTACTGAGGCTAAACAACTCGCTGAAACTGACCACCATGCACAAGTTGTGCAGAAAAATAGCATCATCACGCAAAAGCAGGAAGAAGTTGATAACTTAACTGAACAATTGTCTCAGTTACAAGATCAATTTAAGCAACTGAATCAAGATGCAACAACTTTAGCGGAACGTTATGGCCGTTTAGAGAAAAGCACCACTGATTTAAAAAACCGCTTCCAAGAGATTTTAGCTGAGCGTAATGACTTACGTGTAAATAAAGAGAAGTTACAAGCACAGCAACGTCATAGTCAGCAGGAAATTCAGGACTTGCAGCAGGACCGTGATCGTTTGCTACAAAAAAATGAGTTGGCAAAATCTAAAGTTGAGGCGATTATCCAGCGTCTGGCTGTTCTTGGTACAGCACAGGATCAACATGCACAAGAAATTCAGCAACTTGCTCACCCGAATGCTGAACTACAAGAGGAAAACTGATCATGAGTGAACAAGTGACAGTAGAACTTCGTTTAATTGAACAGACTTTTCGCTTAAATACCACTGAAGATAAACGTGAAGAATTAGAGCGTGCAGCTGAACTACTGAATCAAAAGTTTCAGGATATGCGACGTAATGCTCCTCGTGTAGAACACAATAAATTAGTCATTATGGTTGCCTTACAGATGGCACAAGATGTCTTTAGTTTGAATAAATCTTTGCAGGAATATGCTCACTGTGAGCGCCTACTTCAAACCATCTTGGAAGATGTCGAACAAACTGTTGAGTAAAATTGCACAAAGCCTCATCAATTAATAATTATCTTTACAAGTAGCGATTGTCATCGTTTAAAGATCGGTTATACTAAAACTGTCTCTAGGGTGTTCGCCAGTACGTCTAGTCCCCTGCCGATACTTAAATTTATGGATGTGTCCTGTATATTTTGAGTGTATGCCTACCCCGAGTAGGAAACCCAGTAAGTATGCGTCACCTCCACCTTGAACTCATCGGGTTCAGGGTAATGACCATGCAGCGGCATCTCTGGAGCAACTTTTTTAATTATAAAAATAATGATTTCACCTCAAGTATTTTTTAATAAACTATTTATTTTGAATAGAATTTGTACTGTTAAATTAATCCCCATTAAATTTTCTAAATCTTTTTTATAATAGTTCATAAGGATGCAGCGTTGGATGGCTGCATCGGAGTAGGTTTGATTTCGCCCTTGTTTGCCTTTTGATGGAGCATACCATTGCGTAGCAGGATCAAACCAAATGGCAATATTTCCACGATGAATGAGTACTCGGTTATATGTTGATGATGTCAGTTGGGTCAAAATAAAACCCCTACTCTCAATTTATGAGAATAGGGGCTTTATTTTTCTTAAAATGAATTATGATTTATTCAAACGTAAAGCATTCACCACAACAGAGAGCGAGCTTAATGACATTGCTACAGCAGCAAACATTGGCGTAAGCAATAATCCTGTTAGTGGATAAAATAAACCTGCTGCAACAGGAACACCTAATCCATTATAAACAAAAGAGAATGCAAGATTTTGCTTCATATTTTTTACCCCTAATTTTGCCATATGAACTGCTTGTGCAACCCCTTGAATGTCCCCTTTAACTAAAGTCACTTGCGCTGTTTGCTTGGCAATATCTGTTCCTGTTCCCATCGCAATACCAACATTCGCCTGCGCCAGTGCTGGTGCATCGTTGATACCGTCCCCAGCCATTGCCACAATTTTTCCCTGAGCTTGTGCTTGTTTCACAATTTCAAGTTTTTGCTTAGGATCAAGATTGGCATAGACTGTTTTTATACCTAAAACATCTGCAACCATATTTGCATTTTTCTGATGATCACCAGTTGCCATAATTACTTCAATTCCATCAGCATGTAGTTGATCAATCAAAGTTTTGGCATTTTGTTTGATTGCATCATGAATCGAAATATAGGCAATCACTTCTTGTTCTGACATCAAAAAACTAAACACATCGCCTTGTGCACGTTTTTGATCCAACTCATGGATTAAATCAGCATCTAAGGTCAACGCCAACTGTTCAATAAGCTTCTGACTACCAATATACAGGGTCTGGTGATCAATGTTTCCTTTCACACCAAAGCCTGCGACATCTTCAAAATCAGAAACATTGAGCAATTGATTTGGATCAACCAGTTTAGTTAATGTCTGTGCAATTGGATGTGTCGAATATTGTTCAATTGATGCAATCCATAACTCAATTTGTGTCTGGCTATACGCTTCAGATAAAGACCGAATCTCTTTTAAACTTGGCTTACCCTCGGTCAATGTTCCTGTTTTATCAATAATCAGGGTATTGACCTTGCTTAAGGCTTCAATTGCTTCTGCATCTTTAAACAGCACACCTTTTTGAGCTGCTCGACCCGTGGTTGCCATCACTGACATTGGCGTTGCCAAGCCAAGAGCACATGGACAAGCAATAATCAAAACAGCGACTGCACACATTAAAGCCAAATCAAACTGTGCTTTCCCAAATACCATCCACGCAATAAAAGTCAGCACACTGATACTGAGTACGGCGATCACAAAATATTTTGCAACCACATCTGCAATTCGTTGCAATGGTGCTTTGGAGCGTTGCGCATCAGCGACAGTTTGGATCATTTTGGCTAATGTCGTGTTCCTACCTACAGCAGTTGTTTGGATTCGAATAGCGCCTTGTTGATTAATTGTCCCGCCAATCACTCGGTCATCTTTTTCCTTTTTCACAGGAACAGGCTCACCTGTCATCATGGATTCATCAACATAGGTCTTTCCATCAACTACTAGACCATCTAATGGAATTTGCTCACCCGATGATATTTGCAAAATATCACCTTGTTTGACCATCGCTATATCTACTTCAACAACTTGATCATGCTGCACAAGCTTCGCTTTAGCAGGTTGTAAACGGAGTAAAGCTTTCAATGAATTTGCTGTTTGTGAACGTGCTTTTAGTTCTAAAATTTGACCCAACAAGCTCAATGAAACAATCATACAGGCTGCTTCAAAATACACAGCAACACCATGCCCTGTTTTCGCCTCAACTGGAATGAGTGATGGGAAAATGGTTGCAATCACACTATAAATAAATGCTGCAAGTACCCCAACACCAATCAAACTCCACATATTCAGATGTCCTGTTTTATAAGACACCCAGCAACGTTGTAAAATGGGATAACCCGCCCATAACACAACAGGCAAACTTAAAAGAAGTTCGATCCACGGCTGAATATGTGGCGAAATAAAGGCATGAATATGTGAACCCATGGCCAAGATCATCACCAACAAACTCAAAGGTAATGTAGTCCAAAAACGTCGACTAAAATCTACTAGCTCAGGATTTGGTCCATCATCCAAAGTGGGTTGCATTGGTTCCAGTGCCATCCCACAAATTGGGCAAGTTCCTGGCCCTTTTTGTACAATCTCAGGGTCCATCGGACAGGTATAATCCATATCCATTGCTCCCTCAGGTACAGGACGCTGATCGACTGGAATTAGATAAAATTCAGGATCATTTTTAAATTTATCTAAGCAAGATGCGTTACAAAAATAATAGATTTTACCTTGATAATCTGTTTTTAAATCTGTCGTGATTTTGACTGACATACCACAGACAGGATCAATCTCTGTATCAACCAAATTGCTTTCACTTGAATGATCATGCTTTCCACCACAACAAGAAGAAGATTTTTCAGCTTCATCTTGAATAGATGCTACTTCTGGTTTAGGGCCACAACATGCACTTAGTTTTTGCTTCGTTGGCTTAGGCTTACAACAAGAAGATGTTTGAGCTAATTCAATAGCTTGCTCTGATTCACTTTCACAACATGAACCTACTTTTTGTTGAGACTGCTTAGCACAGCAAGATGATGTTAATTTTAGATCTTGATCTGATTTTAAATAATTTTCAGGCTTTGAGCTGAATTTCTGTTGGCAACCTGCTGAACAGAATAAATAGCGGATACCTAGATAATCAAAATAGTGCTGCGAATTTTCAGCGACTGTCATACCACAAACTGGATCAATATATTCGTACACAAGCGGTACTTCATTTTTAGAACAGCATGAAGATGGTTGTTGAGTCATGACGACACCTATCTTTTCTTTCTCGATAGGACTAGGATAAAGTCTGTACCTAGGTACAGAGTCAAGTGCTTTTTCACTATCCCAACAAAGGTATGAGAAAATGAACCTTACAATCGGAAAATTAGCAAAATCCTGTCACATTAATGTCGAAACCATTCGTTATTATCAACGTATAGGCTTAATGCGAATACCTGAAAGTACTCAAAGTTACCGACATTATAGTCAGCAAGACTTAGAGACCTTGAGCTTTATTCAGAAAGCGAAGGATGCTGGATTACAACTGAATGAAATTAAAGAATTGCTCACATTGAATTTAGAAGATCGCATCCAAGTGAGACATGTTATTGAACAACGATTGAGCAAGATCGATGAAAGAATTCAGGAACTTATGGGTCTTAAGCAAAGACTTTCCACATGGTTAGACGAGTGTAAAACGACAGAAAATGAATGTTGCCCAATATTGATGGAACTCAAACAATAAATTCCATCAATCAATCTAGACAGTTGAATCAATACTCATCAAAAAAGTACATAACATTAGATAAATGACCAAATCACATTTTCATCCTTCTGTTTCAATAAGAAACTGGTTTGGTAATCATCGGCGACGATGAGATGCTGATTAGAGATCATCATTACTTTCAACAGCGTATCATTGTGATAAACCAAATCATTTTTACCTTCTTTAGTTAAGATAAGCATTTGATCTAAGACAATTACATTTTTTGAATCAAACATACTTTTTCCCTCTCAACATTACCCTATGGTCTTTTCAATATTTTTATAAAGTGACACAGTGAATATCGTAACGAATGAAATAAAACACCCCATTCATTCATAGCGCTAAAATATTCCTTTTAATTGTTTAAATATGTGAAATAACCAAGTATTTGCAATTTTCACAGCAAGATTATAGAGCACTTTTTACGCAATTTGTGATATTTTTGCCACATAAAACCAAAATTTGTTATTTTATTCTTATTTTTGACAGCACACTGATTAAGTCTAGTGCTACAGCTGTGTGATTACTTTGAATTGTCAGAATCCAGAACTGACCAACAAGATTAGAACTTCAATTTATTTAGATACTTAAGCACACTTAAATCAAGTATGATTCTCGAGGCTTTATTATATTTTGAATACGATGAATAGTGATTTACATGTACTCAGAAAAGATATTCGTTTAAAAAGAAAACGAGTGAATCGCTTTGAACATAAAAAAAGTGAGCAAGACGCTTTAAATCGCCTCAGATCAATACCTCAATTCAAGTGTGCAAAAAGCGTTGGATTATATCTTCATGCTTTTGGCGAAGTGCACACTCACAAACTCATTCAACTTTGTTTTAAACACAAAAAACTCGTTTACCTACCCATGATCTGCACGATGAATCAAGAACTTGTATGGGTAAAAATCAGCTCCAGTCAATACTTAAATAAACGCTTTTCACACCATCCTCTGGGTATGAAAGAACCAATCGCATCGCGTGGTCAGCATGTAGCTACTTTAGATTTACTGATTATGCCTTTATTGGCCTGTGATCACTTAGGAACAAGAATCGGCATGGGAGGTGGTTTCTATGATCGTACTTTGGCAAGTGCGCCGCATCGACCTTTTCGTTTGGGTCTCGCTCATACATTTCAATATATTGATCAAACTTTACCCAGACAAAAATGGGATCAACCGATTCATGGCTTACTAACACCTAAAAAGTTCTATATTTTCAAGCCTTAACCTTATTGTTCTAATATTTTTTAGAAAAAAACCGACCAATTTAGTCTTTTTTTAATATTTTCTAAGTAAAAACCCTTGTAATTTTTGAAATGCACATCACTATAAAAAACATGGCAACACCGTTGTCACTCATTAGGAGTGCCCATGTCTGAATATATTTTAAATAATGAATCAAGCTTAGAGCCACAGGTTCCAAGTGTATTACCACTCTTAGCATTGCGTGATGTTGTGGTCTATCCACACATGCAAATTGCGCTATTTGTGGGTCGTGAAAAATCGATCAATGCAGTGGATGTGGCTCGTAACGGTGACAATTTAGTATTTGTAGTTGCGCAAAAAGATTCGCTTACAGAAGAAATTGATCACGATAACCTCTATCAATATGGAACTGTGGCTAAAATCGTACAAGTCGTAAATCATGAAAATGATGAAAACTGCATTAAAGTACTGATTGAAGGTCTGCATCGTTCTAAATTAGAGCGTATCATTGATGGTGAAGAATACTTGACTGCCGAGCACACTCTCAGTCCAATTACATTACCATTGGATAAGGAAGCTCAAGCAACTCGCTTAAACGAATTGCGTACCCTATTCGCTCAATATGCTGAAGCGAAATTACGTAATGCACGTGAACTTGTTGCAGCAGCAAATAAAATCGAAGACTTATTACAATTAATGTTCTTTGTTGCAACTCGTGTACCTTTAAATATCGAAGTGAAACAAAAGTTTTTAGAGCACGACGAGTTTGAAGCGCATTTGCAAGAGTTGATGAGCTACTTGATGAATCAATCTGCTGAACAGCAAATTGAACAAACGTTGCATGACAGTGTTAAACGTCAGATGGAAAAGAATCAACGAGAATACTTTCTAAATGAAAAAATGAAAGTTATTCAACGTGAACTTTCTGATATGAACGGCGGTGCTGAGGATGATGTTGCTGAGATTGAGAAGCGTCTTGCTGAAGCTGACTTACCTGAACATGTACGTAAAAAAGCTGAAGCTGAGTTTCGTAAACTCAAAGCAATGCAACCTGCTTCAAGTGAAGCGGCAGTTGTTCGCAACTATTTAGAAGTGATTCTAGATACACCTTGGAACAAGGCAAGCAAAGTCAGCATTAACTTAGCAAAAGCACAAGAAATTCTGGATGCAGATCATTATGGCTTAGATGACGTCAAAGATCGTATTGTTGAATATCTTGCAGTTCAGTCGCGTGTGAAAAAACTCCGTGGTCCTATTCTTTGTCTAGTTGGTCCTCCAGGTGTGGGTAAAACATCACTTGGTGAGTCTGTTGCTAAAGCAACAGGTCGTGAGTTTGTTCGCATGGCGCTTGGTGGTGTACGTGATGAAGCTGAGATCCGTGGTCACCGTCGTACTTACATAGGTGCGATGCCGGGTAAAATTGTACAATCTTTAACAAAAGTTGGCGTGAAGAACCCACTGTTCTTACTCGACGAAATTGACAAGATGGCACAAGACTACCGTGGCGATCCTGCATCAGCATTATTGGAAGTACTTGATCCATCACAAAATAGCAAGTTCAACGATCATTATTTAGACCTTGATCTTGATCTTTCAGAAGTCATGTTCATCTGTACAGCTAACAGCATGAATATTCCTGAAGCTTTGCTGGATCGTATGGAAGTCATTCGTTTACCGGGTTATACCGAAGATGAAAAAGTAAATATTGCTGAACGCTACCTTGTTCCGAAAGCAATCAAGAACAATGGTTTACGTGCAAAAGAATTAACAATTCATGAAGAAGCGATTCGTGACATCGTGCAACGTTATACACGTGAAGCTGGTGTACGTAGTTTAGAGCGTGAAGTGTCTAAAATTGCACGTAAAGTTGTTAAAGAAGCAGTCAGCAAAAAATCTAAAAACTTACAGCTTGATGTGACATCGGCAAATCTTCCTGAATATCTGGGTCCACACAAGTTTGACTTTGGTGTTGCGGAGGATGAAGCGCAAGTCGGTCGTGTCAATGGCCTGGCATGGACTTCGGTGGGTGGTGAGTTGCTGACCATTGAAGTTGCGGCTGTAAAAGGTAAAGGTAAATTCATTACCACGGGTTCACTTGGTGATGTAATGAAAGAATCTATTACTACAGCAATGACTTTAGTACGCACGCGTGCCGATGAACTAGGTATTGAAGCTTCTCGTTTTGAAGAAACTGATGTACACGTTCACTTACCAGAAGGTGCAACACCAAAAGATGGCCCATCGGCTGGTTTGGCGCTGACCACTGCCCTTGTATCGGCATTTACTAGTATTGCGATTCGTCCAGACATTGCGATGACAGGTGAAACGAGTCTAGGTGGTCGTGCGATGCGTATTGGTGGTCTAAAAGAAAAACTTCTTGCAGCTCACCGTGGTGGAATTAAATTAGTTTTTATTCCACAAGATAACGTTCGTGACTTGGCTGAGATTCCTGACAATGTAAAAGAAGGCTTAGAAATCAAAGCTGTAAAAAGCATTGATGAGATCTTACCTTTAGCATTAACGGATACGCCGAAGCCTTTACCTAAAACGCCTATTGTTAAACCAGTAGAAGAAGCAAAAGCTGCGCGCCATTAAACAAGTAAGTAGATGAAAATTAAAGAGAGCTTCGGCTCTCTTTTTTTGTTACATAATTTGGTTGAAAAACAACCAATATATTGCATAATAAAATAGAGTCGATAAAAATAAAGATGAAGCTTGACTCAGTGAACTCATTTTTTAGTGTCATCCGAACTCCAGACTGATGACACTTTGATCGCAGCTCAAACGCAATTTTGAGCTGCGTTTTTTATACAACGTAATCAATAAATACACTTTCAGCGACTATTCCCTTTCATGCTGATCACTATCGATAAAGAACACTGTTTATAATAGGCGTAATTTCTCGATCTATTTATTCTATGAAAATTCGTATTCTGACTATCGGGCAAAAAATGCCTGCTTGGGTGTTAACTGGATTTGAAGACTATTTCAAACGCATTCAACCTTTTGTACAAACTCAAGTGATTGAACTCCCGATGGCAAAACGAGGCAAAAATGATTCCGAAGCAGATATTTTAAAATATTGTCAAATTGAAGGTGATAGTATTTTAAATGCACTTAAACCCAATGAAACGTTAATTGCCTTAGAAGTAGGTGGTCGAGAACTCAGTACAGAAAAACTGGCAGATACCATGAAACAATGGATGCTTGAAGGCAATGATATTGCTCTTGCGATTGGTGGTCCTGATGGACATTCAGACGCAGTTCGTAAAGCAGCAGCTTGGCATTGGTCTCTTTCTAAATTGACCATGCCACATCCAATGGTTCGTATTCTACTGATTGAACAACTTTATAGAGCGATGAGTATCAATCATAATCATCCTTATCATCGTGCTTAAAATTGTTCTGATTATAGAACAATCTGTTGATGTTTAAGGGCTGTCATTGTTCTCATGAATTTGTCACGATAATGATGTATTTCCAATCAGGTGCTTATCTATGAATTTCCAGACTTTACCCGGGTTATTTATTTCTCATGGTTCTCCCATGCTTGCACTTGATCCTGAACAAGTGGGTCCCGCATTGCATCGTTTAAGCAATAATTTACCAAAACCCCAAGCAATTATTGTGATGTCTGCTCATTGGGAAAGCCAAGCGCTAGAAGTAAGTACATCAACTCGAGCTCAAACGTGGCATGATTTTCGTGGTTTCCCTCCTGAACTTTATGAGATCCGTTATCCTGCTGCGGGCGCTCCAAAACTTGCTGAGGAAATACTGACTCTATTTGCAGAAGCAGATATTCCTGCACATGCAAATAGCACACGACCACGAGATCACGGTGTATGGATGCCTTTATTGCATATGTATCCAGAAGCCGATATTCCTGTGATTGAAATTTCCTTACCCATCGAAATGAATGCTGACCAGATTTACAAAATCGGGCAAGTTTTAGCACCTTTACGTGAACAACAAATTTTATTAATTGGCTCTGGTAGCATTACCCATAATCTCTCTGAACTTTCATGGCATGCAGATGCTGAAGTTCCAATATGGGCAAGCACATTTCGGAATAGTGTAGTTAGTAAACTGAATCATCAAGATTATGACGCTGTACTTGACTGGCCATCTTTACCCTACGTGCAACGAAATCATCCTACCCTTGAACATTTTGCACCATTATTCTTTGCAATGGGAACAGGTCATCGTTTTAGTATCGTGCATAGTAGTTTTTCAATGGGATCATTAGGTATGGATATTTATCGTTTTGATTAAAAACCAAACATCAGACTTTTCAAATGGCTTACTTATATTTGGGTGAGCCATTTCCCTAATCAATTTTCTTAAAATTTACAAATAGATATATTTAACGAACTTAATCCATAAACTGATTACATTTTATTTTTTTAAGAATACTTTAAGCTAATGACTGTTATTTATTTACTGTTGTTTGACTATGAAAATTAAATATTTAGTTCTTGCCTTATTACAGCTTTCTTTGATGGCGTGCCAAACTGTACAAAATGTAACTGATAATGTTATTTCTCAAATTAATACAACAGCAGCAAAAAATTTAACTGAATATAATTGGACTTATCAAGGTTCAAAAGCATCAAAACCTTTAGTTTTATCTTTCGATGATAATCAACGATTATCTATTCAAACTGGTTGTAATAATCAAGGCGGGACTTGGAAAGTTGAAGGTAATACCATTGTAACCTCACCACTGGCATCAACAATGATGGCGTGTGCGGATGATTTAATGCAACAAGAACGCTTATCTGCTGATATTTTTAGTGAGAAAAAAGCTCCTTTCACACTCAGTACCCAAAATGATCAAGCGATCTTGACGATAACTGATAGTAAAGGTCAAAAATATACGTTCCTTGGTAAAATGACAGCTGAAGCAAAATACCAGTCTGAAGGTAAAATCGTTTTCCTCGAAATTTCACCACAAACTAAATCATGTACGGGTGTAGCACCACAAACTTGTATGCAAGTTCGTGAAATTAAATATGACGATAAAGGCATCAAAACATACGCTGATAAAAATTGGTCACTTTACTATGGTCAAATCGAAGGTTTTGAACATAATCCAAACCAACGTGTGATCGTTCGAGTTAAACGTTTCGACATTAAAAACCCTGCTGCCGATCAATCAAGTATTGCAGATGTGTTAGATATGGTCGTTGAACAAGAAATCGTGAAAAAACCATAATTTTAGCCAGTTAAAAAAATCCGATGTTTTTCAACATCGGATTTTTTATGGAAATCCCCTCTTTATTAAAGCGGGAGTTTAGGAGACCCTTAATAAATACCCTGCGCAAGAATGGCATCTGCTACTTTGACGAAACCAGCAATATTTGCACCATCAACATAATTGACAGTACCATCTTCTTTGGTCCCATATTTTAAGCAATTAGCATGAATATCTTTCATGATGGCATGTAAGCGTTCATCAACTTCACCATGTGTCCAACCAAAACGTAACGCATTTTGAGACATCTCAAGACCAGAAGTTGCAACTCCGCCCGCATTTGATGCTTTACCTGGTGCATACAAAATCTTAGCTGCGATAAATTGTTCAACTGCGTCCAAGGTAGATGGCATGTTGGCTCCTTCTGCAACACACATCACACCATTTTCTAGTAATAATTTTGCATCTTCTGCACCTAGCTCATTTTGAGTGGCACAAGGTAATGCGATATCAACAGGAATATGCCAAGGGGTTTTACCCTCAAAATATTCAAAACCATGCTTCGATGCAAACTCTGAAATACGTCCACGCTTGATATTTTTCAGCTCCATCACTTCGGCAAGTAATGCATCAGTAAAACCATTTTTTACAAAAACAGTGCCATTCGAATCTGACAGAGTCACCACTTTTGCACCCAAAAACATAGCTTTTTCAGCGGCAAATTGCGCTACATTTCCCGAACCCGAAATCGAAACCGTTTTTCCTGCAAAGCTATCACCACGAGTTTTCAGCATTTCTTCAGCAAAATAAACAGTGCCATAACCAGTCGCTTCTGGACGCATTAAACTTCCGCCAAAAGAAATACCTTTGCCCGTAAAAACACAAGCCGTATCATTACTCAGCTTTTTCATCATCCCCGCCATGAAGCCTACTTCACGACCACCAACCCCGATATCACCTGCTGGAATATCGGTATCTGAACCTAAATGACGATATAACTCCAACATTAACGCTTGGCAAAAACGCATAATTTCAGCTTCTGACTTTCCTTTTGGATCAAAGTCTGAACCACCTTTACCACCCCCCATAGGGAGAGTCGTTAATGCATTTTTAAAAGTTTGCTCAAAACCCAAAAATTTTAAAATCGATAAATTTACTGAAGGATGAAAACGCATGCCACCTTTAAATGGCCCAATCGCTGAATTAAATTGAATCCGAAAAGCTCGATTTACATGAGTTTGACCTTGGTCATCCATCCACGATACACGAAACTGAATAACACGTTCAGGCTCAACCAAACGCTCTAACAAACCGTATTGAGCGTATTTAGGATTTTTCTGTATAAAAGGCCATAAACTCGTCATGACCTCTTCTACTGCTTGTAAAAACTCAGGTTGATATGGATCTCTAGCTTTAACATACTCCAAGAAATCATTTAAGCTATCGTATTTCAACTCTCACCCCCAGATAGTGATTTAATTTAGTGCAAAAAATGCACCAAAATAGAATATTAAACACATTTAATACCCTTTATGATCAACTCTCAACCCAATCTTCATAAATAATATTTTTTATTATTTTAAATCAATATCTTAATTTAAAAAATATTCATTATTTTTATAATAAATATTCAAAAAAATAGCTTAAATAAGCATTTAACCTAGTAATAAGGCATTAGAAATCATTCGAAATACAAGATTTAGCACTAAAATAAAACAATATTAGCACTATAAAATTGCAAAAATAAAAATCTATAAAAAGTAGATTTAAGCAACGATTGCCGCCGATTAAACTATTCTTTGCTATAATAACGACATTGTTTTTATCTTATCTTCTTTCATGTCAGTTTCAGCACAACAACTCTCTCTTATCGTTCAAGTAGACCAACTTTTACCACAAACGCAATGTGGTTTATGTGGACATCGTGATGGTTGTTTACCTTATGCAAAGTCGATCGTGGAAGGTGAAGATGCAAACAAATGCGTTCCTGGTGGGCAACCCGTTGCAGATGCACTTGCAGCATTATTAAAAAGACCAACAATGATTGCGGAACCGAGTGTTTGGGATATTCAAGCAGATGGTCGACCGCAACAAATGAAAGCGATAATTCGTGAAGATGAATGTATCGGGTGTACTAAATGTATTAGTGCCTGCCCTGTTGATGCCATTATCGGTAGCGGAAAATTAATGCATAGTATCTTGACTGATCTATGTACAGGTTGTGAGTTATGTATTCCACCCTGTCCTGTAGATTGTATTGATCTTGTCGCAGATTCCAATCCATTACCTACAGTTCAACAACGTACTATTGAACAAGATGATCTAAGACATCGTTACTATGCGCATATTCAAAGAGAAGAAAAACGTCGTTTGAGCCGTAAAGGACCGATTGTTCGTGCTGAAATTGATACCGAATTTTTTGCTCAATTTTCTCAAGCACTTAACAATGTACCCGTGATCACTCTCATGGATAAACCGAAAGAAAATCCTGTATTAGATGCAAAAACGACAATTGAACTTGCGAAAATTAGAACGCAAATCAAAAAGTTAGAAAAGCAGTTAAGTGTACGTGCAGATGAATCCAAGCAAACACAATTGCTTGATTTGCAAAAATGCTTAAATGAATTACAGGGAATCTAAATGCCTGTCAAAAATATGACCAAAAAACAAGTTCAGACTTTTTTTGAACGTTTACGTACGCAAAGACCACATCCCCAAACTGAGCTGAACTACAGCTCTCCTTTTGAGTTACTGATTGCTGTTTTGCTTTCTGCGCAAGCAACCGATGTCAGTGTCAACAAAGCCACTGATAAACTCTATGCCGTTGCCAATACTGCACAAGCTATTTTAAATCTTGGGGTTGATGGCTTAAAAGAATATATTAAGACGATTGGCTTATATAACGCTAAAGCTGAAAATGTGATCAAAACTTGTCAGATTTTAGTTGACCAATATCAAGGACAAATTCCAGAAACGCGAAAAGAACTAGAAGCTTTACCAGGTGTAGGGCGTAAAACGGCAAACGTCGTGCTCAATACCGCCTTTGGCCACCCTACTATGGCAGTCGATACCCATATTTTCCGTGTTGGCAATCGTACTGGTTTGGCAGTAGGTAAAAATGTTTTAGAAGTCGAAGATCGATTAATTAAGGTTATTCCTAAAGAATTTATTATCGATGCTCATCATTGGCTGATCTTGCATGGACGTTATTGTTGTATAGCACGTAAACCTAAATGTGCTGAATGTATCGTATCCGATGTCTGCAACTGGCCTGATCGTTTTGAATTTGGAGTCGTAAAAACAATTCCAACAAAAAACCTCAGTTAATCCTGAGGTTTTTTACGCTGCTGTAATTTGGGGTGTAGCTGACGTTCTCGACCATTTTTCTTATTTTCCAAAGCCTGTTGTTTCTGCACATGGCGCAGCATTTTTTGACTTTGATATAATAAAAACAACAGTAAAGCTAAACTTAAAATTACCACCACAATCAAAATAATTTTCAGCAACGAAGTATCCTCAATCAGCTCACATGTTTCGACTTGCATACCGAAACGTCATCTTCATGTTCTATTATGTCAGATTTTGCTGGGTTGCATACCATGCATGAATATCTCGTTTTTCAATAGCCGTCGCCATCAGCTCTGGGAACTGATCAGGTGTGCAAGCAAACGTTGGAATCCCCATATCCGCAAAGATCTGTGCATGTTGAGTATCGTACCAAGGTGCACCGTCATCAGACAATGCCAGTAGCGTAATGACTTGCACCCCACTATCTAGCATTTCAGCCACTTGCTTGAGCATTTGCTTAGCATCTCCACCTTCACACAAATCACTGATAAGAATAAAAATGGTATCTTCTGGGCGAGTGATTTTACTACGACAGTATTTAATTGCTTTCGCAATATCGGTTCCCCCACCCAACTGTGTGCCGAATAACACATCCACAGGATCTTCGAGCAAAGGGGTTAAATCGGCTAGCTCCGTATCAAACACGATCATTTGTGTACTGACTGCACGAATACTTGCCATCACTGCCGCAAAAACACTGGAATAAATCACGGAAGGTGCCATCGAACCACTCTGATCAACACAGAGTACAATGTCTTTTAAAGCCGTTTGTTGACGTGGATGACCATGTAACTCATGTGGAATAATCGTTTTAAAATCTTCCTGCCAATGTTTCAAATTAGACTGAATGGTGCGCTGCCAATTAATGTCTTGCATGCGTTTAGGACGGCGTGTATGTGCTGAGCGATTAATACTGCCTCGAATCGCTTGCTGTAATGGTTGCTTTAGACGATTTTCAAGTTGCTCTACCAACTGACGCACCACGATACGCGCGGTTTCTTTAGTTTTTTCAGGCATCAAATGATTGAGTGAAATTAAGGTAGAAACCAAATGAATATCGACTTCTACACTTGCCAACAATTCAGGCTCTAACAACATTTGTTGTAAATTTAAACGCTCTAAAGCATCTTTTTGAATAACTTTTACCACAGAAGATGGGAAATACTGGCGAATATCCCCCAACCATTGCGCCACCCTAGGACTAGAATGCCCCAAACCACCACGGCGATTAGGCTGTTGCGCCTGATAAAGCTCATTCAGACATTCTTGCATTTTGGTATCTTGCACCGACCAATTCGGTAAATGCGAAGTCGAATTTGGGACTTGTCCTAAAATTAATCGCCAACGTCGTTCTTGTTCCGCAAGATCAGGTTGCTCTAAAGTGATCAGTTCTTCATTCATATTCATCACTTAAACCTCGACAGCAACAGGCTGTAAATACGCGTAAATTTCATCTAATACCGTTTGAGCACGTGCAATATCTAAAGTACCGACCTCTTGTTTGACTGCGGTCGCTTTCTGCGTCACTTTCTGAATTAATTGCTGTGCTTCAGCAGGGCTAAAACTTGAAGCTGTTCTGGCCAAAATTGGCAATAACTCAATGAATTGCTGTTCTTGTAATTGATTGACCCATTGGCTCACGGTGTCCCAAAGACTTTGCTCATGAATCAATAACAAAGCTTGATGGGTCAAGAAACCTTCAAACCAAGCCGCACTATAATCCGCCGTCTGCCCAATCGACAAAGCTCGAGACAGAAATCCCTGTGTTTGCTCCACATCAATCAAGTGCTGTTCTCGAGCTAAACGTACACAACAACCATGCAAATAACCTTGCATATGTTCCAACTGCAATAACTGATGTAAGGTCTCTTGCCAGAGCTGTAACAATTCATCTTGTTGTAATTGTTCTAAAAGCTCATATAAAGTTTGTAGTTGTTGGGCAAATTGCTGAGCCATTTCGGCATTCAGTTGTACACAATAACTTGGCAAACTCAACATCAAACGAATCGCTAAATGTTCTACCACTTGATGTAAATGTTGCATTGAAAATTGGCGCACACTGCCATAACGAATTGCCGTAATAAGCGGCTTTAAAGTTGCCAAAATAATACTTGGGTCTTGATGCTGAGTAGTAAGCTCATTCAATTTATCCAAAGCCAAATTTAGGCTTTGATCCAAACCAGACAATAAAATGCTCTCGATCAGTTGCGCAATTTGCGCCACATCTTCACATTGTCTAATCTGATGTTCGACATAACTTTGTGTGGCAAGCTGAATGCTATTTCCCCACAACGACATTTCATTCAGATATAAACTAGTTTCAGGCTGCCAAGACAACTGCCAAACTTCTTTAAAGTTACCTTGCTTTGAGCCTGCACCAGCTAACTCTGCCCAAGCGAGACCCAGTAATTTCACGCAATGTAAAAATTGACTTTTTGCCAAGTCGAAGGCTTCACGTAAATCCAGACTAATGTCACGATGGGGTGCTTCGAGTTTCAGGCGAAAATGCTTCACTTGCTGTAAAAAGTCTTTTTGAATGGGCAACTCAATCAACTCATCAGGCACTTGCCCCAATTGCTCGTCTTCAAGCAATTTAGCTAAAATCGGTTGCGGAATATCTAAGCCGTGATTTAAGACCGAACGAATTGCCTCAAATAAATCTTCCAAATCAGGAATACGTCGTCCACGTAATTGCAATAAAGATTGAATCAGTTGTACCGCATCAATAATCTGAGCACTAGAGGCATCATGACCCGCTTGGCGTAAGGCTTGAGCAAATTTACTTAACCAATCAATCGTAATTTTTTCGCCATCAACCTCTGCATCTAAGGCTTGTTGGTAATGCTTCCAAAGATGGGTATACCATCCAACCGCTTGTACACCTGCACCATAGCCATTGTCCCTGCTCAAACGCCCATGTGTCCATGCAATCCATGCAGCATCAACTTTGACTTTAGGTAAGCCTTTGAGCAAGGTGGTATCTGCTTTATTTTGCGCTTTTAAATCCGCCAATACAGGTGCATGCCATGCACCACAAATCACCACAATATTTTGGTAGCCTTGCTTTTGTGCCTGCTTGATCACTTTGCGCATGTAGGCTTCGCGATACTGCTCTAGCAGTTGGTCTTCACTACTATAATTTTCAGGTTGCTGGCTTAGCAAATAATCACGTAAAGCTGACATGGCATCGCTAATTGCGGCAAACATTTGTCCAGCGTGTGGCTGCTGCTCGACCAAATGCTCCCAAAAACGTTCGCTGTCTTGATAGCCTGCCTGCTCTGCCAGCAATTGAATTGGATCTCGGCGAATCGAAAGATAATGCTGTTCCAAATTCTGTTCTGGCTCAACATCACCTTGCTGATTAGACTCAATCTCTTGCTCGTCTGCTGAAGCCTGCTGTAAACGTTGCTCTGCCCATTGTTTTTCCAACGCAAAACGATGTTGCAAAGGCAGATCCATAAACTCTACTGCAATTTGCTGACGCAACGCATATTGCAAAGCTTGCCACTCAGGCGAAAATTCAGCAAAAGGATAGAATACTGCCTGTGATCGCACTTCTTTTTGTACAGGGGTATTCAACAACAACGCCACAGGCGGCTTAAAATCTGCATGTTGCAATTGAGCAATGATTGCATTGGCATCAGGTGGCCCTTCAATCAAAATACAATCAGGTTGAATCGAAGCCAAAGCATTACAGACACTACGCGCCGAACCAGGCCCATGATGACGAATACCGAGAATATGCAGCATTTTTCTATCCTTTATTCCGATCACATCTTCTCCTTGTCAAGGAGAAGATTGGGATGAGGTTTTTATTATTTGGTTTTATTCTAAATCACGACAAGCACGATATAGGTCTTGCCAACCCTCACGTTTTTTAATCACCGTTTCAACATATTCTTTCCAAGGTACGATATCTTGCACAGGATCTTTTAATACTGCACCTTGCAGACCTGCCGCCAACTCATGATCAGTGACATTGCCCGAACCAAAATGCCCTGCCATCACCCAACCATGACTCATCACTGAAATGGCTTCAGCCGTTGATAAAGTTCCCGTGGTGGTTTTGAGTTTTTGCTTGCCATCTAAGGTTTGCCCATGACGCAGCTCTCTAAAAATCGTCACCAGTTTTTGAATTTGAGCATCCAAAGGCTGAATCTCAGGTAGTTGTAAACTCTTGCCCAAAGATTGAACGCGTTTTTGTACGATTTCCACTTCCTCAGCAATGGTAGCAGGCGGCGGTAAAATTACCGTATTAAAACGACGCTTTAATGCAGAGGAGAGTTCATTCACCCCTTTATCACGATTATTGGCGGTGGCAATCACACTAAAACCTTGTACCGCTTGATACTCAATTCCTAACTCAGGAACAGGTAAATTTTTCTCTGAAAGTAAAGTAATCAACGTATCTTGGACATCGGCAGGAATACGAGTCAGTTCCTCCACACGTGCAATCTTGCCTTCTTGCATCGCACGTAACATCGGACTTTTCACCAAAGCATCTTCACTCGGACCTTTGGATAAAAGTTGGGCATAATTCCAACTATAACGTAGAGTATCTTCGCTCGTACCTGCCGTACCTTGAATCAATAAAGCACTATTACCTGAAATCGCCGCTGCTAAATGTTCTGATACCCATGATTTTGCTGTGCCTGGTACGCCTAATAACAACAAGGCACGATCAGTCGCCAATGTCGCAACAGCAATTTCCATCAAACGGCGATTACCAATATATTTTGGTGAAATTTCTGTTCCATCTGGCAGTGTTGTACCCAATAAGTAATCTACGACTGCTTTAGGCGAAAGTTGCCATTGTGGAGGTTTTACTAAACTGTCATGTGCTTTTAATGCATCTAATTCATGAGAAAACTGTTGTTCTGCACGCGCACGTAAAACTTGTTGAGACATGTTGATTATCCTAATTTATGATTTCTTGATCATTAAGCAATAAGTTTTTGTTTGTACTGATTCAATTGAATGAGCTGTTTCCATTCAGAAATAGAAAAAAGAGCTTGTAAACTACTGATGTCGATTGGATAAGCTTGCAAAATCAACCATTGAGCCTGCTCTTTTAATAGTGCAAATTTCTTCTGATCCTGCTGCAAATCTAAGTTCGCATATGCATGTTGTAATAATACGACTGCCATTTCTGAGATATTTTGAACATCATGCAGCGCTTTAGCACGCTGAAACAACAACCAAAAATGTTCTAAATCTTGGTTTTGGTAATGGGATTCAAGTTGCTTTAATAACAATCCAGTTGCTGGTTCTCGGTCTAGCAAAGTAAAGAGTAACTCACGTTCAAACATGTTCCCACTTGATGCCGTTACAGCTTCACACCATTTGACTTGATGTTGGTAAAACCATAAAGCTAAATCATGTCGTTGCTCTCGATAACAACACACAATAAACGCACTCCAAAGTGAATCTTTTTGCTGTGAATGCAATGAAAGTAAATGATCCCAAGTACCAAATAATTCTAACCAATACGCAAGTGGCAATTGGATTAAAATTCTTTTGAGATAAAGTACGCCCTGTGAACTTGCACAAAATGCCTGATAAGCTTGCTCGACTTGAGCACTTTGGTAAGCTGTTTTTAAACTTTTACGACTTTCAACCAAATTAGCTTCTCGATCAAAAAAACCATAATCATTGAGTGCATCATCTTGATCTAAGTTAATGTTGAATTTAACTTTTTCAGCTTGGGCATCGTAGCTCAAACATACACGCATTAACGCCATAACTTCGTTGTACAGTGCATTATCTTGATAATATAAATAGAAAGCTAATGCAGCATTACTACTTACTGTCGCTGCATTCTGTGGTTCTAATGTTTTTACATGCTGGTATAAAGCTTCAAATTGAGTCACTGGCATGTTATACATGACAAGACTTTCAGCATGACTTTGCAAATGATTTCTCTGAATCGATTGTGACCAAAACTCTGCTATATGTTGATGAATAAAGTTCGGCAATTGACCGCATAACTGGCTCATCAACAAAGACCATTCGCTACTTTTTGATTTCTGTAATTGACGAATCAATGGTGCTGCGTCTTGTTGTTTCACATATTTCCACACCCTTTTTGCATCATCCAAACGTGTTGTCACATCGCCCTGAAATGCAAACTCAGGTAAGACTGATGCCAATAACACTGGGTTTCGACACAGTGGTAGAACTTTCAACACCAAATAACGAGGAATCACTCGCTGCTGTAGTTGAGCAAGTTTGAAAATTTGAATAACCCAATCTTGATATAAAAATGGCGACTCTTGTGCAACAACCCATTTCAAAATTTGCACAAGTTGATTATCCAATTGCTTTTCATTTTCTATCTGATCATTCTCAGCAATATTCTTTTGTAAGGTTTCAGGTACATCTTGTGCTTGATAACCTGCTTGTTGCATGAGCACCCAATATTGATTCAAGACCAATAAATCTTGAGCTGAATCAATCTGTTTAGGTGCATAGACTTGCAATTCATTCGGTACTTTTACAGTCTGTTTAAACTGCTGCCCTAGTGTCAGTTTGAGTAATAACTGCTGATTAAATTCACTGTATGATGTGCTTAAAGACATTCAAAGTGCCCTCCTTGCCAAATACTCACCAGTTTAAGTTGCAATCCATTCCATTCAACGCCTGCACTAAATGGCTCATTCCCCACTAAAAACCATAACTCAACAAATTGTTTAATCTCAATTTCACACATTTTTTGATCCTGATCGACCAAATAAATTACTTTATCCTGCTTGACCAAACGCAATTGCTCTAGCCAGAAAAAGCGTACTAGCTGCAAAGGATATTCTTTTAATCCATTTGCATACTGAGTAAATGCTTGATCAAAATTTTCAAAGCCTTTTGGCGCAACCAGCGTTAGGCTCAAATCATTGAATGACATTAAATTATCTTCTAAACGAAGACGTTGTTGGCTTACCACTGGATAAAGTTTGGCATTTAGAGCCAGTTGTTTTTGGAAAGGCAACGTTAAGCCAAAGTTCGAATAAGGTGGAATTTCAAAATCTAATAGCAAATAGTCGCGTAAATTTTGACTATCCCACAGCCATTGACGACGATAACGTCCACGGGTATTGACCAACTCCTGAGTTACTTGTCCTAAGGCATAAATATGAAGTATCTGAGCGGATATGTTATCCCACGCATCAGTTGGTAAATTCACACCAAAAAGCTGTTTTAATTCTTCATATAGTTCTGGTTTGAGCTGTTGACGGTTTTGCCATAAATGAACGGCTGTTTGTAATTTAGCTATCCAAAATGAACTCTGCATTTGCCAATTACTTTGATATAGCGCACTCGAAAACTCATCTAAATAACTAACTAAACCTGCAACTTGAGCATCGACCAAACGACTTTGAATATCGCGGAACTTTTCATGTTGTTGCTGACGTAATCTCCCAAGCCCCATCGTGACAATATCATTCAACCATGTTTGTAATGCCTCAATGCCTGCATCCATTTTTTTCTCACGTGCCAATTGGCGTTTCGCACGTGCTTCTTCATCAATCGGTTTATCAATCTTGTTTTCTTTCTTTTCAAGTGTTTTAGTTTTTTTATCTCGCCATTTTTGTACTCGATCAGGTATGCTTTGTTCATCTGATTGCACAGTAAATTTATCTTGATACTCGGTATAGACAAACAATAATGCTAAAGCATGTTTACAAGGTCGTTTAAAACTTGGACAACTACATTCGCATTTAAGTTCAGGTAAAAAAACTGCGCTTTGATAAATCGCACTGCCCTGAATTTCTCCCCAAATCCACTGATCAGTCGAACCCGAGATATTGTTCCATGCTTCAAATTTTGCGAGTTTCTTGGCTGATTTTGCCGAACTCGCATCTGGAATAATTTGCTCGACTTGATCAGATTGAATCGTCAGCAACATAGTTAACCCTTTAAAATAATTCTAAGTTTCAGTATTTTTAAATTGTACGCTTGAATGGAATATAACGTTTTTTGTTTAGTTTTTATATCATTTAATCTGACATAGCGACATTTTATGTCGTAGATAATTATAGGTATAAAAAAACTGTCTTATGGCTACATAAGACAGTTCTATCAAAACTAAATTATTTATCTAAAATAGCAAATAATTCTTTTTGAACTTCTTCGATTGCACGTAAGCCATTCAATTTATTATAAGTTGGTGCATCTTCACCTGAAGCAGCACGACCTTGATAAAAACCTACTAATTGTTCAGTTTCACTATGATATGAACCTAAACGCTTACGAATCGTTTCTTCTTGATCATCTGGACGTTGTACCAAGTCTTCACCAGTTTCATCATCCTTACCTTCTACTTTAGGTGGATTATAGACAAGGTGATAAACACGACCAGAAGCTGGGTGCTGACGACGACCTGAAAGACGTTGAACAATCTCTTCATCAGGAACATCAATTTCGATCACATGATCAATTGAAATACCCGCCGTTTCCAAAGCTTCGGCTTGTGGAATCGTACGTGGGAAACCGTCAAAAATACAACCGTTCACACAATCTGGTTGAGCAATACGCTCTTGAACCAAACCAATAATGAGTTCGTCTGATACTAAACCACCAGACTCCATAACACTTTTCGCTTTAAGACCTAGTTCAGTTCCTTCACGAATTGCAGCACGGAGCATATCACCGGTTGAAATTTGTGGGATATTGTAGCGCTTACAGATCAACTGAGCTTGAGTACCTTTACCTGCCCCAGGTGGTCCGAGTAAAATAATGCGCATAAAAGAACATCCTCATTTAAAAACAATAAATCTTAAATTGAGCAATATGATACAGATTTATTGCTCAACCAACATCAAATTAATTATAAGAAAGCAACAAATAAGTGGATTAAACCTGCAAAAAAACCAGTCACACCACCCAATACAATTAGGATCCACTCATCTTCTTGGAACGCAGGTCGCAATAAATTCTGGAACTCTTTCGGTGTTAGTTCACGGATGCGGTCTCTAAACATTTGAAAGATCTTCTGCGCACGACTTGCATTCAGAGCTGGGTCACATACTGGACCCATAGTAATTTCAATTGAGCGATCAATCAAGTCGGTCTTGAGTCTAGCATATTCTCTTGGCCCTAATGAAAGCTGCAGTGAAGTTCTGACCAATGGAGTTTCCATAATTTCATTAATATGGCGCTTGACAATCCGACGAGTTTTATCTTTTTTACTACCATACATCATTTCAGTCATGATGGATTTCAGAGTAATTAAATCTTCAGTTACCACGCTTGCAAATACATCTGAAACTTCCTCTTGGCGTTTCATAAATGCACCTTGAACGTTATATGTACCAATCCTTAGCACAGGAACGATCCATGGAAACTTACGGTCTTTGGTCAAACGGAAAATCTGTGGGTAACGGATATAATGCGGTTCAATTGGGTTAAATACCATCCAAATCGCAATCCAGTTGGTTAAAAAGCCCCAGATTGATGCCCAAAAAGGAACGGTCCAATGCCACGGTACCACAAACCAAACGATCATTTGGAAAATCCCAAAGAACATTCCAATTAACGCACTGATATGCCAAATAAAATTAATTTCTTTCTGACCAACTTTAAGGAACATACGTACCATTAAACGGCGATCACCTTCCATTTGGCTGACCATCATTTCCCGCATGTCCACAAGTGACTCGACGTTCATGGTCAGCTCAGTCACAAGTTCTTTTAATGTATTTGGCAACTGTTTATGGGCTTGCGCATAAATTCGACGTTTAATCGAGTATGGTAAGTTCTCCCACAACACAGCATTACGATCAACCATGACTTCATCAATTAAGTGTTCAAGCTCAAAACCAACTTGCTCACCAATGATCATTGCCATATCTTCTGGATCCATTGCCTCTAAAAACTCACGCAATGAACCCAACTTAGATAATGTATTATCGGTGATGATGCCCGAAATACGCCCTGCTTTACGCGGCACAATCCCCTGCCAACCTACAGGTAATGGTCCTAAATGGAATCCCCAAAAATTAATCGGGTAAAACACCATTTTTAAAGCCATCCATACATGAGCCCATGTTACTAGGGCTGTCACTGGAATAATACTTAGGACCGCCAGATGGTCAGGCCGATTTAAAAAAATCTGCCACAATTCATTGACGTAATCAAACATGCATGACTCTCAGAATTATTGATACATTAAGACTTATAAAAGAATGAACAATCAGTCACGCCCCTATAAGCCAAAACTTAACGTGTAAGAAATCTGAAAAACGGGCTCTACTTTTTTAACAGTATTCCCATTTCCATCTTCTATCTTGTCACGCAGTCCCGCTCCCACACTAAACGTACCAATTCGATCACTATTTAACCAAACAAATGCTAAATCAGTACCAACACCTAAATTCCCTTTTTGTTTACCGCCATAGTTTTTACTATCTATATGACCAGCATAAAGACCAAGGTAATAACCATTTTTATCTGTACCTGTTAAATGATATGGATAACGAAAGCCAATTTGCGCACCAGATTCATTATCATCATTTAAAAAAGCGCCTACTTTTGCATAAGCAATACCGTATGGATTTACCCATTCAAGATTGGCATGTAATAATTTTTTAGTAAAACCAGCACCAATGTTCCAAGTTGCTACGTCTTTTGCCCCTTTTAATTTTGCTTCAGGCATATATGGATTTTCTTCAGCATGGACAACGCCGTTGAATGCTAAAACCGCTAGTAAAAGGTAAGATTTTTTCATTATTTTCTCCATTTTCCCTAAGAGTGTATCTTGGACAATCCTATTTCAAACAGCTTCAGACTTTAACAGAATTATTTTGCATCTAATATACAAGTCCCTACAATTTTAATGTCTGCAAAGTCAAAAACTGTCGCATCATCATTCAGATGATGTATTGAAAATACTACAGTATGATCATGCAACTTACGTTAAAATAGCGCGCCTTTTATATTTTCTCCCTTGTAATTTAAGTCGACACCCTATGAAACAGCACTTTCCTTTAAAAAACATGCAACAAGAAAAGCGCATTTATAAGGGTCGAATCTTCTTTGCTATATTTGTCGTCGCTACTTTTCTACTTTTATTAATTTGCCGTTATGCATATTTACAGATTATTCATTACGACGACTTTACAACAGCCTCTGATAAAAACCGAATTCGTTTACAGCCTCTTCCACCCGCACGTGGTTATATTTATGATCGCAATGGCGTACTCTTAGCGGATAATTATCCTGTTTTTACAGCAACACTCAGTCGTACAGATGTCGCAGATATTGATGCAACCATTGCACGTTTAATTCCAGTACTGAGCTTAACCCAAGAAGATGTCGATCGTTTTAAAAGTCGCGTAAAAACTGCACGTAAAACGGAAAGAATTGCCATCAAGTTAAATCTGACTGAAGCAGATATTGCGAAATTCAGCGAAGTTAAATACGACTTCCCGGGTGTGAAAATTGAAACACAAATGACACGTTACTATCCTCATGGCGAATTGTTTGCCCATGTGATCGGTTATGTGGGGCGAATTAATGACAAAGAATTAAGATCTATTGATAAAGATTTATATGCAGGTACCAACCTGATTGGAAAAATTGGTGCAGAAAAAAGCTATGAAGAGTTATTACATGGAACACCAGGTTATGAATCCGTTGAAGCCGATGCACATGGTAATGTACTCCGTCATCTAGGTCGTCAAAACCCAACGCGCGGAAATGATCTTTATTTATCGATAGATTATGGTCTTCAAACCATTGCAGCTCAACAGTTGGCAGATCGTCGTGGTGCAATTGTAGCCATGGATCCTCGAACTGGAGAAATTTTAGCACTGGTCTCTAGCCCAAGTTTTAATCCAAATTTATTTGTTACAGGCATCAGTTCAAAAGATTATAGTGGTTTACGTGACAACTTAGACCAACCACTTTATAACCGTGCCGTACAAGGCGTTTATCCACCGGGTTCGACAATTAAGCCGATGTTCGGACTTGGCGGAATTCATTACGGACTCGTCGATTGGGGCACAGCAATTTCTGATCCTGGTTATTTTAATTTACCAGGAGATAAACACCGCTTCCGTGATCATAAAAAGACAGGTCATGGTGCTGTAAATTTACATAAAGCCGAAGTTGTATCTTGTGATACCTATTTTTATATCTTGTCTTATCGTATGGGTATCGAAAAAATGAATGACTGGATGCGACAATTTGGCTTTGGCGCAAAAACAGGTGTAGATTTACCAAGTGAAAGCACAGGTTTATATCCAAGTCCAGACTGGAAAATGCGTACACGCAAATCGAAATGGTTAAAAGGTGAAACGATTTCGGTCAGTATTGGACAAGGCGCATTTACTGCTACCCCATTACAACTTGCGATGGCTGTAGCAATTACTGCGAACAAAGGCTCTCACGTTACACCTCACGTTTTACGTGATAATAAAGGCGCAAAAAAATATTCTGTGCACAATGCTCCTGACGGTAAAATTCAATTTAATGGTACAGAGCAAGATTGGCTTAACATGCATGCAGCCATGATAGACGTGATTCAATCTGGAACGGGGCGTGGCATTAAGGGCGGATTACAATATTCTATTGCGGGTAAAACAGGTACAGCTCAGGTCAAAAGTATTGCTCAGGGCAAACGTTATAATGAAGCCGCTCTTTCCTCCCGACAATGGGACCACGGTTTATTTGTTGGCTTTGCACCAGCGGATAACCCTGAGATCGCGATTGCTGTGGTGTGGGAAAATGGCAAGCATGGTGGTTCCGCGGCGCAACTAGCACGTCCAGTTTTCGATTACTGGCTGGTGACACGCAACAAGAATCCACTGCGTCCTGCAAACCATCAGGTCAGTGGTGGCCTAATGACCGCAGGTATCAAGCCAGGCGAGTTGCCAAGTGGCAATACCACAGCACCAACAACGGCGCAAACCTCTCTGCCAACACCACCTCCAGTAAGACCTGCCCCAGCAGTTACCCCACCACCACAGCCAGTTGATGGAATTACTGAATAATGAAGAATCAGTTACGCATTATCGGGGGAGAATGGAAACGGCGCTCCCTGCCCTTTGCCAGTATTGAGGGTTTAAGGCCAACGCCTGACCGTGTCCGTGAAACCCTGTTCAACTGGCTGATGTGGGATATCCAGAATGCACAGGTGCTAGACCTGTGTAGTGGTTCGGGCGCCCTCGGTTTTGAGGCACTTTCACGTGGCGCTGCAAAAGTGGTCATGATTGAACCCAACCCAACTCAGGCACGCTTTTTAAAGGATAATATCCAGTTATTGAAAGCAGAAAATTGCCAGTTGGTGGTCTCAACTGCACAGCAGGCATTAAACAAATTAAACGGCGGCTTTGATGTCGTATTTCTTGACCCACCCTACAGCCTTGATTTATGGCAAGAGCTTGCTGAATTGGCAGAGCCACTGATTAGCCCAAACGCCTATATCTATGTTGAGGCAGACCGTGATTTGTCACAGCTAAAACTTCCAGCCAGTTGGCAAAAAATCAAGGAAACCAAAGCGGGTCTGGTACGCGCAGGTTTATATCAAAAGGTGGTCTAAAATATTCGCAACCAAAAAAAGCGGACCAGTTGCCCCCGATCAAATGGAAAACTGGAAAGATATTCATAACCAATCCGATTATTTTTATTCAATTGATACACCATACCGTATCCAAGTGAAATCGAAAAATCACCTAAAGATAGATTGCTCGTATCTCCTGTTAACATCTTTTGATTAAATTGATTGGTTTGGTAAGCGGTATAGTTATAAACACGCCAACGATCATCTTGGAAAAACGGATTATGCAAGATTGAATAATCTGTTTTCTCTTGCTGTGGATAGGCAGAGTCAAACATTTCTTCAGTATCATCATTGACCTCTGTAAAAAAATTATAATCCCCTGCATGACAGGCACAGGAGAAAAATAAGATAAAACAGGATAAATTTTTCATTTTTGTTTTCCCAATTATATTACATGATTAAAATCAAATATATAGAAAAAAATATGCGCTTCATCTCAAAACTGGATTTTATGCCACACTATTTAAGTCATTTAATTGCTTATATTAGACATGATTAATTTATTTACAGAATAAATTCTATATACAATAACAATCTTTAAAAATTTTTATTCTAAATATCATGAAGATCTTATGCGTGCTGATTGTGATTACCCAATTAACAGGATGTGTATTTGGACAATCAAGTGAAGTCAAACGTGCTGAAAAAATTTTACAGCGTTTCCAGTGTAGCAACGTGGAGACCAGCCAGCTTGCCACTTCTTCCATTACCAATTTTTATCAACAGACCCTTGCCGCAAACAAGGACAAAGCCAGCACCTATATTGAACAGTATAAAAATGGTGAGGACCTGTTTGACATTCCACTCGATGAAGTTGTACAACAAAAGTACCAGCTCTATCTACAGGCTTGTCAGGCGCTTGGTGGGGTTGCAGCGTCACCTTTAATACCAGTTTCAACCGAACAATGATAAATCAACCTGCCTGATGACTTTTTCTTCTCGGATGCAGCATGATTGAAAAACAACTTGGTTTAAAACATTATATTGCGCTTGGGGTCATCGCCCTTGCCGTGGCAATTGCCAGCATACAGCCGCTTGAGCTTGAGTCCTATCTCCTGCATCAGGTGGGCACCGTGTTTATGCTGGTTGTGCTGATCATCAGCATGAAAAAAATAGGCATCAATTTTTCCAGTTTTTGCTTGTACCTGCTTTTTCTTTTCATCCATATTGTTGCGGCACATTATTTGTACTCCTATGTGCCTTACAATGAATGGTTAAAGTCCCTATTTCATTTTGACCTGAATCAGGTGATGGGCTGGTCTCGCAACATGTATGATCGACTGGTGCATTTTGCTTATGGATTATTGCTTTACCCATTTTTTCTCCGTTGTTTTCAGGTCTGGTTTCCTACCGCAAAACCATTGACCTTGTTCCTGCTGGTGATCCAGTTTGTGATGGCTTCCAGTATGCTCTATGAGTTGCTCGAATGGGGACTATCCATTGGTTTATCGCCTGAAGATGCAGAAAACTATAATGGACAGCAGGGAGATATGTGGGATGCACACAAGGATATGTTTCTGGCCACAATCGGATCAATCTTTACAGGGCTGCTCTATTTAGGCAAAAGCAAAAGAAAAGCACCTTAAACAGGTGCTTTTCTTTGATCAGGACAAATTGATTAAAACTTAGGGTCACGCATCTGAACCAACGTGTTGTTTGCCTTGGCGAGGCTATCAGCGATTTTACCCATCACCGTTGGAATCAGAGTCTCAGCCATTTGTGCCGCCTGCAAACCTAGCTTTTCACCAAAAGTTGGGCGCTTACGAGTATTAATCACATACACATCATGTTTTGGTAATAGGCTTAACAAATATTCATCCGAGGTTTGCAATTTATCAACCAAGTTCAGCTCACGTGCGTCTTCACCGTACCAGTGCTCACCAGTGGCAACCTTTTCAACGTTGAGTTGTGGGCGGTATTTTTCAATAAAGTGCTTAAACAGCACATGTGTCTGCTGCAATTCCTCTTCAAACTTGGCCTTACCCTCAGCAGTATTTTCACCAAACATGGTTACGGTGCGTTTATATTGACCAGCGGTATACAGCTCAAAGTCCACATTATGCTGTTTCAATAAACGGTTAAAGTTCGGCACCTGTGCAACCACACCAATTGAACCCACCACGGCAAACGGTGCTGAAACAATTTCATTGGCAATACATGCCATCATGTAGCCGCCACTGGCAGCAACCTTATCAACACAAATCGTCACATGAAAACCCGCATCACGTAAACGAACCAACTGAGCCGCAGCCAAACCATAGCCATGCACCATTCCACCTGGGCTTTCCAGACGTACAATCACACGGTCATGCCCTGCTTTTGCAGTTGCTAAAATTAAAGTAATTTCTTCACGAATAGTATCTACCGCAGATGCTTGCACATCACCTTTAAAGTCAAGCACATAAATTTTTTGATCATTCTTTTTTCGAATTTTTGCTTCTTTAGCAAGTTGTTGAACGAGTTGTAGTAATTCCAAACGAGATGCTGTTGTTTGTGCAATTCTTTTTCTTTGTTCATTCACACGCGCATTTAAATGACTAATACGAATTTCAGCAGGAAATTTAGGTAAATGGAATAACATAAAGTAAGTGCTCTATAAGTTCGGCTTTATTCGACTAAGATGTGGCCTGTTGAATAAAAATTCAATAGTGATTTTGCAAAATAGATTCATTTTCATCTATCTGATAAAAAAAAGAGCCCGAAGGCTCTTTAATTTATTCAGCAAGAATCAACCAAAACGACCCGTAATATAAGCTTCAGTCAATTGATGATCTGGTTGTGTAAATACTTTTTCAGTTGAATTGACTTCGATCAAATCACCTAAGTGGAAGTATGCAGTACGATCAGACACACGCGCAGCCTGTTGCATTGAGTGGGTCACGATTGCAATGGTGTATTGTTCAGACAGTTCAGAAATCAGTTCTTCAATTTTCGCCGTCGCAATCGGATCCAGTGCTGAACAAGGCTCATCCATCAGGATCACTTCTGGGCTGACCGCAATGGTACGCGCAATACATAAACGCTGTTGCTGACCGCCAGACAAACCTGTTCCTGGCTGGCTTAATCGATCTTTCACCTCATCCCACAGGCCTGCTTTACGCAAGCTATTTTCCACAATTTCTTCCAGATCATATTTGTCACGTGCCAAGCCATGCAATTTCGGGCCATAGGCAACATTGTCAAAAATTGATTTTGGAAATGGGTTTGGCTTCTGGAACACCATGCCCACTTGCGCGCGTAACAATACCACGTCAAGATTAGGATCATAGATATCCTGATTATCCAGTGTCACCTTACCTGTCACACGACAGCTATCAATGGTGTCGTTCATACGGTTTAAGGTACGCAGGAATGTTGATTTACCACAACCCGATGGACCAATAAACGCAATCACTTCATTCTGGTAAATATCCAGATCAATGCCTTTGATTGCTTCAGTTTCACCATAATAAACATGAACATCTTTGGTACTGATTTTCACTTCACTGGTTTTTGGCTTTTTACCTGAAGAAGCTGTTTCAAACTGAGAAACAAACGCAGTATTCGATTGCTGAACTGGCGCTTCAGATGAAGTAAATTCTGTTTGCTGTGGATTCACTGACTTATCCTTTTCTACGGCGTTCATAATATCAATCGTATTCATTGTACTCTCCTCAACTACCAACGCACTTCAAATTTCTTACGAAGCCAAATTGCAAGGCTATTTAAACCAATCATTAATGCAAGTAACACAATAATCGCTGCCGCAGTACGCCCTTCAAAAAAGTTACGTAACTCATTTCCCTGCCATAAATAAACTTGTACAGGTAAGGCTGTTGCCTGATCCAGTGGTGTAGCTGGAACACTCGCAACGAAAGCACTCATACCAATCAACAATAATGGTGCGGTTTCACCCAAAGCATGTGCAACCCCAATAATTGATCCTGTCATGATACCCGGTAATGCCAATGGTAATACGTGATGGAACACTGTTTGGACTTTTGATGCACCTAAGCCAAGCGCTGCCTGACGAATTGAAGGTGGCACAGCTTTTAATGAAGCACGTGTGGTAATAATCACGGTCGGCAAAGTCATGAGACTGAGTACCAGACCACCAACCAACGGTGCAGACAATGGTAAATGCATCCAACCAATAAAAATCGCCGCGCCGAGTAGACCAAATACAATCGAAGGTACAGCAGCCAAATTGTTGATATTGACTTCAATGATGTCAGTCATGATGTTTTTAGGTGCAAATTCTTCAAGATAAATCGCACTTGCAACCCCGATTGGAATTGAAATCAAGATTACAATCAACATCATGAATAACGAACCCATAAACGCGCCCGCTAAACCACTTGTTGCTGGTGAGCTACGAGAATCTGGACTAATAAATAAATTCGTATTAAAGGTATTTTCAATAATACCATTTGCTTTTAGTTTATCTGCAAGTTGACGAACTTCTGGATCAAGCTGCTGTTGGTCATCTGGTAAAGAACGATCAATATTACCTGCTAGCCACACATCCACATTGGCGTCCGCTAAGAATTTAATCTCTTCTTTAGTACCAATTAATGCTGGATTCTCAAGCACCATGTCACGTAAACGATAGACTTCTGAACTCGTGTACAAACTATTCAAATAATCACGTTGTGACTCAAGTGCTGGATCTTTAGCCACAATACCATTAACAATAAGTGCATCCCAATCCACCATGCCCATTTCAGTTTGCCAAGCCACAAAGCGCTCTTCAAAATGAGCAGGTGTCTCACCAGCAGTCTGCTTTGGCTTTGCTCCTACATTAATAATTGCAGGATCAAAATACACAGGAACGGTCATACTACTTTGCCAAAATGAAGGCAAACCTTTTGCTAAAATGCTAACGAACAGTAAAGCAACAAATGCAAGACCAATCATCACCGCAGAGAAACCTGCAAAGCGAAATGCCTTTTCTTTACGATGACGCTTTGCTAGAGAGCTTTGAATGATTGCTTTACGCTGCTCACGTTGTTCAGCAGCTACTTGTGGATCAAATACGTTCTGATCCAGAGGAGATGTATTTGAACTCATTCGTATTGCTCACGATATTTGCGCACGATATATAGTGCAATAATGTTTAAACCCAAAGTAATCACAAACAAAGTTAAACCAAGTGCAAATGCCACTAATGCTTGTGGACTCGCAAAATCTGTATCACCAGTTAACTGTTTAACAATGGTTACAGTCACTGTTGAAACCGCTTCAAATGGATTTGCATGCAATAATGGACTGTTCCCTGCTGCAAGTACCACAATCATGGTTTCACCTACGGCACGAGACACTGCAAGTAGAAATGCCCCTGTAATACCCGGTAATGCTGCTGGTAATACAACTTGGCGAATCGTTTCTGATTTGGTTGCACCTAAACCCAATGAACCATCACGTAACGCGCGAGGAACTTGAGTAATAATGTCATCTGAAAGCGATGAAACAAATGGGATGATCATAATCCCCATGACAAAACCCGCAGTCAGTGCACTTGTTGCATTAATATCAATACCAACACTTTCACCAATCATTTTGAAGAATGGACCAATGACCATTAAAGCAAATACACCATAAACGATGGTTGGAATACCCGCTAATACTTCAATTGTTGGTTTTGCCCAAGAGCGTAAGTTTGGAGATGCATATTCAGCTAGATAAATCGCAATCATCAATCCCACTGGTACTGCAACTAATAACGCAATACCACTGACCATTAAAGTACCCCAAATTAATGGCAAGATACCGTAACTTCCCTCTGCATTACCTGACGTGCTAAAACCTGGATTCCATTCTGTGCCAAAGAAAAAATCTGCTGGACTAACAAAACGGAAAAAATGTAATGCTTCACTCAACATTGACAGTACAATACCAATCGTTGTGAGAATCGCTACACCAGAACATAGGATCAAACCAACATTAATGGCTTTTTCAACCTGATTACGAGCACGAAATTGCTGACTCACATGACGTTTTGCCCAAACTAAACCTGCTAAACCAGCACTAATTACGATTGCCAATTTTGCAAAAGAACCTATGGTTTCAAATTTAGCAAGTTGTTGTGCAGCTGCTAGCTCATAAGCTGCTGGATGATCTGTAACCCCAAAACCAGACGCAATCGCTTGAACACGATCGATTAAAACCTCACGGCTTGCTTCATCTAAAGTTGCACTGACCGATGCTGGAATATTGTTAAAAATAATATGTTGAAGGACACTTGGTTCGACCAAGTTCCAAATGATCAAAATTAAAAAAGCAGGAACACCACACCACAAAGCGACCAACGCACCATAATAACCTGGACGTGAATGCAAAGTTGCTGAGTTGTTTCCCTTACCTGCTAGGTTACGGCTTTTGCTCAGCCCGATTTGATATGCAATTGCCACAAGGGCTAATAACACACCGATAAGTAGCAGATTCATGTAATCTCCACTGTTTTCTCAATTTTCATCATTTGAAAAAACTTAGTTAGACAAAAAGGCTGATGAACCTAAGTCGCACCAGCCTCCCTTTTAACAATATTACTTAACTGTTTTACCCGCTTTGAAATCAGCTAGAACTTTTGCACGTTCTTTATCGCTCATACTGATCAAGCCAGCTTTTTCTAATTTAGAACCTTTACCAGAAGCTTTCTTATTTAAGAAATATTCTACGTATTGCGGTAAACCTTTAATTGATTTTAAATGCTCGCCTTTCACATAGAAGTAAAGTGCACGAGATACTGGGTATTGACCACTTAAAACTGTTTTCTCAGAAGGTAATACACCATTTACTGTCGCAACACGTAATTTATCGCGGTTTTGGTCATAGAAACCTAAACCAAATACGCCCACTGCATTAGGAGAAGTTTTTAAACGAGCAAGAGTTTCTGTATAGTCACCAGCGATTTCGATTACGCGACCATCTTTACGGAATGTAGAGCACGCTTTTTTCTGAGCTTCTTTATCTAAGTTTTTGAAATAAGCAAATGATTCACAACCCGCTTCAACCATTTTTTCTTGGAACACTTCACGCGTACCATGGTTTGTTGCTGGAATAACTAAAGTAATCGGTTCATTTGGTAAGTCATCATCAATTTGGTTCCATCGTGTATATGGGTTTGGAACCAATTTACCACCTGAAGGAAGCTGTGCAGCTAATGCAGTAAATACATGTACTGGATCTAAGTTATAAGCACCCTTTCTTGAGTTAGACGCAAATACAATACCGTCATAACCAATTTTGATTTCTTGAACTTGATTTACGCCTGCTTTTTTACATGCAGCAAGCTCAGAATCTTTAATTTTACGTGAAGCGTTTGCAATATCGATGGTATTATCGCCAACACCTTGACAGAATTGCTTTAAACCACCTGAAGTACCACCTGAACCAACAACGGGTGCTTTAAATTGCGGGAAGGTATTCCCAAAGTCTTCAGCAACAATACTTGCATATGGTAATACAGTTGAAGAACCAGCGATTTGAATCGTATCACGAGCTGCATTCGCAGTTGTTGCTACGGCTACTCCAGATACAGCTAATGCAATTGCGATATGACGTGGATTTAAGCGCATTCTGTTTTCTCTCATTTATACAATTTGATTTACAACTCTTTTTAATTCAAGTGTTGTACTTTAGTTAACTGCATTTTGAGGAGATAATATGACAATTAAGTGACAACTTTATGACGCTTTTATGATGATCATTTTTTATTTGAAAATTTTCAGTCATAAAGAAATGAATTTTTTGATAAAAATAGCAAAAGAAAATTATCTTAATGATTGTAATTTATAATTTTTTACTTAAAACACGACATATAAGAAATCAAACTAGAAATACAAATTTGACAGCCTTAGTAATGAAAACTATATGACAAATGTCTATGTAATATTAGTTTTAATCCGTCGACTTGGTTCTAAATGAAATAAAATCAGGTTTCCAATAGCCATTTACACGTCTATCTAAAGCTATTCCGAAAATTACTTGAGATTAAATGAAAGGTATATTCATATGAACTAAATCTTTCTAAGCTCAATCTCACAGACTAAAAAATAAAAAAGGCACATGAATGTGCCTTTCTCTTAGAAAGCAAATCGATTAGTCAATCGCTGGAACATAAGTTCTTGCAGCAATTGCATCTTTAATACGATCAGCCTTTGCCAACACAAGTGCAAGCAAGTTTTGAACGTTTTCAAGCGTTGCAACTGGGCTTAAAGTGGTCATCTTCAATGATTGAACATTACCCACTTTGGTTACACCAATATTCGCTTCGCCACGAGCAAACAATTCATCTGCCACGTTTTGGTTTAAGCTATCGATAAATTCAGCAGGATAAGCTTCTGGTACTACACGGAACAGAACTGAAGCGAATTGTGGTTCAACCAACAATTCAAGACCCGCTGTTGCTTTAATATAGTCAGCAACTTCACGTGTAAGTTTCACACCATGATCAATCATTGAACCATAAAGCTCTTCACCTAATGCTTCAACTGTCATCCATAATTTCAATGCATCGAAACGACGTGTCGTTTGTAATGATTTAGATACAAGGTTAGGTACACCATGTTCTTCATCATAAGCAGAGTTTAAATATTCTGCTTCATAATGCATAAAGCGATAGTTTGCTTCGTCTTTCAACAAGAAAGCGCCACAGCTAATGCTTTGGAAATAATGCTTATGGAAATCAAGTGTGATTGAGTCGGATAATTCAATACCATCTAACATTGCACGATGGTCATTGGAAAGAATCAGTGCACCACCCCAAGCCGCATCAATATGCATCCATGAACCATACTTAGTGGTAATTTCACGGATTTTCTTGAGCGGATCAATCGCACCCGCATCGGTTGTACCTGCTGTCGCTACCACACATGCTACGATTTTGCCTTCAGCCTGAAGATGCGCCATAGTTTTTTCTAGCGCATCCACATCCATCTGTGCATTTTCGTTCACAGGAACAGTGACAACAGACTGGAAACCCATCCCCATCATTGCCATGTTCTTTTGCACAGAGAAATGTGCATTTTCAGAACAGATGACTTTGACGTTCTTCATTGCTTCTGCTGGAATACCATCACGCTGAACCGACCACGGCTTGCCGTTTTCGTCTTGCCAGTTTTTCGAGATGCACCAGTCACGCGCCAGTAACACACCCATCAAGTTAGACTGTGTTCCACCTGAAGTGAATACACCTGCTTGACCTGCGCCATAGCCCACTTTTTGGCGTAACCAATCAATAAGCTGAACTTCCATCAATGAACCCGCAGGGCTTTGATCCCATGAATCCATAGATTGGTTCGTTGCATTGATTAACACTTCCGCAATTTGGCTCATCACCATCGTTGGGCAATGCAAATGTGCAAGTGAGTGTGGATGATGTACTTTTAAACTTTTGTTGAGGAAAAGCTCAACCATACGTTGTAATGATTGTTGTACACCTAAACCTTCTTTCGATGGATTAAAAGAAATTGCTGCACGCAAATCTTTAATACTTCCACCTGTGTACATTTTATCATTTTGCAACCATGCTGAAACGGCTTTAACCGCTTCGCCCATTGCTGACTGATAGTCAGCAATGGATTGTGCATCATTGCAGAGTAACGCTTTACGATGTTCTGCAAAATCAACCATGGATTAGCCTCGTACTGCTTTTAATGCTTCAGCAACAGCTTTTTTGAAGCGTGCAACCACTTCAACACATTCGTCTTGATTGATGATAAGTGGGCAAAGTAAACGAATTACAGTACCGTTACGACCACCTTTCTCAAGTAAAAGCTTATTGTTGAAACAAGCGGTTTGAATTGCCGCAGCTAATTGTGCATCAGCAGGAAGTGAACCCATATGATCAGCTGGTTTACGCTCATCAACGATTTCAACGCCGATCATCAAACCACGACCACGGACATTACCAATACATGGGAATTCTTGAGCTAACTTTTTGAATTCAGCTTGTAAGAAGTCACCACGCTCTTGCGCATTTTGAGCAAGGTTTTGTTCAGAAATAGTTTTTAGAACCATTAAACCTGTACCCATTGCCAACTGGTTGCCACGGAAAGTACCCGTGTGACCTGCTGGCTGCCAAGCATCAAACTTACGCTTAATACCAAGCACGGCTAATGGTAAACCACCGCCTACAGCTTTTGACATCACCACAACATCAGGCTCGATACCTGCATGTTCAAAGGCAAACATTTTACCTGAACGTGCAAAACCAGCTTGAACTTCGTCCAAAATTAAAACGATGTTGTGCTTTTCAGTCACTTCACGAATTTTTTGTAACCACTTAACAGGTGCAGTTACGACACCGCCTTCTCCTTGAATTGCTTCAAGAATCACAGCAGCAGGTTTCGTTACACCACTTTCAACATCTTCGATGAAATTTTCAAAGAAGTAAGTCAAAGCATCAACACCCGCTTCACCACCTAAACCAAGTGGGCAACGATATTCATGTGGATATGGCATAAACTGAACGCCAGGCATAAGACCATTCACGGCATTTTTAGCACTCAAGTTACCTGTCATAGACAGTGAACCATGAGTCATACCGTGGTATCCACCTGAAAAACTGATCACAGAACTACGACCAGTATATGTTTTAGCAAGTTTAATCGCCGCTTCTGTAGCATCTGCACCAGATGGTCCACAGAATTGTAGGCAATATTCTTCTTGACCGCCTGGCAAATGAGCCAAAAGCGCTTCAGTAAACGCATCTTTTAAAGGAGTCGTTAAGTCTAAAGTATGCAATGGCAAACCGCTTGCCAATGTGTCTTGAATACTTTGAATCACCGCAGGATGATTATGGCCCAAAGCCAATGTCCCTGCCCCAGCTAAACAATCAAGGTACTCTGTACCTTCAACATCAGTAACCCAACAGCCTTGTGCTTTTGCTATCGCTAACGGTAATTTACGTGGATAACTACGAACATTCGATTCCATCTGACTTTGGCGAGTCAGATAATATTCGTTAGTTGCATTAGCGGCAGGATTTACGGAAGTAACGCTCATATCGAATTACCATCTCTGATATGGGTAAAAGAAATAAGTCTGGTGACTTGCGGTCGTTTGACTCGGTGCTTTTTAGAATCTAGTCAGACACAAATTTTATATCTTTCAACTAGGAGCGAGATGATACCTAATTTTGAAATAAAATAAACTCTTTTTATGCCTGACATTCATCTAATATTATTGAAAAAATGTTTCTTTCAATTAACTATGATGAATTATCATCATACTATGTGACAAGCGAAAGAAAGTAAGCTTTTTTTAACAGCCTTAATTTTTTTAGATAAATGGTCAAATATATAAAGCTAATTATTTAATTTTAAATATTTTTTAATTAATTTTTCTGTTGCAAAACACTGTTAATATATTACAAAGACACCACAAAATATCCAAAAGTTCCCCATCAGTTGTTTCTAATATCAGACTTGTAAAAATAAATGTTTAATACCAAATTTTAAGGAATTTTTTATGCGTACTTTAGCACTTGCAACATTAATGATCGGAGCTGCACTTAGCCCAAGCCTTTTTGCTCATGAGACTGAAAACTTGAACTATAATATTGTGAATATCCAAGCCGATGCAGCACGCCAAGTTGCCAATGATGAAATGCGTGCTGTGCTTTATATTGAAAGAAGCAATAAGCAACCCGCAGAGCTTTCGAATCAAATCAATCAATTAATGAATCAAGCGCAAGCAATTTCTCGTAAATACGCACAAGTAAAAGTCGAAACAGGTGCTCAAAGCACTTACCCTATTTACGACAATGACAGCAGTAAGTTAAAGGAATGGCGCGCACGCGCAGAAATCCAAATTGAAAGTAAAGACTTTAAAGCAGCAAGCCAGTTGATTAGTGAACTTCAACAGAGCTTTCAGACTCAATCGATTAGTTTTAGCGTATCTGACGAACAACGTAAAAAAGTTGAAAATGAACTGATGATTGAAGCTTCTAAAAACTTTCAGCAACGCGCACAAGCGATTACCCAAGCTTGGAATAAAACCCAATATAATCTGGTCATTTTAAATTTGAATACAAGTAATTATTTCCCTCAACCAATGATGCGTGGTGCTATGGCAAAATTTGCGATGGCTGAGGCAGCTCCAGCACAAGACATGGCGGCGGGTGAATCCAAAATCACGGTTAGCGCCAATGGGTCGATTCAGTTTAAATAAAATCGTAGGAGCGTATCGCATACGCTCTCCTAACATTTATTTTTTTAACGGCAAGGCATATTTAAAAATACGTCCGACAACTTCACCAAATTGCTTTACAAAGCTGGCATTGTTGTAATTCAAACCATATTTTTTACAAACCGCTTCAACTTTCGGTGCAATTTGGCGATAACGGCGTGCAGGAATATCTGGGAACAAATGATGTTCAATTTGATGGCTCAAATGTCCTGTCAAAATATGAAATGCTTCCGAGCCAGTCAAATTGGATGAACCACGAATCTGGCGCATATACCAATGCCCACGGCTTTCATCTTGCAGCACTGTTTTAGGAAACACTTCTGCATCTTTAGTAAAGTGACCACAGAAAATAATACTGAATGTCCAGATATTACGAATCCCATTAGCAACTAAATTTCCAGTAAAAACTGGGATCGCTGAAGGTCCTGCAATCAATGGGAAAAATACATAATCCTTAAACAGTTGCTTCGCTATTTTTTTCTGTGCTGGTTGCCATTCTCGTTTAAATTGTGTCATTGATTTACGCTTATAAATCACTTTGCCGAGTTCAAGATTTTGAATCGCAACTCCCCACTGGAATAATAAGCTGAATGGCACAATATAAATCGGTTGAATTAAAGTAAACTTTGTCCAACGTTGTTCTGGAAATAGACGAAATACACCATAACCCACATCATCATCCATACCTTTCACATTGGTATAAGTGTGGTGTTTGTAGTTATGGGTTTGACGCCAGTTATCCGAGGTTCCAACGGTATCCCATTCGTAAGTCTGACCATTAAATTTTGGATCACTCATCCAGTCATATTGTCCATGCATCACATTATGACCTAACTCCATGTTTTCCATAATTTTGGCAAAACCCAATAGCCCCGTTCCTAATAACCATGCTGGTGGAAACCATCCTGCAAACAACAAAGCTCGTCCGAGTAAGCTGCTATAACGGATTGAGGAATAAACACGGCGAATATACTTCGCATCTTTTTCGCCTAAGTCATCTAATACTTCTTGCTTGATCTGATCTAATTCTCGAGCAAAAGCTTCTAATTCTGAAGCAGTTAAATCACGATTTTTAGGATTTTTAAAATATTCAATTTTAACAGGCATATTCATAATTAATTTCTCATTTACAGATCAATCACTAGATCAGACTGAGCGGAATTTACACAAATTTTTAATAGTTGAGCTGGTTCATGATTCGCTGAACCATTCAACAAATTCTTCGTTGAGCCTTGCCCTTTAGTGCAGGCGCATTTATTGCAAATGCCCATACGACAACCATGATTAGGTTTAATCCCTTGATGTTCCAAACTAAAAAGAATGGATTGCCCTTTAGGTATCGCAACCGTTTTGTTGGATTGAGTCAATCTCACATTTATAAAACCAGTTTCCGAAGCATCCACATCAAATTGGCTTAAACTAAAAGCCTCGGTTTGAAGCAAAGCAGCACAAGAAAATAATTTTTCTGCTGTACTCACAAAACCCGATGGACCACAGGCATATACAGAGGTTTCATTTAAAGCTGAAATTTGATCAACATAACTCTGGTTCAAACGTTGATCTTGTTCTTGGGTATAAAAAATTTGATAACTGAAATGAGGAAAGTTTTCCGCTGTTTCTTTGAAATATTCAGCATAGGCTGCATCGGCCTGAGTTTTCACCCAATACATCAACTGTACAGATGTCGTCGAAAACTGTTTGGTTTGACTCAAACTTTCGATCAGGCTCAGCATCGGCGTAATGCCGCTACCTGCTGCAAGTAATAACAGGTTAGGAGTTTGAATATGCTGCTGCATATCGCCATAAGGTTGCCCTAAATAGACAATATCCCCTACTTTAGCTTGCTCAACCAACCATGAACTCACCAAACCTTGATCAACTTTTTTGACGGTTAAACAGAGATGATCTGCATCTAATTGCATCAAGCTATACGTGCGTTCGTAATGACGCCCTGCTATTTCAACGGTGACAGGATGATGTTGTCCTGCTGCGCCGCGTTGTACATGACGATTGCATTGCAAAATAAGACTTACCGTATCTTTAGCTACCGTTTGTTTTTTTACAACTTTAGCGAGTGATTGATTCAAAGACCACAGTGGATTGATTTTTTGTAGCCAAAAATTGGCATCATGGTTCGTAATTACGCTTTGGGCTATTGAATTGAATAGAGAAATTCTCTTTTCGACTGCTTGCATGAGCGGGAACTCTGATCATTTTTTAATTATTATACATGTGTATATATATTTGTATATATATTCGTATAATAATTTACATTTCCCAAGTAGTCAGACAATCGCTATAATCCCGAGTAGCTTACTTATATTTTGAAAATAATGGTTCAGTCTTCTACTTTTTTACCGCTCGGTCATGACTCACTAAATGAACAAGATGTCATTGCTATGAAATCTCCTGTACGTTCGGTTGGTAGAAAAGCAACCATTACCAAAGAAGAACTTTTTCAGGCGACACTGAATTTAATTGGCCCACAAAAAAGTATTGCATCTTTGAGCTTACGTGAAGTAGCGCGTGAAGCAGGCATTGCACCAAATAGTTTTTATCGACATTTTAAAGATATTGATGAACTGGCTATCGCTCTGATCGATCGTGCAGGTTTGGTATTACGTAAAATCATTCGCGAAGCGCGTTTGCAGGCATCTATGCAGCAAAGCATTATTCGAAGTTCAGTTGAAGTTTTTATTCAACAACTTGATGCGGATGAAGGAAATTTAAGTTTATTGCTTCGTGAAGGCTACACAGGTTCGACCTCGTACAAAGCTGCGGTTGATCGTCAGCTTAATTTCTTTCAACAAGAACTCCAAGAAGACCTGATTCGTCTGGAACAGATCAACAATAACAGTCACATGCCCCATGCGGATATTGCCGCTAAAGCCATCACCCAACTGGTGTTTAATATGGGTGCAAAAGTTATTGAGATACCTGCTGAACAGCGCACCGAAGTTGCTGAACAAACCATGATTATGATTCGTATGATCTTGGAAGGTGCACGTCATTTAGATGAATCAAGTATTCGATAATACTTGTTCATCACTGCACGACAAGCCGCTTCGCCTCATCGGGTGAAATCTCAGTATTAAAGCGAATTTGCTCTTCAATAATTTCTACAGGAATAAATCGAACCTGCACGACTGTCGGATTACTTCGATCATCTGCTGGCATCATCTGATTCAGTTGCTTGATTTGACTGAGCGTAGGTACCGTATCCCCTCGCACGACAACTCGGATTAAGGTGTATTGCTTTTGCTGCTCGAACTGAATAGTGTCAATAATATTATTTTTTTGATTTAGTAATTGCTCAATCGCAGTTTTAGATTTAGTTTCATACATTTGTTTTTGCAACATATGTATGAAATTAGCAGATAAATAAATTGCGAGTATCAAAAGGAAAATTAAGCTGATTGCATTTCTTTTGATAAATTCCAAAACATTACTTTGTACTTGTTCATTTGAACCACGTCTGAAACCTGCAATCCACAACACGAGTGAAGAACTAATCTGAATAGCAACCATATTGGTTAAAGCCAATAAAAATGCATTTGCTGAATGACGTAATTCCGCATGGGCTAACAATATGCCACTTGCCACTAATGGTGGAACCAATGCAGTCGCTACAGCAACACCAACCACTGCTACAGATAATCTTGGTGAAATTGAAGCAAACGCTCCTGCTGCACCGCCTGCTAAGGCAATCATCAAATCAATTACTGTCGGCTGAGTTCGAGATAAAATTTCACTAGTTAAAGGCATATTGAAGTTAATCAAACCCAATACGACACCAATACCAAAAATCATCACCACGCCCAGTGCTAGGGTTTTCAGAGCGGTTTGTAATAGAATCCACCGATTATCAATAAATGCTAGTGCAATGCCTGAAATGGGCCCCAGCATCATTGCAACTAGCATTGCTCCTATTACAACTGCGGCTGAGTCTGCCAACAATCCATAACCAGCAATCACTGCAGCTAAAGCATTCATAATAAAATACGTTTTGGTTGGCAAAGCATCTGCCTGAATATTTAGTCGTACATGCTTATGATCAATTTTCCTAGAATTTTCTCTTAAGGCTTGTTTATATCTAAGCTTTTCCTTTAAACGTTCTATATGAGCCTGTTCAGGATGATCATTAATGACGATTGTGGGTTTATCTTTTTCATTTTCCATTGTTTTTATACTCATTTCATAAACAGAAGTTTCATGCAAAGTCCTAATTTACTTTTTGGTTGATTATTTAAATCATGCTTAGTTCAACCTTACTCTAACACCATGTAATTACAATAGAAAAAATATTTAAACTCACCATAATTTACAAAAGGGTTAAGAATTAAAACACTCCTTCTGCATAGCGCGGGTTAAGCTGAAACTTGAAATAGATCATTCGTTTAATTCATCAAATTTCACATACAATAATTGAATGAGGTAACTATGAATTCTTCAGCAGCTCTAAAAGTATATACACGTAATAATTTAGATGATTCGATTAAAGAAGCAACGGTCAAAATTCTAAATCAAATTCTTGCGAATCTGATTGATTTATCACTACTTACTAAACAAGCACATTGGAATATGCGTGGTAGTAATTTTATTGCAGTCCATGAAATGTTAGATATGTTCCGCACCTCAATCATTACCCATCTAGACAATGTCGCTGAGCGTGCTGTGCAAATTGGTGGAACAGCATTGGGTACAACCCAAACAGTCGCTGAAAGTTCACATCTTAAACCGTATCCTGTCGCGATTCATGCTGTACAAGACCACTTGAAAGAATTGGCAGATCGTTATGGTGTAGTCGCAAATCACCTACGTGATACGATCGAAGATATTAAAGACCCAATTTCTGAAGATATTATTCATGCAGCTTTAGAAGACTTAGATCAGTATTTATGGTTCTTAGAAGCCAATATTGACCAAAACTAAGTTTAGTTTATTCAAGACGAAAAAAAGAGGACAATTCAGTCCTCTTTTTTTTCAGCGCTAATTATGGTTTAACCACAACCAGTACCTGAATCGCTTCTGGGGTAACAGAAAGTCCATCAAGTAGTCCTAACCCTTCTTTTTGGAATTTCTGTAAACGCTCAATTTCATCTTGGCGAATACTTGGATTGAATTGCTTCAGATAAGTTAAACGGTCAATTTCATATTGCCATTTACTACTGTAGTGCTCTTTCGCTTGCTGCATCAATTCAGGTAACGAGGTTTTAGCAATATCCAAAGCTTGAGCATAACGTGTCTCAATAACATCACGGCGCGCTTTCACCACCTGACGGCAGCTATTACCATCTAAATGGTGCAAGTATGGACGTAAAATACTTGGATCAATCTTGGCAGATAAATCTTGACCATTTTCGCTCAATAAAACACGGATCAACTGCTTTGGAAGGCTTGATGGTAAGTTCAGGGCTTTTGGTGCAACCACATCCACCTTAAACCAAACTTCCAACAGAACTGAACCTTGTTTTAATGCATTTGATTTCAACAACGCAACATTGGTACTACCAAATGATTGCGTGCGGATCATTTCCATCACACTTTCAATAAATGGATGCTCAAGTGTCAAATACTGCGCATCTTCACGAATCTGTGCCTGATCACGGTAGAAAGTCGCTGTCATACCTTCTTCGTCTAAGGTCAAACCTTGAACCTGCATTTGATCAGTAGGCTTGATGATTACTGTACCGTTGCTTTGCTCATCAAAATCGATATTGGTAGATGACATAAAGCGTTTAACAAACATCGGCAAAGTCGTGTTGTCATCATAGTCTTCAAGTGCTTGTACAATGCCCTGCGCAACGACTGGGCGACAAGAGTTGTACTCAAGCAAACGATCACGACCCGCTTGTAACTCAGCTTCCAAAGCTTGACGTTGTACATTCACTTCTTCAAGTAAATCCTCAAACGTCTGACCTTGATCAGCCAATAAACAGTCTTTCAATTCAACAATAAAGTTCTCTTGCAGCGTTTGCGCCGTCGGAGAAATACTGCTGAAAATATTCAATGCTTCATTATACCAACGGAACATACGCTCTTGCGCTGTACCGATCAAATATGGCACGTGAATTTGAATGCGATTTTCCTGACCAATACGATCTAAACGACCAATACGTTGTTCAAGTACGTCAGGGTTTGCAGGTAAATCAAATAGGATCAAGTCACTGGCAAACTGGAAGTTACGTCCTTCTGAACCAATTTCCGAACATAGAAGAATCTGAGCACCGTAACTGTCTTCGGCAAAGTATGCCGCAGCTTGGTCACGTTCCAATAAACTCATGCCCTCATGGAACATGGCAGTACGAATACCTGCATGTAAACGCAATACATTTTCAAGTGCTTCAACTACTGGTCCACTACGTGCAATCAACAATACTTTTTTATGTTTTAAATCTTTGCGTAGAACTTCCATCAACCATGGCACACGAGGATCATTTTCCATCCAAGCACCATCGAGTTGACCTTCTTCTGGCCACATTTGCTCACGCATTTTGCCGTCAAATGACCAATCTTCTGGTGCTGGTAAAGGCGCTGGCTGGCAATCACGACCCGGGAAACCTTGAATCGCTTCACGTGTGTTACGGAATAAAATACGACCTGTACCGTGACGGTCTAACAACTCGTGAATCGCACGCATACGCTGTTCAGGCTGATCATCAATACGATGACCCAATAAGCCATCCAGAGCAGCAAGATGTTCTTCAGTCAATGCTTCATCTGACATTAAGACTTCGGCAACTTTAGCTGTTTGCTGATATTGTTCTTCTTCGTCAAGGAAACGATCTAAGCGACTAAAACGTTGCGGATCAAGTAAGCGTAAACGCGCAAAATGACTTTCGACACCCAACTGTTCAGGCGTTGCAGTGAGAAGTAAGACACCCGCTGTTTGTTCAGCCAACTCTTCGACAAGATCATAACGATCATTACCGCCGTCTTCTTCACTCCACATTAAATGGTGTGCTTCATCGACAACCAGTAAATCAAAACCTGCTTCAACTGCTTGCTCACGCAAATCATCATGGTCAACCATCAAATCCACACTCGCAATAATGCATTGCTCAGTCAGGAATGGGTTGAGATCAGGATCATGTTCTTTGATCGAAGCAGTACGGGTTAAATCGAATAGAGAAAATTGTAAATTGAAACGACGACGCATTTCAATCATCCACTGATATTGCAGCGAATCAGGCACTAAAATCAGGATACGCTCTGAACGTCCTGTTTTCAGTTGTTGATGGATAATCAAACCCGCTTCAATGGTTTTACCCAAACCAACTTCATCGGCTAACAATACGCGTGGTGCAAAACGTTTACCCACTTCATGTGCGATATACAGTTGATGTGGAATCAAACCCACACGCGCACCTAAAAAACCACGTAAAGGACTGGTATGCATTTTCGCTTGCAATAACATCGCTTCAATACGAAGGTCATACCATTCTTTATAATCAATTTGGCTCGCTAACAAACGCTCTAAAGGTTTTGATAGCTGAATTTGTGCACCGATACGGGTTTCGTTCAATGACTTACGTTCTTGTTCGCCATTTTCTAGGCTACGAACGACATCATAACGCAGCACGCCATGACGATCTTCAACCGATTCAACAATCCACTTAACACCTTCTTGATCTTGCACTTCATCTTTGACATTGAAGATGATACGAGACAAAGGCGCATTGTTTCGTGCATAGACACGAGTTTCATCACTTTTCGGGAATAAAATACTGATAGAACGTTCATCTACATCAATAAGAACACCTAGACCGAGTTCAGTTTCTGTATCTGATAACCAACGTTGACCAATAGCAAACGGCTGCAATTTATTCCACCTTTTTTCATGTTAGCCCACATATTGCATGCCTTAAACTGATGAAAGTTTAAGCTACTTTATGTAGTTTTAAATTTGGTATTATGGTGAAAATGAATCACCAAATAACCTTAATATTTTGACATAAAGCTGACTGAAATAGCGCACTTTACATCTAGTTTGATAAAAAAAATACGATTAAAACGGCACTGGGTAGTCAAAACTGAGTTGAGTACCTGTTTTAGGATGAGTGAAGCTAAGTTGTGTTGCATGAAGACACAAACGTGCATAAAGCTGTTGCTGTTCAGGAGTTGCATATAAGGTATCTCCTAGTATTGGATGACCTAGATATTGCATATGCACACGAAGTTGGTGTGAACGGCCTGTAATCGGAATCAATTTAACTCGGGTTACTGCTTGTCCTTCAATTTCGAAATGCTCAATGGCTTGCCATTCGGTTAATGCAGGTTTGTGATGTGCTGCATCAGCGATATGTAATGGCGGACGACTTGGATCATAAATCACAGGAATATCAACTGTGCCCTGACCCTCTAAATGACCAGCAACCAAAGCTTGATAAATTTTTGAGGTTTGACGGTCTTGGAATTGACGTGAAATATTGCTCTGTCCAAATTTGGATAAACCAAACACCAAAATGCCTGAGGTATCTCGATCTAAACGATGAATGAGTAAAGTTTTCGGTTCTAATTTTAATAAACGATTGATCAGACAGTCTTGTAAATCGGGTGTTTTCCCTGGCACTGTCAGAAGCCCAGCAGGTTTATGGATCACCATAAAATCTTCATCACGATGAATCAAATGTTCACTTAGAAAATCACTCAAGGTAGCCTTCCAACGACTGGATGAAAACAAGCGGGCAATCATAAAAAGCTTGAAGAGAAATTACAATCAAATTTTAGCGAACTCAGTTATTTTTTAGCATGACTCACATTTAAGTCCCAAATAATACTGATCGTTTTCTTTAAATGGTGTATGCCACCACGAACTCAATAGTTTTAAATAAAGTTTTTTAAATTTGATTTGATATCAATATCGAAATTACAAAAAATAAAGTAACTTAACCCAGCCCAAAACTTTGGCAGAACTCTATGTTTTGACTCATGCAACAACTGAGCAATTTAATGAGTTGCAAGAAGAGTTTTGGAAAAAAGAAAGTGAAATCGAAACGGCAGCACGAGAAGCAATTACGCATAATTTTGATGTGATTGCTGGCGCTTATGGGTTTACTGATGCAGATATAGAAGAGCTTATAACAACACGAGATTGGTAATTTTTGTAAAGCAAGCACACTCAGTAGTGTGCTTGCTTTTTATATTTTAGCCTTTCATCTCTGCAAAAGTTTCTTTTGCTGCTTGAATGGTCTCTGCAATATCTTGATCTGAATGCATAGACGAAATAAATCCTGCTTCAAATGCAGATGGTGCAAGATAGACACCACGCTTTAACATGCCGTGGAAGAACTTCTTAAATGCTTCAACATCACAAGCTAACATCGAATCAAAGCTGGTAATGTCCTCTTGATCGGTGAAATACAAACCGAACATACCACCGACTTGCTGAGTTTTAAATGGAATACCTGCTTCATCTGCCGCAGCTTGTAACCCTGCAAGTAATTTTGCGAGCTGTGCAGCGAGCTTGTCATAAAATTCAGGTTCACGGAGATGCTTGAACATCGCGATACCAGCACGCATTGCTAATGGATTCCCTGACAATGTACCTGCTTGATAAACACCACCTAAAGGTGCGATGCATTCCATGATTTCACGTTTGCCGCCAAAAGCACCGACTGGTAAGCCTGCACCAATAATTTTTCCTAAAGTGGTTAAATCTGGTTTTACGTTATAAACCGATTGTGCACCACCTAAAGCAACACGGAAACCTGTCATCACTTCATCAATAATAAATACCGATTTGTACTCATCGCAAACATCACGAATCGCTTGTAAGAAGCCGTCGATTGGCGTCACCAAGTTCATATTGCCTGCCACAGGCTCAATGATGACCCCTGCAATTTCATGACCAAATTTGCTAAAGCATTCTTTTAAAGCTTCAATATTGTTATATGGCAAGGTTAAGGTATGTTTTGCAAAATCAGCAGGTACGCCTTTTGAAGTTGGTTCACCTTCACCTAAAGTGAGTAAACCCGAACCTGCTTTCACTAATAACGAATCTGAATGTCCGTGATAACAGCCTTCAAATTTTACGATTTTGTCACGACCGGTATAACCGCGCGCCAGACGAATCGCAGTCATGGTCGCCTCAGTTCCTGAACTGGTCATTCGTACCAATTCAATTGAAGGCATAATCTCGCAAATGGTGTCTGCCAAAGTGGTTTCATATACTGTTGGTGCACCAAAACTTAGACCATCTTCTGCTGCGGTTTGTACCGCTTTGATAATATCGGGGTGCGCATGACCTAAAATCATTGGTCCCCATGAACCAACATAATCCACATAACGCTTACCATCAACATCCCACAAGTACGCACCTTTTGCCTTTTCAATAAAGACAGGCGTACCACCCACACCGTTAAATGCACGTACAGGTGAATTGACACCACCTGGAATATGTTTATTTGCTTGTTTAAATAACTGTTCTTGCTTTGGAGATAAACTCATAAAAGACTCAACCTAGAATCGAAGAATAAAATGTCGAAACGATGCAAAAAATTATGCAAATAACTTTGCCCATGCATTTACACGAGCAGGAATTTCGGCTGTTGATCGCCCTAATATATCACTAATTACCGCACAAAGGCTTGCTCCTGCCTCGATGACCACTTGGGAATTTTCAAAGGTCAAACCACCAATGGCACATATTGGTACTTCAAACTTCTGCTTTGCTTGTTGGATGACTGCAATTCCAACATTACCTGCTTCAGGTTTAGTTGAAGTGGCATAGACTGCGCCAAAGGCCACATAAGTTGCACCTTCAGCAATTGCCTTTTCAGCCAGTTCTAAGGAGTTTAAGCAAGTGCGCCCAATAATCACACCCTCTGGTAGACGTGCAGTCGCATCGATAATTTCACCATCAGATTGTCCAAGATGTACGCCTAAACCAAATTGTTCTGCCAAAGCTAAATCATCATTAATTACAAATGGAACTTGGTATTTTTCACAAAGTGCTTTGATTTGTTGCACTTCGGATGGTTGAGCTACTCTTGCCACTTTTTTACGGCGATATTGTAAAATGGCAATATGTCCTGTTGCCAATGCAACTTGTAGCTTTTCTAGTAATAATTGGATTGGATCATCATTGGTAATCAGATAAAGACCGCGCATAGTTCAAACTCATCAATTTCATGTATTAAAGTATAAAGCAAAAATATTACGCACTTTTAATAAAGCGCCCACGTGTAATTGCTAATATTACGAATAATAAAATCATGAAAATACCGACACTTCCACCACCTGAGTGATTTGTTTGGCTAGTTTTTTGTTCTGGAATAGTACTTGGATGCAGATAGTTGTTTATCCAATCAGAGTAATTTGTAACTCGCGTATAAACACTAGGATAACCCACCTTGGCACAACCGACACCCCAACTTGCAATCCCAAGCAGATATGGCTTTTCTAAATTGTTTATCGTTAAACCTGCACCGCTATCACCATAACAAGCATCTGTAAGAGTGTCTTGCATCGGTGATTCTGCACAAAGCATATTCTGAGTGATTTGTTGCGCGCTATATAATGATGATGAAGATAGACAATTGGCTAATTTTAGCGTGGTATATCTTAAAGTGGTTGGATACAGCGCAGGATTTCTCATCATTTGCCCTGCGTAATGTTGACAAACTAGAGATTGACTATTGTCACAATCCTCTAATACGCCCCACCCTGCAATTTGCGTCATACTCGCAATCAATGCATTTTGTTTTTCTAAAGTTGGATTAATAATATCGATTGTTTGGCAATTTTTACCACATTTTATAAAATCGACAGCACTTTCCAATTCTAATAGTGCAAGATCGTTATCATAAATACGGTTATTATATTTCTCATGTATATGCCCCTTTTTAACTTTAATAATTTGTCCTAATTGAATACTTTGTAAATTTTGTGCGCCAATCAAAATATAATAATCACTGTTTTGTTTTTCGAGTGGTTCAATACAATGTGCTGCTGTCACCACCCAACGATCTGCAACTAAGCTTCCTGAGCAAATGTAGGATTGATAAGGGTCTAAAGGACTAGTTATGAGTGCAACTTGCCAAGGAATTTGTGCTTCAGATGCTATATTTCCGTTAATAATACGAGGTTGGGGGCTTATCTGTGCAAAGCTTATTTGAGCAATACTCCATAAGATACCCATCAAAGCCATATGATATTTATACAAAGTATTCAGCCTCTTTCATTAGATTACTGTCATTAATAAAAATGGGATTAATGGCGCAAGATCTGCAAAATTACTTTATACTTTGTACAGTAATAAATGATGCACATTGATCAAAATGATAAACTTTATTTCTAAAATCATGCTCCACTTTAAAGATAGAGAGTTTCTAAAAAACTCCCTATCTTTAAGATATCAAATTAACTATTACTAGTTGGACACGTTAGTTCAAAATCCCAAACTGTTCCACTTCTTGGTGCTGTCATACTAATAAAAACAGTCGTATATGGTGCAACCTGAAAAGTTCCTGAACCATTACCCGATACTAAGCCATCGGTAGTAAATACTTGAACTTTTTTATCACTATTTAGTGTAAAGACATCCATGCGGTCTGGAATACTATACATAGAATACGAAACTGAAACATCACCCTTGCCAGCCCCCATATTATAAGCATAAGAGAAAGACCCCTGACCACCAGATTGTTGTTGGGTCGCACATTGACCTAATGTGTCATTCTGACCACTTATAGTCCCTGTATCTCCGCCATTATTCTTGTATGTACCTGTGACTGTATTATTCGTTAAATTTCCCTGTAAAGTTACAAGCTGGCTGCCATTATTTTGCTGTCCTGTTACATTTATTTGCCCCGTAACCCCAACTGTTCCATCCAAAGAATAAGTCTGACCACTATTATTTGCTAAAATCCCTGATACTGGCGTATTCACGATAGGAACAGATTGTGCAGTAGGCAATGTTGCTTTATCTATCTCATTTTGTAATGCAACATCGCTAGTGGAAGATGTACTCAATACATCTGTATAGGTAGGCAATTTATCTAAGCCTTTATCAATAATTATTTGTATTGCCCCCTTAGTTGCCTCAACCAGATTAGTACCCTGTTGCCAAGCATTAATTAATGAATCACGGAAACGATTCAGTTTGGAATTTAAGCCTTCAGCAACAGGCGGCAAACCAACATCTGTATTTACATCATTAATGACTCTTAGACCACCTTGCTGTGCAGTAAAACCACCTATTAACATTGCAGCACTTGTTCCTGCAATAGCCACACCAACAGCCTGACAACCAGGCACAAAACCAGCACAGGCAGAACCTAAAACTAATCCTGTCAATAGACCTCTACGATTTTGTTGAGTCTGTTCAGCAAAACTATTTTTCCACGATTCATTAATCCACGAAAATGCATTGTCAGTATCTAAACTATTTACTGCTTTCGCTTTTGCAGAAGGAACTAAAGCATCAGCCTTGATAATTTCCTGCATCTCATCAGGTAATGCCTGAAAATCACCTGTAATTAATTTTAAGTCATCAATTTGATTTTTAGGTACTAAAGTATACGCACCTGGGTCCGAACTTTGGACTTGTCCAACAATTTGTCCTGTAAAACTTGGCGTTCCAACAATAGGAGCTATCCCTAATTTACCATTTTGATCATAACTCACCACACTGCCGCTTTGATATACACCTTTATTATCATGATTCGTAACAATTAAACGATTTGATTGCCAATAAAATTGAATAAAGTTGCCTGTCTTTTCATCAACAATCCGATCAATATTTCCAGAAGGATCAAATAAAGTTCGGGTTGTCGTTCCATTTTTTTCTGTTGTAACCGCTTGGGTAATCATCTTCCCATTCGCTGTCTGATCTATCAAATAATCTAATTTTGAACCATTTTTACTTTCTAATTGTACAGATGCAGATTGCTTATCTGTACTAATAAAGCTTTTTGCTGTTAACCCAGCAATTGGTTTTGTCGGTTCTTGTATTACTGATGACTTGCTCTCTTCTTCCCCGCCACCGCAACCACTCAATAATAAACTTCCAACTAAAACACTTAATAATGAATATTTCATAGCAATCTCCTTGCTTATATTGCCATTCTTTAGCATTAAAGAAAATTTAAGAGCTGTCTATTCCCCAAATGAGGTATAAATCGGCTTTGTTGGACAAATAGACGAAAGGTAGAGTTGTTCTAATCTTCAGATATTTATGCAACAGCCACCGTTTTAGCTGTACCAAGTTGAGTAAATTTATTCAAAATATCGACTCTTATTTGCAAGTCAACCACCTGACGATTAAAGCATCGACTAGATACACCTTGTCCAAGTCGTTTCAAGGCAAACATTTTAGTCTCTATTCGGGATCGTCGATGATAACCAATATCTCGTTTCCACTGCTTTTGACCCTTGTCCCAACAGCCTTGTACTGCATGATTCCTTGCTTTACCAATTTCATTTTCTGCCCATAAAGCAGCATTGGAACGAGGAGGGATAATTACATTTGCTTGCCGTTTCAAAATCGCATCATAACAATTCACTGTGTCATAAGCACCATCAGCCCTGACAGATGCAATGGGTTCATCAATTTGATCTAAAAGAGGTTGGAGCATTTCAGCATCACCATATTGGCAGGTCGTGACTTCAACCGCTTGTATTTCTCCACTGTTTGCATCTGTCGCAAGATGTAATTTCAGCCATTGACGATGTTGGTTTACGCCATGTTTTTTACGCACCCATTCCCCATCACCTGTAACTTTGATCCCTGTGCTATCAACTAAAATATGCAAGTCTTCCTGTGGATTTTTTGCTGATTTATGTAGAAGTGGCTGGAGCTTATCTGCTCGCCGACTCAATGTTGAGAAGTCTGGAACATTCCAGTCGAGGTGAGCCATTTGAAAAAGGCTTTGAATGAAACCTTGTGTTTGGCGTAAAGCCAGTTGGAACAGGTTTCGTATCGTCAGGGCAAATTGAATTGCTATATCAGTGTAGGTAGGTTGACGTCCTTTTTTTCCAGTAGGTGTTGCAGACCATTGCATTTGGGGATCAAACCAAATGGTGAAAGCACCCCGTTGACGTAAAGCCTGATTGTACTCAGACCAGTTCGTTGTTTTGTATCGGCTTTTTGATTCTGTATTCATCTAACATGTATGGGGATAAAATTTATTTATGCAACAAAGCCCATCTAAAGTAATGTGTGCTGAATTAGCAGGAGACTTCCACTTCGGAGATTCTAGGCAGCTAACCGATAAAAGTCTTCTGCCATTTAATTTGGTGTCTTAAAATCCAAGCCTTTTTGAATTCTTCGCTGGTTATAAAATAACTCTATATATTTTGTAATATCCGCTTTGGCTTCTTTCCTTGTTTTGTAGTTGCGATGATGGACTAGTTCATTTTTGAGTATGCCCTAGAAACTCTCTATCGGTGCATTATCAAAGCAGTCGCCTTTTTTGCTCATTGAACCCTGAAAATCAAATTTCTCAAGTAAGTTTCGATATTCATTACTGCAATATTGGCTGCCTCTGTCTGAATGTACAATGAGATCTTTAGTAGGTTTCTGATTGCGAATAGCCATATTCAATGCATCACAAACAAGCTTGGCTGTCATGCGCTCATTTAAGCTATAGCCAACAACCTGTTTCGTGTAAAGATTTTTGACAGCTGCCAAGTACAACCAGCCCTCAGCCGTCCAAATGTAGGTAATGTCACTCGACCACGCAAGATTAGGCTTCGTCATTGAAAACTGTTGCTTGAGTAAATTGTCATAAATAGAACGGTTGTGATCACTGTTCGTGGTTCTTTTGAAACGCTTATGGCGCTTACAATACAACTGATTTGATTTTTTTATTTGGCGCACAGCATACGTACTTATTTTGATCCCTTGCGCTTGTAAATGCTTGGTTAATCGAACATAGCCATAGCTTTGTTTGGTTTCTTCATGGGCTATTTTGACCAAAATTGTCTGCTGATTTCGCTGAATTGATCTTTTACTCATGCCTCGCTTTAGCCAATCATAAAAGCGAAAAACGGATACACGAAGTAATCGAGCCATTAAAATAATCGGAAATAAGTGGCTTTGCGATTTCATATAGGCGTACCTCACTGACTTTCTTTGGCAAAGTACGCTGCTGCCTTTTTTAAAAACTCATGTTCCATTTCAGCTGTTTTGTACCTGCTAAAGTTCCAGCCTTTGCTTTGTTATTCCAGTTCGAAAGGGTTTGCATTGAAATGCCAAGTTGTCTAGCGGATTCCGATACATTACCTTGGTTCTCTTCAATGGCTTTTATGGCTTCAGCTTTAAATTCTGCGGTGTAAGTCTTCTGTTTCTTGCTCATGGTAAACTCCTAATGAGTATGTATAGTTTACCAAGTTAAACCCTCATGTTTTTTAAGCACACATCAATCATTCTTGAGGTCAACCCGTTATACTCATTTTATATTTATCATTCTTTGCGCTCAGGAGTCATAACATCATGGAAATAGAGCTTAAATTTCAACTTCCTGAATCTAAGAAAAAAAGTGTTTTACAAATATTGAATAAGCAAAAAGCGCAAAAAATTCAGCTCCAAGCCAAATATTATGATACCGCTGACCGCTTACTTGCCAAAAACCATGTCGCTATCCGTTTACGCCAAGAAGGTGAGCATTGGGTACAAACCTTTAAAGCCGCCAGTAAAAATCATCTACAGCGCATTGAAGAAGATATTTATCTGGGTAAATCTGAACAAGAACCAGAACTTGATTTATCACTTTATCAGCACAATCGAACCGTTCAAACGGTGCTACGTGAGATTTTAGGTGATGCTCCTGCTAAGCTAGAATTACAGTTTCAAACAAATGTACAACGAAGTTTCCATGTGTTTGAGTTTCAAGATTCACAGATTGAAGTTTGCTTAGATGATGGTGAAATTCGTACTCCAACCGATCAAGCCAAAATTTGTGAAGTCGAATTTGAACTCAAACAAGGTACAGCACAGGACTTAATTGATTTTACCAAGACATGGGTAGATAAATATCAATTATGGCTTGATGTGCGTAGCAAAGCGGAACGAGGTAATTTACTCGCAGTTGGCAAACGTGTTTCTCCTGCAACCAAAGCCAAAATGCTAAATTTAGCATCTGAACTTAGCGCGGAACAGTCGCTTAAACTGATCGTCGAAAATACCTTAAACCAAATATTGCCGAATGCTGCCGCAATTGCCGATGGTGTCGCTGAAGCCGATCATATTCATCAAGCACGTGTCGGCTTGCGTCGCTTACGTTCTGCTTTAAAACATTTTTCAAATTGGTCAGCACAGATTGATCCAACTTGGGAAAATGAATTAGCAGAACTTTTTAGGGCTTTGGGGCAATCACGTGATCACGATGCAATTCAGGACTCTGTGATTCCGCTTATAAAACAAAGCTGTGATTTTGAATTTCCTCTTGGTGCTGAAATAGATTCCAATATCGCCAAGCTTTTCAGCGGAGCTAAAACAACACAGCTATTCTTATCATTATTTAGTTTTATATATTGTGGTGATAAATCGAAATCAAAATTATCTAAACAAGTGGCTAAAAGTTTGAGCAAGCTTTTTCATAAAATTTTAATTGACGCGACTCAGTTTTCTACACTTACAGTTGAAAAACAACATCGTACTCGTAAGCGTATTAAGCAATTGCGTTATTGCATCGATTTTATTTCTAGGCTTTATCCTGAAAAAGAGGTTCAGCAATTTCTAAATAAACTTGAGCCAATTCAGGAATATTTAGGTTTTTATAATGATCTCTTTGTGGCAGAACAGGTCTTTAAACAACAGGCAGCAGAACAACCACAATTTTTATTTGCACTCGGTTGGGTAAAAGCACAACAACCTCATGTCGCAAAGAAAGCAGATAAAAAGTTACAGGATTTATCGGCTCAAGATATTTTCTGGAAATAGCAATCTCTACACAAACCCACATACTGATCAGTATAAATTTCAACTCACCCCTCTTTGAAAAAGAGGGGGATGAAAAGCTTGACTTGATGAGAAATTATCAAATTCTATCGATATTTCCCAAAAATCTTCCATGTCCCATTATCAGCAATCGGATCACTATAGCTATCATTACGCGGCTTACGCGGCTTATCTCGCGCATCTACCAATTTAAAATGCGGCTCAACACTTAAAATCACGCCATTCATATAAAAACGGGTACGCGTATATTCACTTTGTCCATGTTGAAAGACATAAGTTCGTAAATCAATAAACTCACGATGTGCCACCAAAGCCGCAGTATCATCACTCCCCAGCCACTCCTGCATCGCAAAAATCTGATCGGTCTCAAATTTTCCACATTTTTCGAGCAAAGCCGCTACGCCACGAAAAGTCTTAGATTCTTTAGCCCGTGTTTTATTAATTCGAATACGATCTACATGAAAGAAAAACAGTGGCAAATTTAGATGGCTCGGTAAATGAATTGCATCCACCACTTCATCCTGCATAAAGGGCTGGCAAAGCTGTTGTGCCCTTTCGATCAAAGGCTGCCATTGTTGATAATATTCATCCACTTCATGTTTCAGGCCATAATAAATCGGCAAGCCCTCTACATGCTCTAAATATTGGGGTGGATGAATATGTTGACGTAGTAAAGCGATATCCGTTTTAAGGCTTTGAATTGCAATCGCATCTTGCATAGTGATTATTCTAATTACTTAGGCTATTTTAGATTAAGCCAAAGGTTTAGTTTCCGCAAGGCTTTGTCTATAATATCGTGTCTTATTTGTTGTTGGGAAAAATCATGTCTCAAAAAATTAATGCCACTGATGTGACAGAAGAAGAAGCTTTAAATGCGATATTTTTTGAGCGAGCAGATGAATTTATCAAACAAGCCAATGAGTTTTGTCGCCCACCAAAAGGACAGCAACCCAAACCAGAAGAGTTACGTGGACAAGTCAGCGCTGCCATGTTATTTGCAACAGCTCGCTTTAATACGTGGGTTGCAGCAAATAATTTTAAAGATGGCAATGAAATGCGTGGTGCCAAAGAACAGGTGATGTCTTATTTATTGCAACAGTTTCAAATGATGCTTGAAGACAACTTTGACGAATATTGTGAGCAGTTTGAAAATTACTTACGCTTCCGTAAAAATGAAGATTTTCATACGCATAAACACGATCACGAATAATCTAAACGTAAAAAGAAAGCCACCTAATGGTGGCTTTCTTTTGGTCTGTTATTTTAAGTCTTGGGCTTTACCATATTGGTCAGCCATCACTTCCACAAACTGATCCAATTTGATGTATTTTTTAATTACAGCATCTACATCTGCCTTACTCAACTTTGCAAGTGCTTGATCTCGTTCAGCACGATCCATCAAGGTCTTATTTCGCTCTAATTGACCCGTAAGCATACTATGAATATTTCGTTCATCTTCTAATGAAGTCACACGCTTCTTCATAATATCGGCTTTAGCTGCTTCAACCTCTTGTTCAGTCACACCTTTGCTTAGCAAATCAGTTAATACTTTATGAACAGATTGAGAGACCTGATCAGAACGACCAGCTGTATAATTCGCAGTAATACTAATTGATCCACTATCTGTATCAGAATCTAGATCAAGATTACTTCCAAATCCATAAACAAGCGCATTTTTCTCACGTAATTCCTGCGCCAAGCGAGAAGACAATTGCGAGTTACCCATAATATGACTCAGGATAATGAGTGCGGGAGCATCTTGATGATAAGCACCTACTGGAATCGTCAGGATACTTTGATAGCTGCCAAACTCACGTTGCTCGGAGAGTGCATGGACTTTTTCAGCTTTGAAAGCAACATAAGGAGAAGTAATTTTTTGGTACGGCTGTTTCGTTTTCCACTGTCCAAATGCTTTCTGTAGCATGCTTTGCATTTTTTTCGGATCGAAATCACCTGTCACAGCAATTTGACCATGATCTGTCACAAAGAATTGATCATAGAATTGCTTCACCTGTGCTTGCGTAGCCGCATTTAACTGCTGCTTCGCAAACTCTGGTTCAAAGTGATAACGCAAATCACCTGGTTGATAGGTTTCGAGTAATCTTGCCAAAGTCATAGATGCGACTACAGCAGGTTCAGTATAAGGTCGATCTAATGCAGATAAACTCTGATTTTTTGCTAAATCAAATTCCGATTGTGCAAATTTAGGTTGCTTCATCACATCGACAATAAAGTTTAAAAAATCTTCAAACTTATCTTTTTTTGCCTGAATCCCAATTGTTAAACCATTACCATTTGAAGTGATAGATGCTCCACCACTTGCTGCAATCGCTTTATCTGTAATTTCTTGCAGTGTATGCTTTTCAGAACCACGTAACATCAAATAACTGGTTAAATCTAAGGTCACTCCTTTACCAAACAGTGATTTTTCTGTACCAAAATCTAAGCTAATCGTGGCATAGGTTTTGTCATCACGTGTCGTGGTTGGGAATAAAGCATAGCGAATACCATTCTTTAATTCACCACGTTGAATTTTTTGCTCATTTTTTTGCAATTGCTGCGCAGACTGTGCGACAAATTGAGTGACTTCTTGTTGATAAATAGCAACATCTTTCAAAGGTTCAGGTTTTTCGGCACTTTGATCTAAGGTTTTAGGTTTATCTTGTGTCTTGAGTGTCATCGCTTTCTTTTGATCTTCAGGCGTAGGTAGAATATCTCCCGAAATACGATGCGATGATACTAAAAACTGTTTTAATGTTTGATTGGCATCATTTAATTTTAAATCTTGAATGGCTTGTAAATCTTTGAAGTACTGATCCCATTGTCCGTGTGAAGACACTGCATAATCACTAAGGCGAGAACCCAAAGCAACGGCATCATTTGCAATCGTATCAGCGGTATTTTGAGTAATAGTTTTGATACGTTGTAATTCTGCGTCGGTAAATGATTGACTATTCTCAACACCATCAATCAACGCATCATCAACTTTCTTTGCATCATGATTCGGCGCATACACCGCACCCATAAAGACCATATTAAAATCTTGGTCTAACCATGTCGTTGATTGAACAGCTGTACTCACTCCTGTTTCTACCATGCTCTTATACAAAGTACCACTAGGCTGCATGGTATAAAGTGCTGGTGCAAGTGCTAATGCTGGTTGTAGTTGCGTATTTTTTCCATTCATATAAATGTGGAATTTAGCAAGATCACTACCCTTTTGCACCGTGAATTTTCGCTGCTCAATCTTACTAGAATCTAAGACTGGAACTTGAACAGGTGCAGGCACAGTACGTGCAGGAATCGGACTAAAATATTGATCAATTTTACTTAATACTTCTGATTTATCAAATTTTCCAGAAATGACCATCACAGCATTATTTGGTGCATACCATGTTCTATAAAACTGATTTAGTTCATTCATTTTTATAGACTTTAATTCAGGCAAATCACCAATCGGCAATCGACCTAAATATTGATTGCCATAAGCCGCTTTCCACATCTGATCCATCAATACTGCAAACGGTTGATCCATACGAATTTCACGTTCACGTTTTACGATTTCGATTTCAGATGGAACAAATTTTTCTTGTAGCACTAATTTATCCATACGCTCAGACTCAAGGTATAGAATTTCATTCAGTGCATTTTTTTCAGGACGAACAATATTTAAATATTTAGTTGAATAATAATCGGTACTGGCATTGGTCATTAAAGTGAATTGATCCAAACGACGCTGAAACTCCTCACCTTTGACATTTTGTGTGCCTTTAAATGCCAAATGTTCAAGCAAATGAGCAAGACCACTTTTCCCTTTAGGATCGTTAAGAGAGCCTGTTAAATACACGGTATTTACATAGACTTTATTTTCTTTATCATTTGGTGCAAGGATAACTCTGAAACCATTATCTAATTTGTATTCTTCAATATTTTTTTCACTTTTTACGAGTACTGTCTGAGACCAAGACGTTGCACTCAACCCGATCAAACAAAGTGAGAGAGTAAGCTGCTTAAACCGCATTAACATAGATTATCCGAGTTTTTTTGGTGATTTAAATAAAAACAACAAGCTATACTAGATAATGGTTTAAATTTTTAATAGTTATGTTTTGAAAAAAGCTGTGTATTTAAACAGCTTTTTTCTATGTTTTTATAGCGGTTTAGTTAAAATTTAGATCGTCAGTTCAGCCTGCATATACAGTTTTGCATAACCTGAAATTTCAATACGATCCTCAGACTCAATCACACACTCTAAAATCCCACCTCGAACTGATGCCTGATATGCGATAAGCTGAGTTTGATCAAGTTTTTCAGACCATAAGGGCGCAATTGCAGTATGAATCGAACCCGTAACAGGATCTTCATTAATCCCAATCGCAGGGGCGAAATAGCGAGATACACAATCAAACTGACCTTCGCCTCTCGCTGTAATAGCAACATCAGGTTGAGATGCAGTAATTGCGGTACGTAATGCGCCTAATTGTTTTAATTTTTCAAAATCAGGCTGCTCGTTTAATACATCAGCGACTGTTTCATATTCAACAATATACGCCTGACCATTCAGATAAACCGCTTTAAATGGCTTGGTTAAACCATCTCGAAGTTCCTGAGGATATTCAGATACAAGTTCAGCTTTTCGAATAGGGAAATTCATTTTAATCTTGCCGTCTGCTGCTTGACTAACGATAAAAATTCCCAACTCACGCACATGAAATTGAATGGTTTTTAATCTTGTAAAATCTTTAAATAATACGAATGCACTTGCCAGTGTCGCATGTCCACAAAAAGCGACCTCATCCGTTGGCGAAAACCAACGAATTTCATAATTTGTCTCATCAATCTTTTTAACAAAAGCCGTTTCAGAAAGATTATTCTCTAATGCGATATTTTGCATGAGATACTCATCCAACCATTCATCTAAGACAATGACTGCTGCTGGATTGCCTTTAAATAATACTTGGGTAAAAGCATCAACTTGATACATTTTCATAGCAACAGACTCTAAATATTTTTCAACTATTTTGAACTTTTAGCCAATAAAACATAGATACAGATTTATCTAAATTTACGATACAGTGCATATTTATACGTTTAAAAATCATGTGAAATGCACAATGAAAAGACGATATTAACAAACAATACAATAGAACTAAAAAATGCCGACAAAAAAGGGCGTTAGTTAAACACCCTTCTCTTTAGCTCAGCTTTGTTTAATCTTCCATATGATGAATAATGGCTTGACCAAATTCAGAACAGCGCAATAGGGTTGCATTCGGCATTAATCGTTCAAAGTCATACGTTACTGTTTTCGCTTCAATTGCACCAGAAACACCTTTGATAATCAAATCAGCAGCTTCGCCCCACCCCATATCACGTAACATCATTTCAGCAGAAAGAATAATTGAACCAGGATTAACCTTATCCTGCCCCGCATACTTTGGTGCTGTTCCGTGTGTTGCCTCGTAAACTGCTATCGCACCACCAATATTAGCGCCCGGTGCAATGCCAATTCCCCCTACTTCTGCTGCCAACGCATCAGAAATATAGTCACCATTTAAATTAAGTGTCGCAATAACAGAATAGTCCGCTGGACGCATTAAAATTTGCTGTAAAAAGGCATCAGCAATCACATCTTTAATAATAATGTCTTTACCATTTTTAGGGTTCTTGATTTTAACCCACGGCCCACCATCAAGTAGTTCACCACCAAAGCGCTCTATTGCAAGTTCATAGCCCCACTCTTTGAATGCACCTTCGGTGTATTTCATAATGTTACCTTTGTGGACCAACGTCACGGAAGGTTTATCATTATCTATCGCAAACTGAATGGCTTTACGTACTAAACGTTGTGTCCCTTCTTTAGAAACAGGTTTGATCCCAATTCCACAGCCTTCGTCAAAACGGATTTTTGTTACACCCATTTCTTCTTTTAGAAATTTAATAACTTTTTTAGCTTCCTCTGAATCTGCTTTCCACTCAATCCCTGCATAAATATCTTCTGAGTTTTCGCGGAAAATCACCATATCCGTGAGTTCAGGATGTTGAACAGGTGAAGGAACACCCTCAAACCAACGTACTGGTCGCACACAAACATATAAATCAAGTTCTTGACGCAACGCAACGTTCAGTGAACGAATACCACCACCCACAGGTGTGGTTAAAGGCCCTTTGATTGAAACAATAAATTCTCGTAGAGCTTCGAAGGTTTCTTCAGGCATATAAGTGCCATAAATTTTATCTGCTTTTTCACCGCAATAGACTTCCATCCATTCGATCGAACGTTTGCCACCGTAAGCTTTTAACACCGCAGCATCTACTACTGCTTTCATAGCTGGTGTAATATCCACACCAATACCATCACCTTCAATAAAAGGGATGATTGGATGATTTGGAACATTCAGTGACAGGTCTGCGTTTACTGTGATTTTGTCACCATCAGCAGGAACCACGATCTTCTGATAACCCATTTTGCAGGTTCTCCCTCATGTATTTAGCGATTATCACTATGCCTTCTATGGCATACTTTCGTTTTTATTGCATGAAACAGTTTAGTCCAAAACAGGTTTTTTTGAGATTTATACGGGAAATAACAACATTTTCCCATTAAATAGAAACCTTTATTGTTATGATGCCGCCCATAGCCAAAGCAGTATACTCATATGAAAATAGTTGTATTCAACAAACCTTTCGACGTTTTGTCACAGTTCCGTGAGGATGAAGCTCACCTTACACTTTCTCACTTTATTCATGATCCAGATTTACGTCTGGCAGGCAGACTTGATCTTGATTCAGAAGGACTTATGTTCCTTACCGATCATGGTGGTCTGAATCAATACATTACGAATCCTGCAAATAAAAAATTTAAAACCTACCTTGCTCAAGTCGATGGTGATGTAACTGAGGAGGCTTTAGAACAATTGCGTAAAGGCGTTGAACTCGCTGATGGCATGACGTTACCTGCTAACGCAATTAAAGTACATGCACCAGAATGGTTATGGGATCGAGATCCACCTGTACGTTATCGCGCTAACATCCCAACAAGTTGGATTGAGCTACAAATTTGTGAAGGTCGTAATCGCCAAGTGCGTCGTATGACAGCGGCGGTTGGCTTTCCAACTTTACGCTTAATTCGTACTAAAATTGGTGCAATTGATTTGGTTCGTTTAGGTTTACAACCAGGTGAGCAAACTGAAATCGAGCCTTTGCTTTATCCTGATTTTAAAGATTTACCTGAAGATCAACCGTATCGTTCTCGCTCATATGTGAAAAAACCAGGCGGCACGGGCGGTAAACCCATGCACCAGAAGAAGAAAGAAGGTGATAAAAAAGATCCGAACAAGAAAAAGTCAGGTACAAAGCGTATTTGGCAAATGGATGAAAGTGAGAAACCACGTCGTAAGACCAATGGTACAACTCGTCCAAATACTAAAGCACCTCGTGGGCGCAACCGTAATGGTCGTTGATATCTTTTAAAGTATTAAGGAGCTATAAAATAGCTCCTTAATAACATATTTATTTTTCCAAATCTTATGTTTAAATCTCAAATAGAATGAAACTCATTAAAAAATAAGATAAAAGCCACAACCATACTTAATGGCAATCCAATTTTAACTATCCAATATTCCAATTGATTCACTTCACTAAAATCCTTTTTCCTCGTTAAAAACCATTTCCTTAAAATCCAAATATGTGCAGCCAAACATAATAGAAGAGCAATGATTATAAAAAAAATATTATTTCCCTTTTTAGGATTAGTGTCTACCAAAGAATAATCAATTTTTTTATTTTCCCCATTATTTATTATCTCAAAAGACTGAACATAATAAATAACATCTTGATTAGATCTCCCTATACCTTCCTTATATTTTAAGTTTTGAATCGGTAGGCCTCCACTTTCAAGTATAGATTTACAATAGTTCTCTAAAGATAAGGCACATTCATCTGTATAAAAAAGTTGATCTCCTTTATATATTTTTAGGTAATAAGTCTTAAAAAAGTTTTTCCTTTTTACTTTATAAGAACTATATATTTTAAATGAAGAATCTTCATGAATAAATTTCTCAGTCCATTTGTAATTAAATTTTTCATTATAAGTACCAATTTGCATTGCCAAAATACCATAAGTAATGACAAGCAAAGTACAACTTATTAAAATTTCGTTCCAGCTCTTACTTTTAACCATTATTTTCATCAAAAACAATCTTCTATAATTTTAATTAGTGTTTGAATTTTTCATCTTTACAACATCATATCCTATTAAATTAATTTCCTTGGTATTTGGGTCTACTTTAATTCAACCATTTAATATTATAAATAAAAAAACCGATGCTTTCGCATCGGTATTTTTACATTACCAACAGGTTTGTTAGTTCTGCATTAAAACTTAAATCATTTCAAGCGTAGCATTAAGCGTTGAACTTGGACGCATTACTGCATTTACTTTTACTGGATCCACAGCGTAGTAACCACCAATATCAGCTGCTTTACCCTGTACTTCACTTAATTCAGCAAGAATTTTTTGTTCATTTTCAACCAAGGCTTTTGCAAGAGGAGCAAACTTCGCTTTCAATTCAGCATCTTCGTTTTGAGCAGCAAGCGCTTCAGCCCAATACATTGCTAAATAGAAGTGGCTACCGCGGTTATCTAGCTCACCCGTACGACGAGATGGAGACTTATCGTTATCGAGCAATTTACCCGTTGCTTGATCAAGAGTTTCTGCAAGTAACTTCGCACGTGCATTATCTTCTTTAAGACCAAGCTCTTCTAAAGATACTGCAAGCGCAAGGAACTCACCAAGCGAATCCCAACGTAAGTGGTTTTCTTCAACTAACTGCTGAACATGCTTCGGCGCTGAACCACCTGCACCTGTTTCATACATGCCACCGCCCGCCATTAACGGAACGATAGATAACATTTTCGCTGAAGTACCCAACTCCATGATTGGGAACAAGTCAGTTAAATAGTCACGTAAAATGTTACCAGTTACAGAAATAGTATCTAAACCACGAGCTACACGTTCAAGCGTATAACGCATTGCACGTACTTGTGACATGATCTGAATGTCTAAACCTTCAGTGTCATGCTCTTTTAAGTACTTCTCAACTTTCTTGATCAACTCATTTTCGTGTGGACGATATGGGTCAAGCCAGAAAATTGCAGGCATACCAGAGTTACGCGCACGACTTACTGCAAGTTTTACCCAATCGCGAATCGGTGCATCTTTCACCTGACACATACGCCAGATATCGCCTTCTTCTACATTTTGAGACATCAGTACTTCACCCGTGTCTAAATCTGTAATGTTCGCAATACCAGCTTCAGGAATTTCAAATGTTTTATCGTGTGAACCGTATTCTTCTGCTTTTTGAGCCATCAAACCAACGTTAGGTACAGTACCCATCGTTTTCGGATCAAAATTACCATTCCACTTACAGAAATTGATCATTTCTTGGTAGATACGTGCGAAGGTCGATTCTGGCATTACCGCTTTACAATCGTAAGGTTTACCATCTGCACCCCACATTTTACCGCCACCACGAATCATTGCAGGCATTGAAGCATCTACAATTACATCGTTTGGTGAATGGAAGTTGTCGATGCCTTTTGCTGAGTCAACCATTGCTAATGCAGGGCGATGTTCTTGGCAAGCATGTAAATCTTCAATGATTTCTTCACGAAGTGAGGTTGGTAAAGTAGCGATCTTTTCATAAAGACCAGCCATACCGTTATTGACGTTAATACCTAACTGATCAAATAACTTACCGTGTTTCTCAAATGCTTCTTTGTAGTAAATTTTCACACAGTGACCAAAAACGATCGGGTGTGAAACTTTCATCATTGTGGCTTTTACGTGTAACGAGAATAAAATACCTGCTTCACGGCAATCATCGAGTTGCTTCTCATAGAAGTCACACAATGCTTTTTTGCTCATGAACATTGAATCAATTACTTCGCCATCTTGAAGTGCTACTTTCGGTTTCAGAACAATCGTTTCACCACGCTTAGTAATCAATTCCATCTTCACGTTACGTGCACGATCAAGCGTCATTGATTTTTCACCATGATAGAAGTCACCTTCTTCCATGTGTGATACGTGGGTTTGAGACCACTGTTTCCATTCAGTCATCGAATGTGGATGCTTCTTCGCATAGTTTTTAACAGCAGCAGGCGCACGACGATCTGAGTTACCTTCACGCAATACAGGGTTTACAGCAGAACCAAGACATTTACCGTAACGAGTCTTGATTTCTTTCTCTTCATCCGTAGTAGGGTTTTCTGGATAATCAGGAATTGCATATCCTTTGGACTGTAACTCTTTGATACATGCTGTCAATTGAGCAACAGACGCACTGATATTCGGCAGTTTGATGATATTCGTATCTGGATCTTGAGTAAGGCGACCAAGCTCTGCAAGGTTGTTAGCCACCTTCTGCTCATCACTTAAGTAGTCCGAAAATTCTGCAAGCACACGCGCTGCAACAGAAATGTCACTCTTGACAATTTCTATGCCAGCTGGCTTAGTAAAGGTCTCAATGATCGGCAGTAGCGAGTAGGTCGCCAATAACGGCGCCTCATCAGTCAGTGTATAAATGATTTTTGACTTTCCACCAGCCATATATAGCCCCTTGTGTTAAATTGAGTTTTTAGAAGCGAGCTTTTGGCCCAGCCTCTGCGAACCGGTTTGCTTGATTTAGGCCTGAGAGTATCAGTCTTGATCGCATCTCAGTCAACGCAATATCCTGTGATAACGACATTTCGCTACGAAATAGTAGTTGTGAGCTTAGGCATTTAGCCCTGCGAACCGGTTAGCTTAAATAAAACATGAGATTATCAGGATTCACACTAAGCCAGTCAATGTCATATCCTGTGATAACGACATTTCTTTAAGAAATACTACAAAACATATACTCTTCGTTATTTTAGAATTTGAAATGAATTTACAAATTATTATTTATTTCAATAATTTAATAGAAACAAAAACAAACACCGCTCAAGACTGTCATCTTGAGCGGTGTTTCTTTGAAAGCTTGGATAAGACTAAAGTTTTAGCCATGCATCCAGTTTGTTTTGATCTTCAATATTGAGTTCAACAGTCGCTAAGGTGTTTTCCCCTGCTATGAGTTCAAATTGCAATAACTCATCTCTACGAAATGCGTATGCATTATATGTCCCTGGCTGTTTAGCATACTTAGATAGTAGTTTTTCGGAAGCTTTTAAGCCATCGATTGCAATGATCACATCATTTGCAGATAAGCCTGCTTTTGCTGCAGAACTTTCTCGACGAACATTTTGAATAACAACACCTTCAGCTTTGTCAGTAACTTTTAAGCCGAATGGTAATGCTTTGTCATTTTTAAGCGTATAGCTCAAACCAAACTCAGGTAAAAGTTGATCTAGTGGTAATTCATCAGTGGTATTGATCAAATGATTAATCTGTTCAATCCAATTATCGCCAGTCAATTCATTACATAACTCAAAAATCGTGCGATCATTAACTTGTATGCCATTTTGAGTGTTTTCATACAAACGACGCATAAGTGCATCAAGATTTGAACCACGTAAACGTAAACCCAAATCTAAACACAATGCGACTAGACTACCTTTGTTGTAGTAACTCGTTCCTGCATTATTTGAGTTTTCATCCTGACGATAGAATTTAATCCATGCATCAAAACTTGACTCAGAAACAGATTGAATAAAACGTCCAGGATTCTGTAGATAACGGTCAATTTGAGCTTTTAATAAATCAAGATAAGACTTTTGTGAAATGACGCCACTACGCAACAAAATTAAATCATCGTAATACGAAGTAAATCCTTCAAAGATCCACAACAAACTGGTGTATGACTCTTTGTGTAGATCGTAATTTGCGAAATTCTCTGGACGAATAAATTTAACTAACCATGAATGGAAATACTCATGGCTACACAAACCCAAAAAGCGCTGATAGTCTTTTGATGGTTCTTCTGGTTCATTTGCTTTAGGCAAATCATCACGAGGTGTAATTAAGCTTGTGCTATTACAGTGCTCTAAACCACCATAACTATTGCCCGTTGCCATAGTCATAAAGGTATAGTTTTGAAACGGTGCAGAACCGAACATCTTAATTTCAGTCTGACAGATTTGCTGAATATCAGTTTTTAACCGCTCTAGATTTGTATTGTGTTTACCTGAAATCACAAACTCATGCGGAATACCATTTGCTTCAAAGCTAAAACGGCTTTGCTCTGCCAACTCAAATGGACTATCAATCAACTGATCGTAGTTATCTGCCTTTAAAGTATAGCGTCCTTTCACCAAACTCTTAGCAGTTAAACCTGTTGCAATTTGAAAATGTTTTAATTCATGCGGTAAGAAAATTTCAACTTCACATGGTGATTGTTCTTGATCGATTAAACCTAAACAAACACAAGCAGGGTTTACATATAGGCGAGTTTGATCAACATATGCGCCTCGTACCGACAAATCATAAGCGTAGACATCATATTCAACCGTAATCAATTCATGATCTGTATTGAATAATTGCCAACGGTTCTTTTCCGTTTTCTTAATACTAAGTAACCGCCCTGCTTCATCAGATGCTTTTACTGATTCAATATGTTTTGAAAACTCTCGAATCAAATAACTGCCAGGAATCCATGTCGGTAACCAAAGTTCTTGGTTCGGATTAGCAAGGAAACGAAGTGTGACATGAATAAGATGTTGGCGATAATCGTCAAACTCAATTTGATAGTGCAACATAGTTTTAGATCATAAAAATAGGAACAGTTTCACACAGCTTAGCATTTTTTTACAAAGTCATGCGTAGATGTCTTAATTGTTGGCAAAAGTTGCTGGATTCTGCAACAAAAAAGTCATAGCATGCTTTTTTTCGCTTTCCATGCCATTGGATCGGCTGCACTAGGTGTTCTCTTGAAATTTCTCCTCTCGCTCTTTACGTTGTTTAGTCTGTTATGTGCCAATTTAGTACATGCCAATTTACTCAATATCGCTCCTGAAACGGTTGAAGCGCAAGCTTGGTCGATCGTAGATGCTCAATCAGGTCAAATCATTGCTGAACATAATAGTCATGTTCAACGTTCGCCTGCATCGCTCACCAAAATGATGGTGGCTTATATTGCTTTGAAAGAAATCGAAGCTGGTAAATTACGTAAGGAAGAGGTATTAACCGCAACACCTGTGGTGAGCACTGTCATGTGGGATGAATCCCAAATGTATTTAAAAGCTGGTGAACAAATTTCTGTTGATCAACTTTTAGCAGGACTGATTGTCATGTCTGCCAATGATGCAGCAGTTACGCTTGCTGAAAAAATTTCAGGTGGTGTTCCACAGTTCGTTGCGCGAATGAATAAAGAAGCCCAAGCCTTAGGGATGAAAGATACCCATTTTAGTAATCCTGCGGGTATCACCATGACAGATCATTACTCAACTTCAGCAGATTTAAGTCTATTAGCAAAAGCGATCGTAAAAGAGACACCTGAATATTTACATTATTCAAAAATGCCAAGTTTTAGCTATAACCAACGTTTCCACCGTGCAACAAATCTTGCATTAAAAATGGATCCAACAGCAGATGGTTTAAAAACAGGTTATACCAAGGCGGCAGGTTACAACTTGGCTTTAACCGCTGAGCGCCCTACTCTAAATCCACATGTCGATAAGCGTCGTTTGATTGTAGTGGTACTTGGAACACCAAGTGCGGTAAAACGGGCTGAAGTCGCGCATAAATTAATGAATTTAGCGTATACATACACACGCGATGAAGAAGTGATTCCAAAACAAAAGCTAATTGCTGAACTTCCTGTCATCAAATCAACTTTAAAAATTTTCAAAGTTGAAACTCAACAACCCACTATCGTAACAACATCTTTATACGATCAAGCGACACCAATTGATTTAAATAGTTTTGATTTACTCACACAACGTATACATTTGCTTGATACAAACCAGCAAATCAAAACCATTGAACCACTTGAAACGACAAAAACACACGTCAATATCAAACTCAATGAACAGCATTTAACAGCACCATTGACGCAAGTCATGAATTTGGCCACAGTGACGGTTTATCAAAATAATCAGTTAATTCGTAGCCTACAAATTGAAAATAACGTGGAAATTGAGGAAGCGAATATTTTTCAAAAAATTATGATTTGGTTTGCAAACTTATTCTCGTTTTTTTCAACAAATGATGTCAAAGCTGCCAAAATTTATCCTTTAAATCAAGGATAAAAAACCTACTATTTTTATCAAGATTAACCATACAATGTTGAAAAAAGGATGGCATAATCCAACCATCCTTTCACAAAAATAATTAGGTTAATCATGAGCAAAACCTTACATCATATCGTGATTGTGGGTGGTGGCGCAGGTGGTTTAGAGCTTGCGACACAATTAGGTGAACGTTTTGGCAGGAAAAAGAAAGCCAAAATTACCCTAATCGACCAAAATCTCACGCATATATGGAAGCCTCTCCTACACGAAATTGCCGCTGGCTCGCTAAATCCTCACGAAGAACAAACCAATTATTTTGCTCACGCAGAAAAACATGATTTTGAGTTCACCCTCGGAACCTTAATCAACGCAAATAAAGATCAAAAGCAAATTACGATTTCGCCTCCTCAACTTTCTAAAGAACATACTCCTGTTATTCAGAGTGTCAGCTACGATACATTGATATTAGCTGTTGGTTCAGTTTCAAATGACTTCGGAACTGAAGGTGTACGTGAAAATTGTCATTTCTTAGATAGTCGTAAACAAGCCGATATTTTCCAACAGGACTTATTCCATCTTTATATTGAAGCGCAAAACCAAGCAACTGAACGTGCCTTGAATATTGGTATCGTGGGTGCGGGTGCAACAGGTGTAGAATTAGCAGCTGAACTGATTGAAACCACGAAGAATTTTTATCGTTATGGGTTAAAGAGAATTAATCCGAAACAAGTTAAAATTACTTTGATCGAAGCCTCAGATCGTATCTTGCCTGCGCTCAATGAAAAAACAGCTGCACATAGCGCGAAACAATTACAAAAAATGGGCATCGACATTCTGACGCAACATCAAGTGCAAAAAGTCGATAAATCAAATGTCTATTTTAGCAACGGTCATGTTTTGCATTCAGACATTACCGTATGGGCGGCAGGTGTCAAAGCGCCCAAAGTTTTAGAATCATTTACAGATTTTAAACGTGATAAAATTAATCGTTTAATGGTCTATGCGACATTACAAACGTATTCAGATCCAAATGTATTTGCCTTTGGAGATTGTGCAAATTGTCAGCTTGATGCACGTCAACCTCCATTAGGACCACGTGCACAGGTCGCAAGCCAACAAGCGACATTCTTGGTAGATGCCATGGCCGCTCGTTTATCTGGTTCACCTCAACCTATGTTTAATTTCAGTGATAAAGGCTCTTTGGTTTCATTAAGCCGTAATCAGGCTGTTGGAGAATTACTCGGTGATGTAAGCGTACAAGGTTTTATTGCCAAAACAATGTATGTGTCTTTGTATCGATTACATCAAGCCAATATTCATGGTTATACCCAAGCAGGAATGCTGACCATGAAAGATTTTCTGACACGTCGTGTACGTCCAAAAATTAAACTTTATTGAGTTGAAATTTTCTATTTCGTTCCCATTTATAACGAAATAGTTTCAAAAAGTGGAAAATAGTCAACAAAATCTATTTTTCACTTTATGATGTACACCTAAATTGATTGAATGGATCAAACAACATGACTGCTATTGCAAATAACCACGTGGTTTCATTCCACTACACTTTAACAAACGCTGAGGGTGAAACACTTGATCAATCTCAAGGTGAACCACTTGCATATTTGCACGGCGCGGGCAACATCATTCCTGGTTTAGAAAATGCACTTCTTGGTAAAACAGTAGGCGAAAAATTTACTGTAACTGTTCCAGCTGCTGAAGGTTACGGCGAATATAACCCAGACCTCGTACAAGAAGTTCCAGCTCAAATGTTCCAAGGTGTAGACAATATCCAAGCGGGTATGCAATTCCAAGCTCAAACTGATGATGGCGTTCAAATCGTAACTGTTAAAGCAGTTGAAGGCGAAAACGTTATTGTTGATGCAAACTTCCCTCTTGCTGGTCAAGACTTAACTTTCGAAGTTGAAATCGTAGAAATCCGTGATGCTAGTCAAGAAGAATTAGATCACGGTCATGTTCACGGTGCAGGTGGTCACCACCACTAATTCATTTTTTGAATTAGATAAAAAAGCAAAGCTTCGGCTTTGCTTTTTCTTCACATAGACATAGATAAAATCATAATTATATTTAATTTCTTTCTAATAAATGTAATGGTTGTTAGCTTATGTCTCATGTCTATCAATTGATTTGGTTTCGTCAAGATTTAAGAATCCATGATCATGCTGCTTTATGGCGTGCGACTCAAACAGGTGCATGTATCGCAATCGTTCTATTATCGCCTGAACAATGGCAACGCCATGACGATGCGCCGATTAAAATTGAATTTTATCTGCGTCAATTACAAGAACTAAAAAAACAACTGGATAGCCTGAATATCCCATTAATCGTTCAAACCATTCCTTTATGGAACGATATTCCCCAATTCTTTATTCGCTTATTAAAACATATTAGTTTTCAAACTATTTATGCGAATATTGAAGTCGGTGTTCATGAACTTCAACGTGATGCAAATGTTCAAAAGCTTTTAAATCAGCATCAAAAAGAACTCGTGCTGTTACATGATCGAACTCTGTTTCCTTTTGCATCTATCCGTAATCAATCGAACCTGCCCTACCAAGTTTTTGGCGCATTTAAAAAAGCATGCTACCAACGTTTACAACATGCTTTACCTCAATGCTATCCGATGCCCAATATTCAACAACCGATTGAATTAGATTTATCTGCTTTAGCTCAAACAGATATTCATCAATTACAAGTCGAATATGCAGAGAAAATAAAACCACCAATGACTGCTCTTTGGAATGTCGGTGAGTCACACGCACATAATTTATTGGATCATTTCATCGATCAAAATCTAACGGACTACAAAATATCTCGTGATCTGCCTTCAATATCAGGCACAAGCCAGCTTTCTACCTATTTAAATATTGGCATACTTTCCATTCGCCAATGTATCCAAGCATTGTTTCGACAACAGCACGGGGATTTTGTTATTCAATCTGAAGGTCAACAAACGTGGCTAGATGAACTGTTATGGCGTGAATTTTATCAACATATTTTGTTTGATTTTCCACAAGTCTCCAAACATTTACCCTTCAAAGCAGCAACCCAAAATATCAATTGGCGCGATGATAGCGATGGTTTTGAAAAATGGAAACGAGGACAAACAGGTATTCCAATTGTTGATGCGGGTATGCGTCAACTTCTTTCCACGGGTTGGATGCACAACCGAGTTCGCATGATTTGCGCCATGTTCCTAACTAAAAATCTATTAATTGATTGGCGCAAAGGTGAACAATGGTTCATGCAAAACCTGATTGATGGCGATCTAGCTGCAAATAATGGTGGTTGGCAATGGTGTGCATCCACAGGAACTGATGCAGCTCCCTATTTCCGAATTTTTAATCCAATTAGCCAATCACAAAAGTTCGATGAAAATGGCGTTTATATTCGACGTTGGGTACCAGAACTCGCGCATTTGGATGCACAAATCATACATGAACCTTATGCAAAAGATGTATCAAAAAATCTCAATTATCCGAAACCAATTGTTGATCTTAAAACTAGCCGAGCACGCGCGATCGAAGCTTTCAAATCATATTTATAGCCTTCACCAAGGCTATAAATTTGCTGAGTAATCATTTTTTAATCGCACAAATAAACAGTTCATCAAACCAACAACATAAAACAATCAAAAACCAGATTAATATGGTGTTAAGTTAATCAGAAAAGAATTCGTTAAAATAAAAATGATTCATCTATTTGCCCCTATAATTACGTTTACATATATAAAAAGAGAGCCATTATGTCTTTGTCATACCATCAAGAACTTCATGTCATACAACCCTCAGGATGGCTGCGTGCTGCCGTGCTTGGCGCAAATGATGGCATTATTTCTGTCACAAGTTTAATTATGGGGATGGCAGCCAGTGGTGCGAGTTCGCAAACACTCTTGGTCACCTGTATTGCTGGACTGATCTCAGGTGCAACCTCGATGGCGGCTGGAGAGTATATTTCGGTAAAATCTCAAGAAGATATTGAAAAATCAGACTTAAAATTTGAAGCAACTGAACTTGAAAACAATCCGCATGCAGAATTGAAAGAACTGACTGAAATTTATATTTCGAGAGGTCTAAAACCTGAATTGGCACATGAAGTTGCCACACAACTCACAGAACATGATGCACTTGGGGCACATGCCCGTGATGAAATTGGCATACATGAAAATACTGCTGCGAATCCGATTCAAGCAGCGCTCTCTTCTGCTGCTTCCTTTTCATGTGGTGCTGTACTTCCTATGCTTGCCATTTTACTCAGCCCAAGTTCATGGGTCGCTCGCTCAGTTTTAATTACAGGTATCGTCTCACTCGCATTATTGGGAGCGTTATCCAGTTATTTTGCTCGAACATCAATGCTAAAAGGTAGTCTACGTATTACCTTATGGGGCATTTTAGCCATGGCATTTTCGAGTTGGGTCGGCTCATTGTTCCATGTGACTGGCATTTAATTTCTGTGTGACTCGGTATTTTAAAAGATTAGTATTCAATAATTAAATACTGATTATTATTTGCAGGGCTTTTTGTTTTTACGTTATGGTGATAGAAAAGCTAAAGAGTATATAAATCATGTCAATTTTAGAATTACTAGAAATAAAGCATCCGATTTTTCTTTCCCCAATGGCTGGTGTGTCAACACCAGAGCTTGCTGCTGAAGTTTCTAATCAAGGTGCTTTAGGTTCTTTGGGACTTGGGGCAAATTCAGCAGAGACAGCAAAACAACAAATTATTAAAACTCAAGAACTGACTGACCACCCTTTTCAAGTTAATTTTTTCTGCCATCAATCAGAACAACTCGATCCAGAAGTTGCTCAACAGTGGATTAATTATATTCGTCCTGAATTTGAAAAATTCGGAGCAGAACCTCCGACTGAATTGGATTGTATCTACCCAAGCTTTTTAGATAATGATGATTTCCTGAACGTTGTACTTGAAACTCGCCCCAAAGCTGTGAGTTTTCATTTTGGAATTCCACACCCTCATCAAATTGAAGCCTTAAAACAAGCTGGAATTATCAGCATGGTTTCTGCAACCAATCTCACTGAGGCTCAGGCAATCGAAGCGGCGGGTATTGATATTATTATTGCTCAAGGCATTGAAGCTGGAGGACACCGAGGTATTTTTAATCAAACTTTTGATGCAGCCATTAAAACCAGTGATCTTGTGCAACTGATCTCAACACATTGTAAATTACCTGTCGTAGCTGCTGGCGGTATTATGAATGGTGATCAAGCAAAATCGATGTTGAAATTAGGTGCTGCTGCTGTTCAATTGGGTACGGCATTTGTGCAATGTAAAAGTTCCAATGCGAATGCAGCCTATCGAAAAGCTTTATTCAGTCAATCTATTACACAAATCAGTTCAAGCTTATCAGGTCGTCCAGCACGTGGTTTAGTGGGGACTTGGCACACACTGATTGACTCACCAAATCGACCTCAAACGCCAGCATATCCTTATACTTATGATCTAGCTAAACAACTCATGAGTATTGCAAATACCCACCGAGATTTTAGTTATAGTGCATTTTGGGCAGGGAGCAATGTGACACAAATTAGAGAGTTGGAAGCTGCCGATTTAGTCAATCAGTTGGTCTTAGAAATTAAAACCAACTAATCCATATCTACAAAAAACCGACCCTAAGGTCGGTTTTTTAGATTTATTTAATCGCATCAAGTAATTTGTGTTGCGCGTTGTGCGGTTCCTCACCCTGAGCGGGTTTAGCGCGATCCCAGACACCATTACCTTGTAATAACCAAGCTTGCTGATTGTCTTTTAAATAATTCATTAAACCTAATTGATAAATACGCTTTTTCAATGCAGGATCTTCAATCGGGAAACATGCTTCTACGCGATTAAATAAATTACGATCCATCCAATCTGCACTTGAACAATAAATACGAGGATTACCATTATTACTAAAATAATAAACTCGTGTATGTTCTAAGAATCTTCCCACAATTGAGCGAACACGAATATTCTCTGACAAGTTCGGGAGACCCGGACGTAAGCAACAAATTGAACGAATAATTAAATCAATTTGTACGCCTGCTTGCGATGCTTCATATAACTTATTGATCAGTTGGACTTCGGTTAACGCATTCACTTTTACAATAATCTGCGCCGATTTACCCTCTTTGGCATTCGCAATTTCTTCATCAATATAGTTGATTAGTTGAGCATGTAATGTAAATGGTGCATGCAATAACTTTTTCGGCTTTGCCATTTTCCCCATGCCCGTAAGCTCTTGGAAAATCCGATGTACATCTTCACACAAATCTTTATCTGTAGTCATTAGACCATAATCGGTGTAAATACGTGCATTCGTGGCATGGTAGTTCCCTGTACCCAAATGTACATAACGTACTAATTTATTATTCTCACGGCGTACCACTAAAATCATTTTGGCATGTGTTTTATAACCAACGATCCCATAAACAACTACGGCACCCGCTTCTTGCAATACATTTGCAACTTCAATATTTGATTCTTCATCAAAACGAGCACGTAACTCAATCACAGCAGTGACTTCTTTACCATTGCGCGCCGCTTCGGCAAGAACTTGAACAATTTCTGAGTCTGCACCACTACGATAAAGTGTTTGTTTAATTGCCAAAACTTGCGGATCACGTGCTGCTTCACGCAATAATTGAATTACAGGCGCAAATGATTCAAATGGATGATGCAATAAAATGTCTTGCTTTTGCATCGCGGCAAAAATACTTTCAGTCTTCTTGAATACTTTTGGAACCACTGGCGTATGCGAGTCATAGCGTAAATGTGGACGTTTAAAATTAGAAAGTAATCGAGCCAAATTTACAGGACCGTCTACGCGATAAAGCTGTTCTTCTTCTAAATCAAATTCATCCAATAAATATTCATAAATATGCTTTGGACAATTATGCGTAACTTCTAAACGAACGGCACGTCCAAAACGACGTGAACTTAACTCACCTTTTAAAGCTTTTGCTAAATCTTCAACATCTTCATTTAAGGCTAAATCTGCATTACGCGTCACACGGAATTGATAACAACCTGTTGCCGTCATACCTGGGAATAGATCTGAAACATGTTCATGGATAATCGCAGATAACATGACATGATGTTCTTTACCATCCGTAAGCTCATCGGGTAAACGAACCACACGAGGTAAAGAGCGAGGCGCGGGCACTACAGCAAGATCAATCTGACGACCAAAAGCATCTTTACCTTCCAGCGTGACAATAAAGTTCAAACTTTTATTGACTAAACGTGGAAATGGATGTGCTGGATCAAGACTAATTGGCGTTAACACAGGAGCGACTTGCTCTTGAAAATACTTTTTAATCCATGCTGACTGTGCAGGTGTCAACTCACCACGGCGTAGGAAACAAATGTCTTCTTCACGCAACTTAGGTAAAATTTGTTCATTTAAAATACGATATTGTCGTTCAATCGCAGCATGTGCTGTTTTAGAAATTTGATCGAGCACTTGCTTAGGGGTCAAACCATCTGGTGTACGACTTTCATTGCCTAACGTTAATTGCTCCATCATTCCTGCAACACGAATTTCAAAAAATTCATCTAAATTTCTTGAAAAAATAAGCAGGAAATTCATTCTTTCTAATAATGGGTGGAGAGGATCAACTGCTTGCTCAAGTACGCGTAAATGAAAATCGAGAATAGAAAGTTCACGATTTATATATCGATCATTATAAGTATATTCTGTTGGCGTTGTTGTCGTCACTGCAGTATTCATACTGAACCTTGTCGCTTTATCATTCATCAAAACACGGTTTAAGTATGCTGCAAAATTATGTCAATTTGGTAAAAAAGCCCAAAAATATTGAGCTTTTTTTAATTTATCTGAATTATTGTGGAATTTGTGTACTATTCATATACCTTAAAATCACACGCTTACGAAACTGTAACTTATGATCATTGCGATGATCTTGATAATACTTAGGATTTGGTAGTAAAGCAGCTAAAAAAGCAGCTTGCTCACGCGTTAAACTTTTCGAGCTCTTACCATAATAAAATTGTGCGGCAGCTTCAACACCATAGATGTTTTGACCAAACTCGACCGAATTCATATAAACCTCTAAAATTCGACGTTTTGACCACATACGTTCCATCATCCATGTAGCAACAGCTTCCTGCCCCTTACGAATAAATGAACGCTGATTATAAAGGAATAAGTTTTTTGCTAGCTGTTGAGAAATCGTGGAACCGCCTGCAACGACTTCCCCTTTTTCATTATTACGCTCTAATGCAAACTGAATCCCAGCCCAATCGAAACCATGATGATGAAAAAATTTAGCATCTTCAGCAGCTAGAATTGCATGCTTAAAGTTATCACTAATATCATCATAATCACGCCAGTCTTGTTGAATTGGCTTAAAGTCAGTCAGGTAATCCCAACGCATAAACATCGTTGTTTCAACGGGCTGCGTTCTCCACCATACCAAGCTACTAAAAATCCAAAGCTGAATGAGAAGAATGATACCGATAATCAACATCACTGCACGTGCTAAAAAGGCTTTCATTAAAGCGCATCACTCCTTGGGCAACAAATTCATGCTAAGCTATTTTTATATCGTAATAACTTGCATAAACATATGACTGAAACCACTCCACCACAAATTACTCAAAAGTTGCAAATACAAATATGGTGGTTTACAGCATTATTAATTACCATCAATGTTGGTTTATTTGGCTGGCAAATTCTTTCAGGTGTGAATATTACCGACCCTTCCCCTATGGATGCAATTACTTGGGGAGCAGATTTTACACCACTCACCTTCTTTGGACAGCCCGAACGTCTGTTTAGCAGTATGTTTTTCCATTTCGGTCTGATCCATTTAATGCTGAATATGTGGGCACTGTATATTTTCGGGAGTGTTGCTGAACCGCTTTTTGGTCGTCGTTATTATATTTTGCTGTATTTTCTCGCGGGTTTAATGGGCAGCGTTCTTTCCAGTTATCTCAGTATTCGTGACGGCTATGAATTATTACAACATTTTGATCCCAAATTACTGCCACATATCAGTGCTGGTGCATCTGGCGCAGTGATGGGTTTAGGTGCTGCGCTCACAACTGTTTCTTTATTTCCACCTTTACCCCAACAACGTTTTTGGTTAGATAAAAAGTCATTATTATTAATTATGGGCATCAACCTTGCCTTTGGCTTTACTGTTTCAGGCATTAATAATGCAGCACATATCGGTGGAATGATCATGGGTGCTTTACTTGCAGGCTCATGGTATTTCAGTCATAAAACTCAACATCCAGTTTTCTTACAAATCATTGCACTGGTTTTAGCTAGTTTATTAACGCTCGGATTTTATGTTTACTGTAATGAGTTAAGCACAGGACTTAATTCTCTATGGAATGAAATCCTGCGCCAAAACCAGTTAAGCTTTTAAGATTGATTCATCTCTCTCAGACTTTGTAACGGTGGAATATCACATAAATAACTGAGTCGATATCGACCAATCAACATACATACCAGCATCATACTGAGCGGTAAAATTAACCAAATTTCAGGATGAAATTGGATTGCCATTTGCATCTTGTAACTGGCAATCGCACTAATCACTTCAGCAAAAAGACATGCTACAATTCCTGCCACCAAGCCAATAAAACCAATTTCTAAACTGAGCATCTGTTTTAATTTATTTTTTGCGACACCAAAAGATCGTAATAACGCCACTTCTTTACGGCGCTCATCCATTAAAACATTCAAACATGCAATTAAAACCAAGATACCTGACAAACCAACCAATATTGCCAGTACTTTCACTACCTGAACCAATATATTCATTAAACGTTTCACTTCATCTAAAACACGCCCAACATCAATAAATACAGTATTGGTAAATTGTTCAATCAATCGCACCATTTTTGGCTGATCCGCAGTAGGGACATAAAAACTGCCTAAATAACTTCCTGCATTTTCATCCATGGTTTTGGGCGAAAAAATAAAGAAAAAATTAGGGCTAAAACTCTCCCACTCAACTGAACGTAGGTTAATCACTTTGGCATCCAATGATCCTTCAGGCAAACTAAAACTCAGTTGATCCCCCACTTTAATCCCTAATTCAGTAGCCAATTTTTCTTCTACCGACACTTGCCCAACTTGGGTGAACTTTGGGTTCCCTTGAGTAATCAGATTATCTTTTGGATAAAGCTCCGCTTGAGTCAGATTCAGTTCACGGCGTAAGGAATTATTTTGTTGAATCAGTTCAGTACTGAAAGCCTGACCGTTTTTAGCAATCAAGCGTCCCCGAATATTGGGATATAGAGGTGTTGATTGCCACTTATTCTGCTCAAGCTGTTGTTTGAACTGTGGCATATCAAATGGTGGCAGACCGTAGACAAACTGATTCGGTGTACCTTCAGGCAATTGCTGCTGCCAACGCTCTAATAAATCCGTTCTTAAAACACTTAGAACTGTTATTAAGCTGAGACCTAATGCAAGCGCTGTGATTTGCAAGGCTGTCTGATGTGGGATTCGAACATAAGCAGATAAGGGATGTTTCAACTGCTTAATTACTCTCAGTAATGACCAAATCATAGCAAATAGAGTCACACAAAGTACTAATATGGCAGATAAGACCAATAAACTTAATTTTAAATTATCACTCAGCACCAAACTAAAGATGACCAAACTCACAATACCGACACTAAACATCATCATGTAGGACTTACGTGAACGCTCTTGCTGACGAATGACACGAATCGGTGGCGTATTCAATAATTCCCAAATACTTGGCAAAATGAAACCAATCAGCACCATGACACTAGTAAAAATTGCAATGGGTAATGCCATAAGCAAATCAGCAATGGCAAAGCTGAGTTGCAATTGTGGAATCAGTTGCAACATCAATTGCAACAAACCATATCCCAACGCGATTCCGATTAAGCTTCCAATCACAATTGATAGGGCACTGACAATCGCAAGCAATATCATATAAGCGACTAATATCTGTCGTTTACTCGCACAGAGACAACGCATCAAAGCAATATGATCCTGATTTTGTTGCACATAACGTTGGCTAGTTAAAGCAATTGCAATCCCACACAGTAGAATGGTTAAGAGGTTGGCAAGCTGTAGAAAGGTATCCAGATTTTCAATAGGTTTCATCAAACGGGTATTGGACTGACTCGCATCACGTAGTTTCAGTGTGCTTTGTTCACTATTCTCTGCTTGTTGATTATGTGGATCAGCTTCAAGCTTGGTTTCTTGTTTAAAGATGGTCTTAAATGTTTCAACTTGTTTTGGTTCACCTGCCATTAATAATCGATAATCAATCCGACTCCCAACCTGAATAGCATTTGTTTTCGCAATATCTGCTTGATGAATAATCACGGTTGGTGAAAAACCTGAAAAGCCCAACTCCTGATTAGAGTCATGCTCAATAATGCCTGTTACTTTAAATTTTCCATCAGCAATTGCAACCTGATCCCCCACTTTTACTTTTAACAGATCAATTGCTCTTGGACTTAACCAAACTTCACCTTGTTGAATAGATTTCGCTCTCGGTTGAATCTCTAATTTACCACGCAGTGGAAAATGCTCATCGACAGCTTTGACATTGACCATCACAAATTGGTCTTGGGTATGTGCCATTGATCCAAACAAAGTGACAGGTGTCTGTTTTAGATGAAGTTGTTGGGCATTTTGTACCCACTTTGATTGGATAGGGTCATTATCAGACAAAACTAAATCTGCACCCAGCATTTCGGCAGCTTGCAATGAAACGGCATTTTGAACTTGAGTATTACTAAATTTTAATGCGGTGGTGGCACTTATAGCTAGAGACAGGGCAATAATCAGTAAATATAACCCTCCTGTGCGGAAACTTTGCAAAAGTAGTGGTTTGAGAACTGAACTCATACACCCTCCTGCACTTTTACAATTTCTTGGATTTGACCATCAAGCAATTTGACATGCCGTTGACACAAGGCTGCCAAATTTTGATCATGCGTTACAAGGATTAAAGTTGTTCCGAGTTCTTTGTTTAAATCAAATAACAGTTGCTCAATTTCTGCTGCGGTTTGCCCGTCCAGATTACCTGTCGGTTCATCTGCAAAAATAATCTTAGGCTCAGCAATTAAGGCTCGAGCAATCGCAACACGTTGTTGCTCACCACCCGATAAAACTTTAGGCGTTTGCTGTGCTTGGCGAACTAATCCAACACGCTCTAGCCATTGCAATGCCTTATTTTCAGCTTGCCTAAAATTGAAATCAGGCTGAAGACGTAAGGGTAACATCACATTTTCGAGTGCACTGAGTTGTGGTAAAAGCTGAAAAGATTGAAACACGAAACCAATATTTTCTAAACGGACCTGAGCACGCTGCTCTTCAGTTAAAGTATGCACCGCTTGTCCACAGACCCACAATTCACCCATACTTGGTCGATCAAGTGTTGCTAGAATACCTAATAGAGTGGATTTTCCAGAACCTGAACGACCTGTAATCGCAATCTGTTCCCCCTGATAAATATCTAAATCGATATTTTTTAAGATGGTTAATGTTTGCTGATTAATGTGGATATTTTGTGTAACTTTTTGGGCAGAAATAATCGGCTGTGGCATCATGTCACGTATCCTTTAGGACAAATTTAAAGTGCAATGCAAATATCTAAAGTTTTATTTTCGCTATCCAAAACATTTGGAATCATCACGATTTGCTCATTACCCGCTTTCGCATCAGCAAAGACTATTTTAATTTTGGGTGACAGTCTCAGTGCAGGTTATGGCATAGATGCCAAACAAGGCTGGGTAAACCTATTACAACAGCGTTTAGATCAACAGTATCCGAAACAGCATAAAGTGGTCAATGCAAGCGTCAGTGGTGAAACTACAAGTGGTGCTTTAGCAAGACTGCCTAAATTATTACAAACTTATCAGCCTGAAATTGTTGTAATTGAGTTAGGTGGAAATGATGGCTTACGAGGTCAACCCCCTCAAATGATTCAAAAAAATTTAGCACAATTGGTACAACTCAGCCAAAAGCAGAAAGCTTCTGTTTTACTATTTGGCATGAAAATACCACCCAATTATGGGACGGCGTATAGCAGCGCTTTTGAAAAAAATTATAAAGTTGTAAGCCAGCAATATAAGGTCAAGTTATTGCCTTTCTTTTTAGAAGGGATCGCTGGACATAAAAATTTAATTCAAAACGATCAAATTCACCCAAATGCTAAAGCCCAACCTATTCTATTAAATTTAGCTTATCCATACATAAAAGGTGCCCTATAGGCACCCTTTATGATTCAGATTCTAATTATTAGAAATCAAAAAAAGTGACTTCACCTGTCTCAAGCGAGTATTCTGCGCCAACAACAATCATTTTGCCTTTTTCAATCAAACCCTCTAATACAGCTGAGCCATGACGTAGCTGATTCACTGAAGCAAATACATTTGAACGTACTGCATGCGCAGACAATTTTTTCAAATCATCCTTTAACTCAGTTTGCATTAAGATTTCAACAGATGGGCGTACACGATTTACGATTGACATCAAGTTTGATGACGGCGGTTGATCAGGATGTTTGAGTGTATCAATCGTTGCTTGAATCGCACCGCAATGACTATGTCCTAATACAACTACCACAGCACAATCATAACGTTCAGCAGCAAATTCAACGCTACCAACCTGAGAGGGTGCAACAATATTTCCAGCAACTCGGATAACAAACAAGTCACCTAACCCCTGATCAAATACCATTTCCGCAGGCACTCGAGAATCAGAACATCCTAAGACGATAGCAAAAGGATTTTGTTCACTTGCCATTTCAGCACGCTCTTGGTGAGTGAGCAATTTTTGCTGGGTCGTTTCCCCTTTAACAAAACGAGCATTACCAGATTTTAAACGTTCTAAGGCTTCTTGAGCGGTGAGCATGCTTACATCCATCTATGATTGACATGAAAAACTAGTTTAATGTGGGGATGCTAGATTGTCACTGACAAAAATAAAAACTCTCAGACAATTAAGTGTCCTGATATCAAGAAAAATAATGGAAAATTAATCATTTTATTGGCAAGAATTTCCATACATCTGTAGATTATGCAAATGACTGCATTCCAAACTTCTACAATAATCAATTGGTTTAAAAATAAATCAAGGATAGAACAATCATGACCAAAACACTGTTTTCAACACCATTCCGAAAAACGATCACTGCCACTTTGCTCTCATTCAGCTTAGCAACAATTACTGTAAGTTCTACTCAAGCTGCTGAAATAGAAATGAGTTTCCAAAATGTATTACAACAAGAACGTGCTTGGGCTGGCTTACAGACCAAGACATTAAAAGTAGGAGATATTAGCTGGTCATATAGTGAAGGTGGTCAAGCAGGAAAACCTATTGTTATTTTAATTCATGGTTTAGCAGGTAGTCGTGATAACTGGAATCGTGTCGCGCATGCATTAACCGCAAATTACCATGTTATTATCCCTGACTTACCAGCGAGTGGCGAAACGCAAGTTCCTAAAGACTTTGATTATTCAGTTCCGAATGTGACTGAAAAATTACGTCGTTTTATCGAAGCCGCAAATTTGACAGGGCCAGCACATATTGCAGGTCACTCACTTGGTGGATCAATCGCAATGCTATACGCAGGTCAATATCCATTTGAAACGAAAAGCCTGTTCTTGGTCGATGCTGCTGGTGTCTACAAAGCGGCAACAACACCTTACCTAAAAGATCCGAACCATGTGAAAAATATGATCGTCAGTAAAAAAGGCGACTTCAATTTCTTGATGCAACAGGCGATGTATGCTCCGCCATTTATTCCAAAAGAAATTGCTCAAGCACAGGAAAAAATGATGATTGGTCAAGTTGAGCAAACTCAAAAAATGGTGGATCAAGTGATCGCTCTCAATAAACTGTTTACTCCTGATTCTTTTGCTCTGCTTGCAAAATCAATTGATGCACCCACCCTGATTTTATGGGGCAAGCAAGATAAAATTATTAATGTCGAAGTGGCACCTGAGTTAAAATCATTATTGAAAAATGCGCAAGCACCTGTGATTTTAGATAATGTGGGACATATGCCAATCTTGGAAGCAGATCAATTGGTGGTTCAACAATATCTACCTTTCTTGAGCAAAATCCAGACACAAAAGCCTGCAACTGCACCATCTCCATAAGTTTAGTAAGAATTTGAGGTTTTATGTCTAAACATCCAATGATAGAACAGCTAATTGATGCACAACTTGATTTTTTAGATCAAGAGTTTTCACAATCAGAAACCATTCAATATGAGTTTAAGCAATTCTATCATTGGTTACGGTTGCAACAGCTACAACATATTTGGTCATTTGAACAGATTTTTAAACTGATCGAAAAGCAAATTCTAGCAACGCCCGCAAGTCCATTTCTAATTGAGCAAATTGCTGAGCATATTCGTTTTGCATTGATTCATCCGCTGAACGATAGCACCACAATTGAAGAGGTTATGCCTGTATTAACCATCGACTCAATTGCACAATACGTCGCAGGAAAAGCGGGACATCGGCAACGTTTAATTCAAACTATCGTCAATAATCCAGCCTTTTCAGCGTTGATTACGCAGCTTATACAACACTCCATCCAAGATTACTTAGATAATTCGGTCATGTCTAAACGCGTTCCTGGCGTAGGGCATTTCATGAAAATGGGCAAATCCGTTTTAGAAACCGTTACGGATTCCAACTTGAATGAAACCATTGGTCATTATCTGCAAAAGAATATTTTAAAAATTAGCCAAATGAGTGAAAAAGTTTTGAATCAACATTTTAATGATGACAAGCTCTATCACTTCCAAGCAAATCTTTGGCATAAAATCAAACTGATGCCAGTTTCAGTATTACGAAATTACTTTGAAGTCCAAGACCTACCTAAAACCGTGGGATTAGGTCATGAAATTTGGGATCATATTCGCCAAACGCCTTACTTAAAACAGCAGGTTCATGATGGAGTTTATGCGTGGTACGCAAGAAACCAAGAGAGAACTTTCGATTTGTTACTGCGTGATCTAAATATTGATGAAGATTTAATTCAGAATGAATTGAATAATTTACTTACACCCGTGCTACAGCAAGTGATTCAAACTGGGTATTTAAGAGAACGAGCACGCGCACATCTAGAAAAATTTTATTACTCAGAACAAGTCAATGAAATACTAAAAAAACAAGGCACTTAAAGTACCTTGTTTTATCGTCGTTTGCTTAGAATGAATATTTTAAACTTGCATAATAAGCACGACCCGGTTCGTTATATGTTTGACTGATTGAATTACTATCTCTTAAAATTTGTTTATCAAATAAATTACTTACACCAAGACGAGTGCTGAATTGACTGTTAAATTTATAGCCCATATTTAAACCGACTAAGCTATAACTTTTTACATCACTTGGCTTAATCGCACTACTTGTACCACCTGAACCCACGCCTGCTTCAATCCTATTTTCTGCGAATTGACGTGATTTTTGACGACCATATTGAGTGTAAACAAAATTCACATCCAATTGATCCGTGATGTCATAATCGAAAATTGAGTTAATCGTATAGTTTGGAACAAGTGACAAAGGATTTCCTGTTTTCTTATCCTTAGAGTCCATCATATAAGTGAAATTGTTGGTCCAGCGGATATTGCCATAATCTAGTCCTAAACTCCCTTCAAACCCTTGAATCAATGCCTCTGGTGTATTATCCCAACGAAGAATATTCCAAGTCGTTTGCGCAACCCCTCCGTTTGCATTTGTACTTGAATCATTCACAGTCCCAACAATGTCTGTTCCAGCAACAATCTTATTTTTATAATCATTACGGAACCAAGCTAAGCTGGCATTCACAACATCTTTTTGGAATTGAATCCCAATTTCTTTGTTGATTGAAGTTTCTGGTTTTAAATCGCCATTACCTTGTAATAAACAGCGCGAAGCAATATTTGCAGGACAACCATTACCATTGGTACTTAATAAATAACCTTCAGCATTTTGGTACATATTCGGGGCTTTATAGGCTTTGGCAATCCCCCCTTTCAAAGTAAAATGATCATTTAATTTTTGCGTTATGTTTAAACTTGGACTCCAGTTTGAGCCTGATTTACTATGATCATCAAAACGTAAACCGACCACAACATCGGTCATATCTGTAACTTTGAAGTTATCTTCAATATATGCCGATGCAATTCGTGATTCCATTTTACTACGATCACCTTTAGCAAGCTGATCGCCATAGCCAGCACCACTTTGATCCTTACCTTGTGTTGTAGAGGTCTGATCAGTGAATTTGTCTTCCACCCACTCGACACCCAAGGTCAATGCTTGTGGCAGATAATATTCAAGTGGAATATTTAGCTCGCCGTTTAATCTTAACGTGTCTAGTTTAGATGTAACACGATCATTTAAATTATTAATTTTTCCTTCAACACTTCCTGCTAAACCCTCTGGAAGTCTTTTATTACGCGTTTTATCGTACTGCGCAACCAATTTGCTTTTACCCCAATCCCAATCTCCTTCATGAGTTAGCGCCAAGCTATCTCGATACATGGTATTGGTTTCTTTCCCAATAAGTTGAGAAAGAATTGGGTCGGTTTCTGCATTTGAATTTAATTGAGAGTCTCCAGAATAAATATTGCCTTGGCGACCAGAAGAAATATCAAGCAATACTGTTTGTTCATCAGTTGCTTGCCAAGCTAAGCGCCCAGCAATATCTTTATTTTTAACCCCTTCTCGACCAGCAGCCTGACTGCCAATTGATTTATTAATATCTACTGCATCTGCATCAGTTTTATTGTAATTACCATATAAACGATAAGATAAAATATCTTTAATGATTGGACCACTAAGATTGAAACTTACTCGAGTAGAATCGCCTTCTTTGGAATCTTCAGGTTGATTGGTATATAGCTCAACGGAACCATGTGTCTCATTCGTTACTTTCTTAGTAATAATATTGACTACACCACCCGCCGCTCCAGAACCATAACGAGCTGCTGCTGGACCTCGTAAAACCTCAATAGACTCGATTGCTTCTACTGGCACCCAATTTGAATCTCCTCGCGTATCACGCTCTCCTTTCCAACCATAGCGTACAGAGTTACGTGAGGAAACAGGCTTTCCATCAATCAAAATGAGTGTATTCTCAGGCCCCATACCACGAATATCAATTTGACGATTATTTCCACGCTGACCTGTTGCACTATTCCCTGTTAAGTTAACGCCTGGCATACGACGAACGTATTCAGAAATATCATTACGTACTGGAATTTTTTCTAAATCTTCGACAGTGATCTTAGAAACTCCGAGAGATTGTTTAATTTGTTCCTCTGCTGTTAGAACAATTGTCTCCAGTTTAACAACATCGTTTTCATTTGATTTTTCAACCAATCCACTTTGATTAACTGTAGTTTCTGCTGCATATGCAAACGTCATCATGCCACTCAGAATCGAAGTCGCGAGTAATGTATGGCGTGCTATTTTATTAGACATATTCCCACCTCATTAAGATAAATCATAAGATTTGCTAAAAAACTAGGCTAGATTCTAACAAAGAAACAATAAAACTCAATATAAATGATAATAATTATTATTTATATTTTCATTATTTAATTCAGGACACACATTCATGGAACATAATGATGAAATAAAATTTGATTAAATTAATAATAAAAAAGCCCTATTCAGGGCTTTTATAATGCAATAAATTTCAAGTTTTATTACTTAAAGTACGCACCTTCTGACTGAGAGTGATCAGTTTGGTCAACCACACGCTTTAATTCTGGGACATGCTGTTGTAAAGTCGTTTCAACACCTTGTTTAAGGGTAACATCAATTGCTGAGCAACCTTGGCAACCACCACCAAATTTCAATACAGCAGTAAGACCATGCTCTGGATCATCTTTCACTTCGACTAAACTACAATTACCGCCATGACCCTCTAAACCTGGATTGATCTCAGATTGTAAAATGTAGGTAATTCGTTCTTCAATTGACGCATCTGGGCCAACACGCGGCACTTTCGAATTTGGTGCACGGAAAGTTAATTGACCACCAAAACGGTCTTTGTTGTAGTCAATGACAGCATCTAATAAATATGGAATGGATGGTGCATCAACATAAGCAGGAAAATCAGGATATTCCTGTTTGTAGTCTGTTGGTACTACTTCATCAGGTGCGCTATATGCCATACAACATTCTGCACGCGGTGTACCTGGATGTTCTACAAAAACACGAACGCCAATCCCTGGAGTATTTTGCTTTGATAATAAATCACTTAAATACTCTTGCGCAGATGGAGTAATCAAAAGGTTTGGGATTTCTTCTGCAATTGCAGTGTTGGTGTTCTCAGTCGACATAACAATATTCCTCAAGCTGATGTCGTTATCTTAACCGAAGATGGAGTGTAATAAAAAAAAATCAACCATTTTTGTAGGAATTCTATGCAAGATCATTGTTTATTAAGTTTTTAATGGCATTATTGCTGAGACACTGATCAATTTTAAAACATTTATGTTACATCTACCCTTTAGTCATACTGCGACACTGATCATCATTACAGTTGCCATTTCCTTGTTAGCCTTCTCAAATCAAACGGTGATGAATCGTTTAATTTTTTGGCCACCTGCACTGCAACGTGGGCAGTATGACCGCTTTATTACACATGGTTTTGTTCATGCTGATGGTACTCATTTACTCTTTAACATGATCACGCTGTTCTTCTTCGGCAATATTATTGAAAGCTTTTATCGTCAGTTTTTTTATGACACAGGCTTTGTCTTATTTTATTTAGGTGGATTAATTGCAGCAATTTTACCAAGCTATTTAAAACATCGACATGATATTCGTTGGGCAAGTTTAGGTGCGTCTGGTGCTGTTTCTGCTGTGTTATTTGCTTATATTCTGTTTCAACCATGGAAGCTCATTTTCGTTTTCTTTATTCCCGTTCCAGCCATTATTTTTGCCATTTTATATGTCGCTTACAGTATTTGGTCTGGCAAAAGAGGCAACACAAATATCAACCATAGTGCTCACTTATGGGGAGCAGCGTATGGTGTGGTCATGACAATTTTATTAGAACCTAAAGTGCTGCCGCACTTTTTAAATCAACTCACTCAAATACCATTTTAATTTTTATCATACACGCCCCTTTTTTGGGGCTTTTCTTTTTTTAAGATTAACAATCAAATTTTAATTATTTTTATCATAAAAATCATCGCTCTAAACTCGTCATAATTCTTCTATAAAATTAAGTCGATCCTAATGTCTCATAATAGTCTCTTTAGCACACTTTCTATTGCATTATTTAGCTTGTCAATTTCAGCTTGCAGCAATGATTCTGATCATTCAAATACTGTGGTTGAAACCAAGAAGCAACCCAACATTTTATTCATTATGGCTGATGACTTAGGCTATTCAGACTTAGGCGCTTTTGGTGGGGAAATTCATACACCCAATATTGATGAGCTGACCCGAGCAGGTCGTATTTTAACGGACTATCATACTGCCCCGACCTGCTCACCGACACGCTCACAATTGATTTCGGGAACTGACCATCATCTAGCGGGGATTGGTGCAATGGCTGAACTCACACCTGAGCATCTAAAAGGTCAACCTGGTTATGAGGGCTATTTAAATGAACGTTCACTCTCTATTGCAGAAGTATTGAAAGACAATGGCTATCGAACTTATATCAGCGGTAAATGGCACTTAGGCTTGACCGATGCAAACAACGCACATGCTAAAGGATTCGATCACTCATTTACGTTATTGCAAGGCTTAGACCTACATTTTAAACAAGCACCGAGTGCCTATAAGCGTAATGCGACGTATACGGAAGACGGCAAACAAGTTCCGATTTCATCCTTACCCGATGATTTCTTCTCTACCAATTACTTCACAGACAAATTGATCAGTTATATTGAGTCAGGTAAAAACTCAGGCAAGCCATTCTTTGCCTATGCTGCTTACACCGCGCCGCATTGGCCTTTACAAGCACCCGCTGAATATCGCGATCGTTATCGCGGTGTTTATGACGCAGGCTATGATGTGATTCGCGATGCGCGTATAGCTCGCCAAAAACAACTCGGATTAATTCCAGCCAACTTTAAGGCGGCTGAACCAATCGCCACGCAAAATGCACCGCAAAAATATGGCAAGTGGAATGAACTTTCAACCGAGCAAAAAGTGCTAGAAGCACGCAGAATGGAAATCTATGCAGGCATGGTCGAAAATCTGGATGCCAATATTGGTCGGGTGATTCAATATTTAAAACGCAATAATCTATATGACAATACATTAATCTTCTTTGTCTCAGACAATGGTGCAGAAGGCTTTATCCGTGGCAATTACGGTGCTGAATCAGGTTTTGATAACGGCGTGAATAATGTGGGGACATCAAGCTCTTATCACTATGTTGGACCACGTTGGGCGGAAGTCAGTGCTGCGCCATTCCATCTATGGAAAGATACTGCAGGTGAAGGTGCAACCACCGCACCTGCAATTGTGAAGCTCCCTTATCAAAGCAAAGCCCAAGCCACGCATCATGGTTTTGCCTCAGTCTTGGATGTGTTCCCAACCGTGCTCGACTACGCAAATATTGCCGTCCCACAAGGTCAATACAAAGGCCGTCAAATCAATACGCCAAGCGGCTATTCATGGAAACCTGTACTCGACAATAAAGCGCAAGCGATCCGCCCCGTTAACTTTAGCTTTGCCGATGAATTACATGGCAGTAAATATGCCCGTCAAGGGGACTGGAAAATTGCATTACAAGGTAAATCAGAACTCGGAACAGGTGCATGGGAATTGTATAACCTCAAAAATGATCGAGGCGAAACGCAAAACCTTGCTCAAGATAATCCAGCCAAATTACAAGAGCTGATAAATGTATATAATCAATATACCCAGCAAAATGGGGTTAAGGAATATTTCCTTAAATGAAATGGGTATGCATTTTAGTTTCACTCAGCGGCCTGTCCCTTGTGACAGGCTGTAGCAAAGTTAAACCTGCTACCACTCAATCACATACACAAAACAGCACCTTGGCTCCATTGGGCTCATTACAGCAATGCCAACAATATTCGGGCTTACCTGAGGCATGGCAAAACAGTAAAACTGCAGGTATGGTCTGGATTCCTGAAGGTTCATTTCAACTGGGTTCAAACTTAGCCTACCCTGATGAATTGAATTTTGGCCAAACACAACGCCAAGTAACAGGTTTTTGGATTGACCAAACCGAGGTGACAGTTGCTCAATTCTCCAGTTTTGTCAAAGCCACAGGCTATATCACTGATGCAGAAAATCAGAAACAGGCTGCAGTATTTTCACCGAATGTGGACAACCCAAAACGATGGTGGCAGCTGAAATCAGATTACACATGGAAAACGCCGAATGGTGCTCAGGGTCAGCCTCCTTTACCGTCTGAACCTGTTCGCTATGTCACTAAAAATGATGCTGAACACTATGCCGTTTGGTTAGGTCGGGACTTACCTACAGAGCAAGAATGGGAATATACCGCCAAAGCAGGTTCGAAAAGTGATACTCCTTTACACCAAGCGCCACAAGATACGCATCAACATCCACAAGCCAATTATTGGCAAGGTAAATTTCCTTTCGATAATACGGTTGAAGATCATTTCCAAAGTGTGGCGCCTGTCGGCTGTTATGCTTCCAATGCTTTTAAGTTATTCGATATGATTGGCAATGTCTGGGAATGGACCTCTTCTGCTTATCACGGCGCACATGATCAGCACATGGGCAATTATGCGGAACTTCGTCAACAAAACAGCACCGCAACGCAATATGTACTCAAAGGCGGTTCTTTTCTATGTGCCTCCAACTTTTGCGCACGCTATCGAAACAGTAGTCGTTATCCACAAGAATTTGATTTGGCAGCAACCCATGTGGGATTTAGAACTATTTTACGTACAGTCGAATGATACAAATCTCTATTAAAAACATGCGTCATTACGCTAGTCGAAAAGTGAGGATCAATTTAAAGTAAATGAGAAAGCAATAAAAAGAGGATGCAATGATGAAAATAATACTGCTTTGCTTCAGTACTTTAATCACATTTAGCTTATCGGCCTGTGCAGTGCATACTCCTCATGGCAGTGTGATTGTTGATCCAGACAACCACCATGATGGTCATAGTGATTTTTGTCCTCCAGGACAGGCTAAAAAAGGACGTTGTTAAATTCAATCTCGCCTAGGCTTTGATAGGGCTTAGGCATTTTCATCAAATGATAAAGTTTATTCAATTTTTTCTTTCAAATAATTCATCTCATCAAATTGTATAAATAAAACTAGAATATATTTCAGTTACTGATTTCATTTCATCAAAACCCATATAAACTACATGGAAATGTATTCTATTTATTCTAATGGGATTTTTGAATGGATCTAAGCCAACAAAGCACTGTCATGGAAATCTTGAATAAGGTGCAGCATGCTGATGATTGGATTATTTTATTAGAACAACTGAATCAATATTTTAATCTACAAGCCTCTCAACTACTCGCCGTTGATCTTGAAGTACAAGCGCTATCTTTTAGTGTTCATCATGGCGTTGATTTTGATGAACATCAACTTGAACAAGCCGCACTAAAACAAATTCGTTTAAATATAGATGATGATCCTCGCTTAAACAAAATGTTAGTGGCTCCAATGCAAGGTTGGATGCATTGTTTTCAACATTTCACAGAAGATGAAATTCTTCAAACTCAAGTCTATCAACAAGTATTAAAACCTCTAAATTTACGTTTTTGTTCAGCAATACAAATTCTTTATGATCATAAAGTTTGTATCATACTTTCATTTTTGACTAGCCCCGAACGAGGTGCTTTGAGTTGTTCTGAATTACAACCGATTTATGAATTATTACCGATACTACAGCAGAAAATTCAACAATATCGACATCATTTTGAATACTCGACAATGACCTTACTCGGCTCACAATTAATTCAAAAAATGAATCAGCCCATTGCGATTATTAATTTGAATGGCGATATTCTTGAATTGAATACAGAAGCAAAACAGCTATTGGAAAATAGTAAACTGATCCAAATCAAACAACGTCGTTTTGCATTCAATGAAAGTAGCCAACAACAATTTGAGTTAAACCTGATTGAGCTAGAACGCCTACATAAACGCCATCATGACTTAAGCTACGCTGAACGCAGTAAAATTATGATGATTGATGATCATTTATTCTTAACACTGGATTTATTAAGTCCAGAAAAAACACACAAGATTTTTGGTCTACGTCCAGTTTTACTCGCCACATTTTCTGGTTTAAAACATAAACCTAAATATCAACGAGAAATATGTACTCAGCTTTTTATGTTCACACCTGTAGAACACAAAATATGTGAGCAATTACTTGAGGGTAAAACCACCAAAGAAATTGCTCTCTCACACGATATTCAGGCTGATACTGTCAAAAAACATCTACAAGCGATTTTCAAGAAAACCAAAACACATCGACAAAGTGAGTTAATTCAATTATTGATGCAGTTTTTATAAGCATGTAAAGATGAAAGTTTCTAAGCAATCTCCGCTGGGAAAGTAATCACTTGATCAATTTTCATCTTATTCATCGCAACCATCAGTAAACGATCAATTCCAAGTGCAATCCCTGAGCATTCTGGCATGTGTGGTAAAGCTGCTAACAAGTGTTGATCCGTTGGAATGACGGGTAATCCTTGTTGAGCACGTTCGATATTATCGGCGTCAAAACGTTCAGCTAAAACTTTGGCATCTAAAAGCTCATCATAGGCATTGGCAATCTCTAAACCCTCAATGTATACCTCGAAGCGTGCTGCGACTAATTCACCATCCTCATCTGTTTTCACCTTAGCCAACGATGCCATTTCAGGCGGAAAATCAGTTAAAAATACAGGTGCATCAAAGCCTAAACTTGGTTCAACGAAATGCGAAAACAATAAATCGATATAACCCAAGCGATCATTTCCTAAATCAAGATTGAGTCCTACACGATTCGCAGTTTCTTTAAGTTGTTTTAAACTCGCTTGTAAAGGATTAATCTCTAAACGATCTTGAAAAGCATGCTTATAACTCAAAATATACGGACGGACTTCACCAAAACGATGTGCCAAACACACTTCTAGTAAATCTGCTGTTTCATGCATTAAACCTTTTAAATCTAAACCAGGTCGATACCATTCCAGCATGGTAAATTCACTATTATGCTTACGCCCATGCTCATCATCACGGAATACTTTACAGATTTGATAAATTGCTCCACTACCACTGGCCAATAAACGTTTCATTGGAAATTCAGGTGAAGTCTGTAAGTATTGAGTATTTAATTTGCCGTGAATATGACGTTGTACTTGTACAGATGCCAAATGAACATCGGTTACAGCAGCTTGAGACAAAACAGGTGTTTCAACCTCTAATACCTTACGCTCAGCAAAAAACTGACGAATCTTTTGATACATCTCTGCACGTGCTTTTAATGCCTCAATAGAACAAGTCGGTTGATAGGATTTCATATCTTGGCTCATGCTTTTGGTCCACCGTGTGCCGCCCATTCACGGCGTAAAGGATAGTTTTTACGAAGTAAATCAAATGCTTTTTGTTCAACTTTAGCATTTTGAACACAAGCTCTTAATTGTTTATCATCTTCAGCAATATCGTAAATCCGAGTAAGATATTGTTTAAGCACAGCTTTTAAATCCTGCTGCCCGAAATATTGTTCCACCTGAGGCAATTGACTCTCAAAACGCTTTGAGGCTTTATAAGAAAATTTATCGCAAAATGCCTCATAAATCATCTGTGTTCCTCTCGCTTTACCTTCAAGGCTATACCCTGCAATATGTGGGGTGGCTAAAGCCAATAAATCCAGCAATTGCGCTGGAATCTCTGGTTCAAACTCAAAGACATCCAAGACAACTTTACGATTATTTTTTTTAATATCGTTCATCAATGCAGATTGTTGAATCACTGGACCACGCGCACTATTAATCAAAATTGCGGATGCTTTCATTGCAGCAAACGTAGCATCATTAAACAAGTGTTGCGTTGGATAATCACCAGCTAAGGTTAAAGGGACATGAATTGAAATCGCATCAGCCTGTTTTAACAACTCCTGAAAGGATACATTTTCAATGCCAGCGAGTTGCACATAAGGGTCATAGCCAATCACATTCCAGTCCAACAATTGAGCCATCACTGCGAGTCGACTCCCTACATTGCCTAAGCCAACAATTGCTAATGTAAAAGCTCTCTCTTGTTCTAATAAGTCGATATTCAAATGCAATAAAGCAGTAATCACATATTCAGCAACGGCTTGCGCATTGCAGCCCGCAGCATTACTCCATGCAATATGCTGCTGTTCCAAAGCTTGAATATCAAGATGATCTGTACCAATTGTCGCACTGCCTACAAATTGAAGCTTGGTCTGATCAATTAAGGCATGATTCACTTTAGTCACCGAGCGAACCAAAAGTGCATCGGCATCTTGGACATCATTATGAGTCAGGGTGCGCCCTGCTTTATGCTGTATTTCAGCAAAATCTGCAAAAAAATAATCGGTAAATGCCAAATTTTCATCTGCGATAATTTTCATGCAATTCTTTCCATCGATTTGTATGTGCTTATTATCCTTAGCGAGACCTAAATTGGCAATTTATAAAATGATTTTTGGATTTAATAAACACAAAAAAGGCTATTCTTCATGCTGAAAAGAATAACCTAAAAGGTGAAAACCTAATAGCAAAGAGCTGGGATGCTAGACTTCCCAGCTCTTCACTTTATTATTTTTATTTGACTAATCGTTCAAGATTACTTACCGCCAAAAACGTAAGCAACACCTACACGACCACCAAACTCATTACCACCAGCGAAACCAAAAGCACCACTTGCTGAAAGACGGTCTGTAAACGCAGTTACTACACCAATAGATCCAGCAGTTTCACCTTCATAATGACCTACACCACCAAATATAGCTACTTGACCAGGACCAATGCTTGGTACTGCTTGTTGTGCAGCTAATGAAATTGCAATACCACGGTAAGCAGTACGTTGCACATCATCAATACGGCTGTTTAACTGGTTTGCACGAACGTTCGTGTAATTATTTGCAGCAGTTAAAGTAGCTGCATCACCAGCACTTCGAGCAGTAGCTTCAGTAGTTAGAGCAGTATTCACACGCACTGTTTCTGCTGCAGCCGCTGTGTCAACACGAGTAAATTCACCGTTTACACGGGTTTTTTCAGTAGCAGCTTCACTACGAATTGCGGTATCAGCGGCAGCAAACTCGGTACGAATCGCAGCACGGTCAGTCGTAGCAGCAGCCAACTCACCGTTTACACGGGTTTTTTCAGTAGCAGCTTCACTACGAATTGCGGTATCAGCGGCAGCAAACTCGGTACGAATCGCAGCACGGTCAGTCGTAGCAGCAGCAAACTCACCGTTTACACGGGTTTTTTCAATAGCAGCTTCACTACGAATTGCGGTATCAGCGGCAGCAAACTCGGTACGAATCGCAGCACGGTCAGTCGTAGCAGCAGCCAACTCACCGTTTACACGGGTTTTTTCAGCTGCTGCAGCTGCGTCTACACGAGTAAATTCGTCTGCAACATTTTTACCATCTACAATAACAGCTTTAGCTGTTACTGAGCCCGTGGTGCTAATTCCAGCAGCAGTAAGGGAAGATGTATTAGTTACACCAGCAGCTGTTTTAGTAATAGATAGACCAAGATCATCTTGAATATCTTTACGACCTAAAGCAATTTCTTGAATTGAGCTAGTAGATTTTTCTTTAAATTCTTGAGTAGGTTGTCCTAAGGCAGGACCTTGTAGACTACCAGGAACAATCACGCCATTTGCATCATAAGTTGCAGTTGCAGTTTGTGAGGTAGTGGTTTCTAAAGTCCCTTCTACAATTGCTGAACTGAATTGCAATAAGTCTTTATTATAGACTTGCTTCGTTTCATTGCGAGTTTGCTCTTGAGAATCTACTCGATCACTAGTAATCGTTTGAGTAGTATTAGCCCAATTTTGATTTACTGTAGGTACAACTATATCTTTACCGGCTACAGTAGGCTGAGCATTCACAACACTTGATTGAACATTATTAACAGTTACAGGACCATTAAAGTTACTAGGACCATTCACTTCTAAGCTATTAGTAGTTACTTTTGTAGCGATATCATTACGAATTGCGGTATCTGCAGTTTCGCGAGCTGTTTTTTCTGCTGCAACTTTACCATCAGTATACGTGTTAGCTGCCGCTAATGTATCAGCATCACCCTGAACACGAGCTGCTGCTTCAGCTGCAACCTGATTATCAGTATAAGTATTAGCTGCCACCAATGTATCAGCATCACCCTGAACACGCGCCGCTGCTTCAACTGCAATCTGGTTATCAGTATAAGTATTGGCTGCCGCTAATGTATCAGCATCACCCTGAACACGAGCTGCTGCTTCAGCTGCAACCTGATTATCAGTATAAGTATTTGCTGAAGCTAATGTAGCTGCATCACCATTAGCAATTGTTGTTGCTAAATCTTGACCATTAAGCGTAATTTGATTTGTTGATATACCTGCCGCACTTACTGTAGTTGTGTTTGTAACACCACTATCAGTTTTAGTAATACTTAAGCGATAATCTTCAGATGTATTTTCACGTCCAAGCGTCAATTCTTGTTGATTATTTGTAGAAGTAGCAGTGAACGGGTTTGCAGGTAAAGCTTGAGGTGTTGAAGTAGCTGAAACACTACTAGCATCAAGTACACCATTAGCATCATACTGTCCTGTAATTTCAATATTAGTGATACTAGTAGTCTCATCACCTATAACATCAGAAGAAGTAAACTGTACTTTATTTGGATCATAAACCTGTGTAGTTTCTGTCCGCTGTTGACCTTCAAGCTTTTGCGTAACAGTTCCAGTTTTTGTAACAGGGGTGTTCGGAGTTCCTGTCAAATCTAATTGAATTGAGTTTGAGCTAGTTGGTGTGCCTGGGTTACCTGGATTTATTGTTGAAATTTTATTATCAACAGTTAAACCGGTATCATCCATCGTAGTTTGTACTTGATTACCTGTGCCTAAATTATTAATTGAAACTGTTGTGGTATTAATTGTGCCGAATGAAGGGCTACCATTAACTGAAACACCAGCTATAGCTGAACTTGATGCAGCAATTGCAATCGCTACTGCTGATAATTGAAAAGATTTTTTCATTAAAAAGACATCCTATTTTTGAAGTATAAACTTGTAATAACACTAAAAAGTACCTAACCATTGATCTGGAGTTTAGGCTAAGAAATCTTTTAGTGTTAATTTTGCTTAACTTTTTAAGTTAATGGTCTAAAGACAGAGCCTTTCACGTTGATGAAAAAGTAACTGCTCATACTCTAAACACCCCTTATCTCGGATTCTAATTTCACTTTAAATTTTTATCAATCAATATTTGATTTAAAATTCCATTTTTCTTCATACTTTTTACTAATAATTAAATCAAAGTAATAAAAAATTACGATTAGAACAAAATATCCATATAAAATTTATCATTGGGTTAATTTTATAAATCAAAATTTGACTCATAAAATGATATGATTATTTATCAATACGTTATGGTGAGAAACGCTCTTAAGATGCAGGAAATCAACGAAAAAAAGGCTTTTAGTCAACGACTGAAACAACAGCTTTTAGAGCAGAACTGGCCTGTTAACAGACCAACTTGGTTGGCTCGAGAGTTCAACATACGCTATAACGGTCATTCTATTAGTGTGCAAACTGCGAGTAACTGGTTATCAGGTACGGCAATACCTAACCAAGATAAATTACAAATTTTGGCTGCGTGGCTAGACATTTCCACGCAATGGTTACGTTTCGGAGAAGTAAGTCCTACCCCAAAAAACCGCACAAAAAATGACCATGAAAAAATTCAGTTTTACTTAGACGATCTACCTAAAAAAATTGGATTATTAAGTCCAAAGCAAAAACAAATAATTTATGAAATCGTAAATGAATTTTTATCACAGAACGAGTAAAAATTTATTTACTCGTTCTTAATAGTAATTGTTTCAAATGCCAATTTTCCTTTTGCAATTGCTCCAATTCTTTTAGTAAAGATTCATATCTAATTTTACAAGAATAAAGGTTTTGCACCTCTTTTACTGGATAAAGTGCGTAACCTATATTTTCATTTTTTAATTTAGTTTTTAACAAGATACTCCTCCTCGTTTAATAATTTTACCACTCTATTTATTAAGAGTTTAATTTTTAAGTATATTTACAAATTACACTATTTATATTTAATAAAAACATTCTCCCCACTTGAATACAAATAGAAGTTTTACCTTTATTTCGAAATAGTTAAAATTTCTCGTAAATAAAATAATGTGTAGATTATTATACTTTTTTGTAAAAATTTCTATACCCCAAATGAGGTATGTCAAAAAATGTCATTTTATTATTAAGAAATAAAAATCCCTGCATTAGCAGGGATTTTTTTAATCTAGGAAGATGATGTAATTACATCATTCCGCCCATACCACCCATTCCGCCCATATCTGGAGCAGCTGGTTTATCTTCTGGGATATCAGTGATCATACATTCTGTAGTCAACATTAAACCAGCAACTGAAGCAGCATGTTCTAATGCAGAACGAGTTACTTTAGCTGGGTCAAGAATACCCATTTCCAACATATCGCCATATTCACCAGTTGCAGCGTTATAGCCAAAGTTACCTTCACCCGCTTTAACTGCATTGATGACAACTGATGGCTCATCACCAGCATTCGAAACGATTTGACGAAGTGGCGCTTCAATCGCACGGCGTAAAATGTTGATACCCGCAGTTTGATCTTCGTTTGCACCTTTTAAGCCATCTAGTACGTTTACAGCACGTACCAGTGCAACACCACCACCTGCTACAACACCTTCTTCAACTGCTGCACGAGTTGCATGAAGTGCATCGTCAACACGATCTTTCTTCTCTTTCATTTCAACTTCAGTTGCAGCACCGATTTTAATCACAGCAACACCGCCTGCTAATTTAGCAACACGTTCTTGAAGTTTTTCTTTGTCATATTCAGACGTAGATTCTTCGATCTGCGCACGGATTTGTTGAACACGTTCAGCGATTTGTTCAGCATTACCCGCACCATCAACAATCACTGTATTTTCTTTAGATACAGTAATTTTGTGTGCAGTACCCAAATCTTGAAGAGAAGCTTGCTCTAAAGACATGCCGACTTCTTCAGAAATCACAGTTGCGCCAGTCAAGATCGCGATGTCTTGAAGCATTGCTTTACGACGGTCACCAAAACCAGGTGCTTTAACCGCACATACTTTGATAATACCGCGCATGTTGTTTACAACAAGTGTAGCAAGCGCTTCGCCTTCAACATCTTCAGCGATGATAAGAAGTGGTTTACCTGTTTTAGCAACAGCTTCTAATACCGTGATTAATTCACGGATATTGCTGATTTTTTTATCTACAAGAAGAATGAACGGATTTTCAAGTTCAGCAGTTAAAGTATCTTGCTTGTTCGCGAAGTATGGAGAGATATAACCACGGTCGAACTGCATACCTTCTACAACGTCTAAAGCATCTTCGAAGCCAGAACCTTCTTCTACAGTGATAACACCTTCTTTACCTACTTTTTCCATTGCTTGCGCAATCAACTTACCAACAGTTGTGTCAGAGTTTGCAGAGATTGAACCCACTTGTTCAATTGCTTTGAAATCATCAGCAGGTTTTGCATTGGTACGGATATTTTCAACAACCGTTTTTACTGCGATATCGATACCACGTTTTAAATCCATTGGGTTCATACCTGCAGTTACAGATTTGATCCCTTCATTTAAAATTGCTTGAGCAAGTACAGTTGCCGTTGTTGTACCGTCACCCGCGATGTCGTTGGTTTTAGAAGAAACTTCACGAACAAGTTGAGCACCCATGTTTTCAAACTTGTCTTTTAAAGAAATTTCTTTCGCAACTGTTACACCATCTTTAGTAATGTGTGGTGCACCGAAAGAACGGTCGATGACAACATTACGGCCTTTAGGACCTAAAGTTACTTTTACTGCATCTGCAAGCACGTTAACGCCTGCGATCATTTTTGAGCGAGCTGAATCACCAAATTTTACGTCTTTAGCTGACATGTTAAACTCCGAATCTTTTTAAATACTGAATCTGAAAATAAATTTGAGTTATGTGTCGAGTTAGCCTTCAAGCACAGCTAAGATGTCCGACTCTTTCATAATTAAGAGTTCTTCACCACTTACTTTTACTGTTGTACCTGCATAAGTACCGAACAATACTTTGTCACCAACTTTAACGTCTAAAGCACGAACGCCATTGTCAGTGATCTGACCATTACCCACTGCAATGATTTCACCTTGAGAAGGTTTCTCAGCAGCAGAACCTGGAAGTAAAATACCACCAGCCGTTTTAGTTTCTTCTTCTACGCGACGAATCACAACACGATCATGTAATGGACGAATGTTGCTCATATTTAACTCCATCAGACTTAGTCTTTTTTGATAAATTGTTATGACAAGACAAAAGCGCCATAACAAAATTTGATATGCCACTTTTGTGGGGTTAAAAAAAATGGCTTCAAGGGGGAAATTAAAAAAAAATCTATTTAAAGATGTTTTTTTCAACACAATCACATGATCTTGCCGAATTAAGCAGCATTTCATGATCGAAGAAAGATTTTCTGTTTTTCATCAAACCAATAATGCTCAATTGTTCCGTCATCTAAAATCACGTTAAAACTATTTGAAAACCCAAAACGCAAACGATTTGAAGTTGCTGTTCCAGCATGAATATCTAAAATAGGATGGTTGAATCCCAATTGAAAAATTTGATTTAAATCATGAACAGCAACTTTGTGTAGATGCCCATGTAATAAACCAAACAACCCTGTCTCACCCCAACGTTCTAATGCAATTTTAGCAAGCACAGGACAATCCTTATCTCCATGCTCATTTGGGAAGGTATAAAAAGGCTGATGGAAAGTGACCAATTTTATTTTATTTGTGGGTGCATTTTTCAGCTTGGTATCCGTTTCATGAATTTGCTCAAGAGAAATATGCCCTCGGGTATGGTATCTCCGACGAATACTATTCATGCCAACAATATAAAAATGCTCCGTTTCTAAAGTAGACTCTAAACGGCCAAAAAACGCTTGGTAACGTACAAATGGAGAGAAGAAGCGTTTCCAGACATGATAAAGCGGAATATCATGATTACCCGGCACAACAAGATATGGGATATGTAAAGAATCTAAAAACTGACGGCAATCATAAAATTGCTTAAAACGCGCACGCTGGGTTAAATCACCACTGATTATAATTGCCTCTGGGCGTTTTTGTTGGCAAAACAGTTGTATCGCTTGAATACATTCTTCACGCTCAGTACCAAAATGTAGATCAGATAGGTGCAACAACATTTGGAACCATCACTTTCAAGGCTGATTTTTTTACTGAGAACGTTAAAGGTGGTTGCATATCCACTAATTCCCCATCGACTGCGACAGTAAGTTTGGCCTTTTTACAGTCAACCTGTATTTGTTCGGCACAAAAAGAATAGACGTCTGATGCTTGATCGATTTCCCCTTGAACAAGTTTCCATAACATTTTTAATAAACTGATTCGGTCACTTTTAGCAACAACAACTCCAGCTAACTTGCCTTTTGCAGCACATTCTGCAACTCTTAATTTCATATCCTCTAATTGCAACTGATTATTACCAAAGAATATTAACGGAGTAACTACAGGATATTTTTTCCCATCAACCGTGAGTGCGAGTTTTAATGATTTATGTTCGCGCAGTAACACATCTAACGCCGAAGTATAAGCATGTAATGGAAAGCGCCCTAAATACTGGTTATAAAGTTCACGCTTCTTAATGAATAAAGGATACAAACCTAAACTGGCATTGTTCAAATAAATTTGATCATTAATCGTTGCAACATGAACTTCGCGCGGTTGACCCACTGCGATTACTTCTGCTGCTAGAGCCACATCAATCGGAATATCTAAAGCACGTGCAACATAATTAAACGTACCTAAGGGCATTATTCCCATTGGAATATTGGTATGCATTAACTTTTTTGCTACGGCATTTAATGTACCATCACCACCTGCAGCAACAACTACCCCACGCGCATGTTCCTGTTGATGTCGAGATAAAATATTATTCATCATTTCATCAAAATTCATGTGCGAATTTAATTCAAACACCTGAATTTCAAATCCTTTCTGACTCCAAAAAGCCATAAGAGCTTCATACTGGTCTTCTTGCTGTGCTGCATGAAAGCCAGATTTTTGATTGTAAATTATGGACAAGGGCCGTAAATTCTGAATCATACCTAACAGCCTTAAAGATAAATCACCAGTATTTTTGTTTATAAAATCAACAATTAAAAGTTTGTTTATGTAAATTTTGGATGAGCATTATTCAATTTATCAATAATAATTCTCAAAAAAAATAAACAAATTTATCTAATTGTTTTTAATAATAATTTAAAATAAAAATAATACACATAAAAAAATTACATATAGAACTAAAAAATACTCAATTTACGCAAAAACAATACGTTACCCATAAATATACACTCTTAGATTAAGACTCTATTAAGCACGGTAGTCTTATTTTTTTTACGATTTTATGCTTTAATACAGCCACTTTTTTTACTTCATCTATTTTCATTGTCATCCAATGAATAGAATTGTACGTCGTACACACTTTAAAAAGGCATCACCATGACCCAAGTGAACGCACCAGAATTCGTTCGTCACCCTAAGCTTATTGCATGGGTGGAAGAAATTGCAAAATTAACCAAACCAGCAAAAATCGAATGGTGTGACGGAAGCGCGGAAGAATATCAACGTCTGATCGACTTGATGATCGCTAACGGCACCATGCAACAACTTAACCAAGAAAAACATCCTGGTTCTTATCTTGCAAATTCTGACCCTTCTGATGTTGCTCGTGTTGAAGATCGCACATATATCTGCTCTGAAAATCAAGAAGATGCTGGTGCAACAAACAACTGGGTTGCGCCTGCTGAAATGCGTGCGAAATTAAACGGCTTATTTGATGGCGCAATGGAAGGTCGTACCATGTACGTCGTTCCTTTCTCTATGGGTCCTTTAGGAAGCCATATTGCACACATCGGTATCGAATTAACAGATTCACCTTACGTTGCTGTCAGCATGACAAAAATGGCGCGTATGGGTAAAGCAGTTTATGACGTATTAGGTACAGATGGTGAGTTTATCCCATGTGTTCATACGGTTGCTGCTCCATTGAAAGATGGTCAAAAAGATGTCGCTTGGCCATGTAACAATGAAAAATACATTGTTCATTACCCAGAAACTCGTGAAATCTGGTCTTACGGTTCTGGTTATGGTGGTAATGCTTTACTTGGTAAAAAATGCCTAGCTTTACGTATTGCTTCTGCAATGGGTCGTGAGCAAGGTTGGTTAGCTGAGCACATGCTTATTTTAGGCGTAACCAATCCACAAGGTGAAAAACACTACATCGCTGCGGCATTCCCTTCTGCGTGTGGTAAAACCAATTTTGCTATGTTGATTCCACCAGCAGGTTATGAAGGTTGGAAGATTGAAACTGTAGGTGACGATATTGCTTGGATCAAACCAGGTGAAGATGGTCGTTTATACGCAATCAATCCAGAAGCGGGTTTCTTCGGTGTTGCACCTGGTACAAATACCAAAACCAACCCGAACTGTATGGCGACATTAACTAAAGATGTTATCTATACGAACGTTGCTGTAACAGATAACGGTGAAATTTGGTGGGAAGGTCTTTCTAAAGAAGTTCCAGCAAACTTAACCAACTGGAAAGGTCAGCCTCACGTTGAAGGTGAAAAAGCGGCTCATCCAAATGCTCGCTTTACAGTTTCAGCTGGTCAATGCCCTTCTATTGATGCTGACTGGGAAAATCCAGCAGGTGTACCAATCTCTGCATTCATCTTCGGTGGTCGTCGTGCAGATACAGTACCTTTAGTAACTGAAGCTTTTGACTGGGTTGATGGCGTTTATAAAGCTGCAACAATGGGTTCAGAAACAACTGCTGCTGCTGTTGGTCAACAAGGTATTGTTCGCCGTGACCCATTTGCAATGCTTCCTTTCGCTGGTTATAACATGGCTGATTACTTCGGTCACTGGTTACAACTTGGTCAAGAAGTTGGCGCTAAAGCAGAAGCTGCTGGTAACAAATTACCAAAAATCTTCAATGTAAACTGGTTCCGTCGTGATGCTGAAGGCAACTTCGTATGGCCTGGTTTCGGTCAAAACATGCGTGTTCTTGAGTGGATTATTGATCGTTGTGAAGGTCGTGCTGAAGCGACTGAAACACCAATCGGTTATGTTCCAACTTACGAACAGTTGAACTGGACAGGTATCGACTTCTCTAAAGAACAATTCGAAACTGTTACAGCACAAGACAAAGACCAATGGATCAAAGAGCTTGAAAGCCACACTGAGTTATTTACTAAACTAGGTGATCGTTTACCACAAGCACTTAAAGATCGTCAAAATGAATTATTAGCAGCTGTTAAATCTGCTTAATCACTCTAGTTTCCCTCTTGATTAAAGAGGGGTTCAGGGAGATTTAAAAGGTCACTTCGGTGGCCTTTTTATTTGGCTGATCAAGTAACGATGCGCAACACATTTATAAGTAGTTACTAAAACAATTGTGGTGCAAAATTAAACAACCCAACCAAAGAAATACCATAAACCATCAAAATGGTGACACGTCGAAAATCGAAGATTTTGGTTTCATCACGACTAGAGATATCTTAAATAACAGACCCACCCAACCCTATAACTAATATGCTTATAACGGATATGCTGCCTAACTAAATCAAGTAATTTAGGCTAATGAACTGGTATTTTATTATCCTTGTTATTTTTATTATTTGTTGATAATTTTAAGTTCAAATAAATCAATTATTTTTATTTCATTTTAATCAATCAGGTATCTTATGCATCAGAATTTGGAATCTTACACGTCACTTCTACCATATAAGAGTAGTTAGGGCTTGTGCCACATACCGCGAGGAGTTCCACCATGCAGAAGACCACAAAGCTTCGCCTTATCGGAGGCGCAGTGCTGTTGTTCAATCTTTGGCTTATCGGTCGATACAATCTCCAAGGGATGTCCGTCCTTTTGCTTACCTTTGGGTTTGCATTGGGCTATGAGTTTCTTATTGTGAGGCCGTCAAAGCCAAAAGAAGACAACTCTGAATCAGAAAAACCCAAAGATAAGGAATAGTTGAAGATGAAAAAGAATCTCCTGTTCTGGGCGGCCTGCATCGTTGCATTCATTTTTTGGAAAATCGTATTTTCAACTAATACCGCAAAGGATGTACTAAGCGTTGCCGTGGCATCTGACCAAGAGCCGAGTGCTGCACAAATAAGGCAAATTGAAGAAATTGCGGCGGAGATTGCCAAACAAAGCAATACAAACAAGCATTTGTACTTGGATGACATGACGACATCTTTTAACGCGAGTTCTTCTGGAAGGAACGTGCATTTTGAGAACATATTGCGGGTAAAAAACGGCTTGTCACAAAGCGAAATTGTACAGTGGCTAGCTGCAACGCAACAAGAAATCATCCCCCAAGCCTGTGCACAAAACGCGAATAACCCAGCTTTTGACAGAGGACTTTCCTACACATATGCCTACAGCAGTATATACGGACAAAAAATGGGAGATGTCTTCGTTGATAAAGCAACTTGCAAAAGGCTCGGGTACTAGCTTGCCTATAGCCTATGCAACTGCGCCCTAACAATTCATTCAAGCCGAAGCCGCTTCGCGGCTTAACTCAGGCGTTAGATAAAAAGCTTTTTAAAAACAGTCCGGCTATACGATTTTTTAAGCGGCATGCGGCTCTTGCTGTTTGGATACTAAATAAGTATCCAATTGATTCATTTCAATTTGTGTAAAACTCAAGCCCAATTTGGAACGGCGCCATAAAATATCTTGACTGGTCGTCGCCCATTCAGCAGTACATAAATAATCCACTTCACGTGCATACAAACCTTGTCCAAAATGCTGCCCAAGTTGTTCAACCGAACTTTTCTCGCCTAGAATATTCCAAATACGTGAGCCATAAGCTGATGCCCAACGCTTAACTAAATCTTCTGATGCATCAGTGACTTGTGCACGAATTTCTCGCACCAACTGTTCAACAGACTCCATATTTTCGCCACCAGGTAAAGCTTCTGTTGCAGTCCAACTCCCCTTCATTTCAGGGAAGAATACTTTTAACTGCTGCATAGCCGACTCAGCCAATTTACGATATGTTGTTAATTTTCCACCGAATACGGAAAGTAATGGGGCCTGCCCCACCTCACCTTTGGACAAAGCCAAAGTATAGTCACGGGTAATGGCTGATGGATTATCTGATTCATCATCACAGAGTGGACGTACCCCAGCAAATGTCCAAATAACATCCGATTGAGTAAGCTGTTTTTTGAAATGTGCATTGCTCACTTCAAGCAAATAGTCTGTTTCTGCTTGAGTAATTTGTACTTGCGCAGGATCACCTTGGTATTCACGATCTGTAGTTCCAATCATGGTGTATTGATCTAAATACGGAATTGCGAACACAATACGGCGGTCATCATTTTGCATAATAAAGGCTTTATCACCTTCATATAATTTCGGCACAATGATATGACTACCTTGAATCAAGCGAATACCGTAAGGTGATTTGAACTCTAAATCTTGTTTGATGAATTTTGCGACCCAAGGGCCAGCAGCATTGACCAGTGCCTTTGCTTTAATTTGGAATTGACAATTTTCATTTTCTAAATCAACAATCCAATACTGCCCATCTCTTCGTGCAGACAAACAACGAGTACGAGTTACGATATCAGCACCCTTTTCACGGGCATGCATCGCATTAAGTACAACCAAACGAGCATCATCAACAGCACAGTCAGAATATTCAAAACCACGTGTTATCGCAGAATTTAAAGGGCTATCTTCTTTAAAATAGACATTATTTGAACCCAATAATTTCTCACGCTTACCTAAATGGTCATAGAAGAACAAACCCGTGCGAATCAACCATGCAGGGCGAAGATGTGGGCGATGCGGCATAATAAAACGCATTGGGCGAATAATATGTGGAGCTTTAGCCAATAGCACTTCACGCTCAGCTAACGCTTCACGTACTAAACGAAATTCTTTGTGTTCTAAATAACGTAAACCACCATGAATCAGCTTACTGCTTGCTGAAGAAGTATGACTGGCTAAATCATCTTTTTCACACAAGAATACCGATAAACCGCGTCCTGAAGCATCAGCCGCAATACCAACACCATTGATACCACCACCAATGACCGCAAGGTCATAGATCTTTTCATTTGTCTGAGGAGAAGTTTGCATAGATCACCACAAATTTTTCATTATTTTTCGATAATGAAAATTTAAACATATAAATCGAAAATAAACAATAAAAAATAGATCAAAAAATGCCAATCTATCGACACTTTTAGATAAATGGTAAAATTCGATGGAGAAACTAACAGTTCAGAAACACGGTAACCGTATTTATTTATAAGAAAAATATAGTTTTTATTGAATATATCTTGAGTTAAATTGATTAACTCAAGAAAAGTAACAATTTTTCGAAAATGAATATTTATTTTGCAACAATCAAACCAACATCTAACTCTCGGATGGTTTTTATAAATTGCTCATTTGGCTGTTGATCAGTAAAAATACAATCCACTTGCTTAAGTGAACCTAATCGAATCATCGCATTACGCCCAAATTTACTGCTATCCGCGGCTAAAAAAACTTGGCGTGCACTTGAAAGAATTTCTTGAGAGACACACACTTCCTGAAAATCAAAATCAAGCAATGTGCCATCTTCTTCAATTCCACTAATCCCGATAAGCGCATAGTCTGCTTTAAACTGTTTGAAAAAATCAGCGGTTGCTTGACCAATGACACCACCATCTGGACGAACACGACCACTGGCAATCAGAACTTCAAAATCCTCTTTTGTGCTCAGGGTCTTTGCAACATTCAGGTTATTAGTAATGACTTTTAAGCCCGTGTGATTCAGTAGTGCATGAGCAATCGCTTCGGTTGTGGTGCCAATATTAATAAATAAAGAAGCGTGATTTGGAACGGCAGCAGCAACAGCTTCAGCAATTGTTCTTTTTTGCTCAAGCATATGCCCGACACGCATCGTATATTCTGTATTTTCAACACTTGAATCATGCGCAGCGCCGCCATGATAACGGCGCAAAAGGCCTTCATCCGCTAATTGATTAATATCACGACGAATCGTTTGTGGTGTAACATCGAAATGTTGAGCAAGTTCTTCAATACTAATATAACCACGCTCTCGTACTAATTCGAGGGTTTTTTGTTGGCGTAGTATCAAGCTCATGCTCATCAATCCTGTGTTATTTACGGCATATTAAATCCGGCTATTTTAGCTTAATCTTCTGCCCAATCTCGAGTACGTCCGACAGCTTTTAACCAACCTTTATACAATTTCTCAGTTTGATCCTGACTGCATTCAGGTATAAAGGTTCGTTCGATCGACATTCTACTCTTCAATTCATTTAAATCCGACCAGAAACCGACAGCTAAACCAGCCAAAAATGCGGCTCCCATCCCTGTTGTTTCTTTCATTGCTGGACGTTCAACTGAAGTCGAAAGAATATCCGCTTGGAATTGCATCAAGAAGTTATTCGCTGTTACACCACCATCTACGCGGAGTGTCCGCAACTTTTCGCCAGAGTCTTGTTGCATTGCATCTAATACATCGCGTGTTTGATAAGCAATTGACTCTAAGGTCGCACGAATAATATGCTCAATACTCACACCACGTGTAATACCCAAGATCGCACCACGTGCGGTTGGGTCCCAATACGGCGCACCCAAACCTGTAAATGCAGGAACAACATATACGCCATTACTATCTTTCACTTTGGTGGCGTAATATTCAGAATCATACGAATCATTAATCGCTTTGAGTTCGTCACGCAACCATTGCACACATGATCCACCATTAAACACAGCACCTTCTAGAGCGTAATTCACTTCACCTTTTGCACCACATGCAATGGTAGTCAACAAACCATGTTCAGATTGAACTATACGCTTCCCTGTGTTCATCAATAAGAAACAACCCGTCCCATAGGTATTCTTGGCCTGCCCGACTTCTACACACATTTGTCCAAATAATGCAGCTTGTTGATCCCCCGCAATACCTGCAATTGGAATTCCAACTTCCTGACCACTAATGGTGTGTGTATATCCATAGACCTCAGATGAGCTACGCACAGTTGGTAACATTACTTTTGGAATGTTTAAAGCTTGAAGTAACTTATCATCCCATTCTAAGGTTTCTATATTAAACAGCATGGTACGTGAAGCATTGGTATAATCTGTCACATGAACTTGACCATTGGTCAATTTCCAAATCAACCACGTATCCACCGTACCAAACAAAAGCTCACCGCGCTCTGCACGCTCACGACTTCCTTCAACACGATCAAGAATCCATTTTATTTTTGTTGCTGAAAAATATGGATCGATGACTAGGCCCGTTACTTTTCGAACATAATCATCCCAACCATCTTGATGTAACTGATTACAAATTTCATTGCTTTGACGGCTTTGCCAAACGATAGCATTATAAATCGGCTTACCAGTTTTCTTATCCCAAATGATCGTGGTTTCACGTTGGTTAGTAATCCCGATTGCAGCAATCTGGTCACTTGAAATACCCGCTTGTGCTAGCGCCTCAACCCAAACTGCACTTTGAGTTGCCCATATTTCCATAGGATCATGCTCAACCCAGCCTGGTTGTGGGTAGATTTGCGTGAACTCGCGCTGAGCAATACTAATAACATTTGCATCATGATCCAACACGATTGCTCGTGAACTTGTTGTACCTTGGTCAAACGCAACCACATATTTTTTTTGACTATCTGTAGAGATCATGACACACCTATCCAGACTTGCCTTATAGCAGACCAATAAACTAAATGCCCGTTAAAACGGGCAAAAATACTGCAATAAAGCAACGACTTCTGTATTAAATAAAAAACTTGGCAGATTATATGCAAAATTGTTCGAAAACGAAAATTCTTTCTTTAACTTTGAACCTCAATACGATGAATAGCGCCAATTTCAAAGATTACTCACAATAACAACCTTATTTTATGCCATACTAATTATGGAAATAATAGGATCATAGATATGAAAAAAACCAATTTATTCATTATCGTTACAAGTGCACTTGTGATCACTGCATGTCAAAGTACACCACACAAATTTAACGGCGTGACGGGTTACCAAATAGAAAATAAAACAACAACTTCAGCCACGATTACTTACACCCTTGCAGCACATACCAATCAAGATTTAGATCAAAAGAAATTACAACATGCATGCAACCAAGTTTTAGGCGTAGGAAAAACTTATAAAATTTCAATACTCAGTGTGAATGAAATTATGAATCCTACACAACAAGAACAATACGGCGTAAAACTTGGAAATAGTCGTGCAACTTTTGGACTTTCTAATTCACCTGATTTCAATAACAGTGAAGGATATGCAACACGACAAGCACTTGAGGCACGCCCGACCACACTTAAAGTCATTCGCTATACCTGTTCATAATAGTTAAAAATAAGGTGGTTGATTTAAACCACCTTAGCTTTATCTGCTTACTTATTATAAGGTCTTATAAAAACTCACATTTCTAAACTCTTTGGATTCATCCAAATCAGGCCAAGTCGTTGCACTGCGTTCATCAATCTTCATATATTGAGGATGGCTAAAGTTTTTAACTCGGCTATCGGCAACCCAAACTTCAGGTGCGAACTTAAGAAATTCATCCAAGAAGAAACGATTGCATTGGTCATACAGCACGTCCGCAGCGAGCAATACATCCACTTGTTCGGCTTTATATAAATCATCCAAATATTCAAGTTCAACATCATTCAACAAAGCATTTTCACGACATGACGCGAGACTTACTGGATCAATATCACAACAGATCACACGTTTCGCACCTGCCATTTTTGCAGCAATTGCAACTACGCCCGAACCTGCACCAAAATCCAAGACCACTTTATCTTTAACATGATGTGGCTCAGCGAGTAACCACTGTGCCATTGCTAAACCAGATGCCCAACAGAAAATCCAATACGGCGTTTCATTCCAAATACGACAAATCACTTCGTCATCCAAACGATCCGTTGGAAAAACTGGTGGAATCAACCATAACGATATAGGTGTTTCAGGAAGCTGCTGTGCTAGTAGATCCGTATTAGGGATGACTTCATGTAATGCTTGAAGTAAATGTTCAGGGGCTTTCGCAAATTGAAATGTACAACTCATATATCTTTAATTCTAAAAAACCCCTCTTATCGAGGGGCTATTAATCTTTAAACTAATGCTTTTTCAGCAGCTTCAACAGTTTGACGAATCAAAGTCGTAATCGTCATTGGCCCCACACCACCTGGAACTGGTGTATAAGCAGAAGCAATCTCTTCGATTCCCACTAATTGAATATCACCGACACCACCGCCATCACGCGGGTGGAAACCTGCATCTACAACAACTGCACCTTGCTTGATCCAGTCTTTTTGAATCAACTCCGCTTTACCCACCGCACCGACAATGATATCTGCTTGTTTTACCAATTCAGCTAAGTTTTGAGTACGTGAGTGGCAAATGGTCACTGTCGCATTCGCCTGTAATAACATCATTGCCATTGGTTTGCCTAAAATCGCTGAGCGACCGACCACAACTGCATGTTTACCCGCGATCTCAATCTTGTTTTCTTGCAAAATGGTCATGATGCCAGCTGGAGTTGCTGAACCATATGCAGCCTCGCCCATAGCCATACGACCAAAACCTAAACACGTCACGCCATCCACATCTTTAGCTAATGAAATGGCATCAAAACATGCTCTTTCATCAATTTGTTCAGGCACTGGGTGCTGCAACAAAATACCGTGTACATCAGGATTCGCATTTAATTTTTGAATTTCAGCAAGCAATTGTTCTGTAGTTGTTTCTTTAGAAAGCTCAACTTTCAATGAATCCATACCGACACGGCGGCAAGCGTTGCCTTTCATACGCACATACGTTGCCGATGCACCATCATCACCAACCAAAATTGTTGCCAAAATTGGGGTACGTCCCGTTTTTGCTTTTAATGCTTCTACACGAACCAACAAATCAGCTTCGATTTGTGTTGCCAACGCACGACCGTCTAAAACCAATGCCACAGCGCATCTCCAAAGTGGGTATGAATCAATTGCGTAAATAATACATGATAATTTGACCAATATTCTTTTAGATGTTGTTTTTATGTGCATATTCACGGCAAACACTATTGTTTTTTTTCTAAAGGTTGCTAATATGTGCATCACCAAATGATGGCGGGGTGGCAGAATGGTCATGCAGCGGACTGCAACTCCGTGTACGCCGGTTCGATTCCGACCCCCGCCTCCAAATTTGGTTTTAAAGCCCGAGTGGTGAAATCGGTAGACACAGGGGATTTAAAATCCCCCGCCCACAAAGCGTGCCAGTTCGAGTCTGGCCTCGGGCACCATTTTTCAGCAAATGAAATTTGGTGCTAAAAATTCCAGCTTAATGCTGGTTTTTTTATGTCTGAAATTTAAGAATAAAAAAGCCAAACATTAACGTTTGGCTCGATGTATCAATCGTTTACGCAACTTGCTGCCCTGCTTTCACTGGCAACAAATTCTTATCAAAACTAAGCTGATATTGTCTGGCTGTATCAATGCTATATTCAGATTTTTTGATTGAATCCACATAAACCCACTGTGACTGTACCTGAGTTTCATCAAACTGAACCATGAGATAACCTCGTTGGTTTAAGTTGCAATAGTTCAGCTCATCAATCAAGGTGGTAAATGCAAATTCAAACTGCTGTAGCTGAGCCAATGGAATATTTAAATATTTTTCCAGACCTGGTGAGGAAACTGAACTGGTTGCCAATTCCACACCTACAAATGCACCATCTTTACTATATAAATTAGAAGACCATGCATTATGGGTATCCCCTGCCAACACCACAACTTTTTTATTTAATTGTGCCAAAGTGCCGTATAAAATTTCACGCTCAACAAAATAACCATCCCATGCATCTAAGTTATAAGGTGCAACGGTGAGGATACGAGCTTTTTCCTGACTGGTTAAGCTCGGATCACCTTGCTTTAAACGCATCTTTAAGGTGACTAGCTCAGTAATTTGCGTATTCATTTTATTTAAGGTGTCGGCAGTTGGATTGCCTGAAGTTATTTCAGCCAAAGAAAGTAACAACTCAGCAGGAATCAACATTTTCGCCATTAATATTTGTTGACCTAAAACATTCCATGTTGCATTAGATTGTTGAAGTTTTCCGAGTAGCCAATCCCGTTGGGTATACCCCATTAAAGTACGTGCAGGGTTGGTTAAGTCCGCTTGGAATTTTGCAGCATTCAAACCATTTGCGGTCATATAATCTACATAATCTAATTGCTGATCACGCGCGATAATACGTGTATCCAACATAGTAAGCTGAACGAGATTACCAAAATCAAAATGTCGATAAATCTTGATATGCTGATCATCAATTGGACGAATCGGCATCCATTCAAAATAAGCTTGCAATGCTGCTAATTTTCTTTCAGAGAATTTACCTTCATTCTTTGCATTTGCTGTTTCTTCAGTATGATTTTCCGCCCCTTCTCGCCATGCATCATTTGCTAATTCATGATCATCCCAAATCACAATAAAAGGATGGCGATGATGTAAAGCTTGTAAGTCTTGATCTTTACGATATAAAGCATAGCGTTTGCGATAGTCATCCAGTTTAATAATTTCTTTATCATTATTCGCAGGAAGCGTACGCCCTAATTTCGCTGCATCTTCTGTCGCATAACCATCAGCGCCATATTCATAAATATAATCGCCTAGATGAATCACGACATCTACATTTTGTTTTGCCATTTCACGGTAAACATAAAAATAGCCTGCTGGATAATTAGAACACGAGCACACAGCAAAACTAACCTTTGATGTACTGGTCGGCAAGGTTTTAGTCTGACCTACTGGCGAAATTTTATCCCCGAAAACAAAACGATAAAAATAGCTTTGATTTGGTTTTAATCCAATTGCATCTACCTTTACAGTAAAGTCCTGTGCAGCGGCGGTAGTGACTTTATCGGTTTTAATAATTTGCTTGAATTGCTGATCTAACGCAATTTCCCAAGTGACTTGCAACCGTGCACTGCTATCACTTGGTGTTAAGCGTGTCCACAAAATCACGCGATCCTGTAGTGGATCACCGCTGGCAACGCCATGTTCAAAATTAACTTGTAATGTCGCTGTTTCTTGATCTGAACTATCATTACATCCTGTAAATCCCGCAGATAAAGACAATGCCCCAAATCCGAATAAACTTTTTTGAATGAGTTCCCGTCGTGAAATTTTTGCTGTCATTTGGATAGCTACCTTAATTTTATTACTTTAAGTAATTAAAACTAAGTTGCTTAAATGAAAGTTTGATCTCAGTTTGATGAAATAATCATGAAAATTATATGACAATGCTTAATTTTTATCTGATAAACACATGAATTGATTGAAAAGAAAGCAATTAATACGTTTTACTCTTGCCAAGTTTTAAAGTCTCCTCTATTATTGCGCACATGCCCGAGTGGTGAAATCGGTAGACACAGGGGATTTAAAATCCCCCGCCCACAAAGCGTGCCAGTTCGAGTCTGGCCTCGGGCACCATTTTTCAAATAATGAAATATGGTGCAAATAAAAATCCAGCGTAAGCTGGTTTTTTTATGTCTAAAATTTAAGACAAGCATAAAAAAATGCCTTAATTAAAATTAAGGCATTTATACTTCTCAATCGAATAAATTTTACTCAACTCTAATAATCTTACCATTTTCATCATGATGCAGCGTGGTTACTTTTTGTTGGCGACCCGCTTGAATCTCGTGTTCAGGCAACTGAAAATAACGTGCATAATCAGGTAGTGCTTTTTCAATTGCATGTTTTTTATGTACGCGTTTTGAAGGTAAAAGCCCCCATAGTAATAATGCTACCGCACACATGAAAAGTGCTGTAATTCCGTGCTCAAGACCTTGACTGAATGCAGCCATTAAACGTTGTGCAAGATGCGTTTTTTGCAGTTCAATTAACACCCAAACCAAAATAAATGGTCGCCATAATAGCAGCCAACCTGCCCACATCATTGCTGTTGTGGTCGTAGAAAAATAACGCTTATGCCATGGGAGTTGGCGACGAACATCGATAATCAAACTATTTGCTTTCATTTCTAGTCTCAGCAAAATGAATCTTGCGACTCAGCGAATTCCACGATCTGGGCTAATCCAACGGGCGCGTTTTTCATCACCACGCAACAGTACCTTTGGAAAGGCGACGATTGTAGCAGTAATCGTAATTAACCAAAACACAAATGGGTACCAAATCATCCAATAATAATTTTTCCCTAGGCTTGGCTCATAACGACTATCCATCCATTTGCTTAAAGCAAACTGAATTAAACAGGTCGCACCTAATAAAATTCCACTACCGTATGGTAAAAATGGTGAACTAACGATAGCAAGGGCTGGGATTGTAAATACAAAATGTAACAACCACATGACAGCCATAATCAACATCAAATATGACCATACTAATGTTAAGCAAAGCTCCAACATTAAAGGCCAGAGAAAATTAAGTTTTGGTTTAAAGAACACATCAATATTCTTAATCAGAACTTGCGCCCCACCCATCGCCCAACGCAAACGTTGCTTCCATAAACCATTAAAAGTCTCTGGCATCAAAATCCAAACCAAAGCATTTGGTTCAAAACGAACATCCCAACCTGCGCGTTGTAATTTCCAAGTGATATCAATATCTTCAGTCAACATATTTGGAGACCAATAATCAACTTGATGTACGGCACTTTTACGGAACGCTGTAATCACACCTGAGACTGTGAATAAACGACCAAAAGTACGTTGTGCACGTTTAATCATGCCAACAATTGAAGAAAACTCACCGACCTGTATACGTCCCAATAAAGTTGAACGTGTACGAATACGTGGATTACCTGTGACTGCTGCAACTGTTGAGTCTTCTAGAAAATGACGCATCATCCATTTAGCAGCATGAGGATCTAGTAACGCATCACCATCAATACCAATCAAGAACTCAGCATCAGTCATTAAACTGCCTGCTTGTAGTCCCATCGCTTTACCTTGGTTTTGAGCAAGATGTACCACACGTAATTTTTCATGCTGCATCGCGAGACGATCCAGCACTTCGCCCGTGTTATCAGAACTACCATCATTAATCGCAATCACTTCAAAGTTTGGATAATCTAATTGCAAAGCATGACTAATGGTTTCTTCTGCGTTATCCCCCTCGTTAAAACAAGGAACGAGTACAGCAACTTTAGGATATTCAGGCAAAGTTGCTGGCTGCTGATATGGAGGATCTTGGCGTTCTTTCCAATAAAAAATAATTGCCCCAACCATCCATAAATACGACATAAATAATGGATAATAGAAAACAAATTTAATGGCATAGGCCCATAATAAAGCAATTATACTCATCGACACATTACTCCGTTATGGTACTAATTGTGATGATTTTAAAGCAAAAGCCTTACGCATCGTTTCCACATCTGGGTGTTCTTTAATCGGATCGTCAGGATAATATGCAATGTGCATCGCACCTTGTTGGTAAAGTGACTTAATTGTTGCTGCCATTTCTTCAGAAGGAATCTTCTGATCATTACGCCAGTTAATGGCTTGTAACTCCATCACTGTCTTTTTAATCCCGTTTGGATATTGTTTCACCCGATTCATAATATCCGTATAAAATTTTTCGGGATGATCAGATTGCTCCATATACGGCATTGCCATTATTGCAGTGAAATCATAACGTCTTAATGACTCTTCTAAAGACTGTGCATACCAATTTTCGGCGTACGGGTTAAGGGCAACTTGCGCATACAAATTACGTGCAGTCATCAAATAAGGCTGATATTGACGTACCTCACCTGCGAGCTCCATTGCAAAATCATCTAGGGTACGCGTTTTATAAGCAGTCCATTTCTGTAACTTGTCGTCATTATTTCGTATTTTGGCCAAATCCGTTGGCAAACCTTGTTTCGCATAGGCTGCTAGTGCTTGAGGGCTTGCATCTTCATAATCAGATAATGTCACATCATCATGAAATAACAGGCCATCAAATGGCGTTGATTTTGCAAGATCTTGATAAATCTCTTTAATGGTTTGTCTTGCTTTTGGTGAATATGGGCTTAAGCGGATATACCCCATATTCAAATGCTCGCCTGCTTTTGCTTGTTGCGTGACAACTAAATCCTTTGACACTGGGTCTGATTTAGGTAATTCCCATGCAAGTAAAGGCATCCAAGCATACAAACGCTGTACTGGCGTACGTGTTTGAATTTGCCAAGCTACTCGGTTAAATAAATCCGCACGCATTGGAATATGACGATTTGGGAAATACACCATATCAGCAGAACCATTTGCATCAGGATCAGAAAATGCTTGTAAATAAACAGTCTTGACTCCCATTGCATTGATACGATCTAACAGATTACCTAAATTGCGTTCCTGTTGTTGTGGGTCTGGATCATAGATATAATCTAAATCCACATGCATGATCTTTTGCGGACGATTATTATCATTCAAATTCAGTTCGCGGTTCTTAATTTCTTGTGCCAAGGCATTGGTTGACATATTTCCTTGAATTAAAATACGCCCCATATTTTGGATCGATTGTTTGGCATGATCAGCGCCATCATCCAAAGTAATGGTAATCGGCATACCCAATTGTTTAGAAATTTGAACTAATTGCATATTGTAGCGACCATAAGGCCAGACCATGACACGTGGTGAACGTAAACCATGTGCCTGCAATAATTCATTATTTTTCTTTAAATCTTGATAAACACGTGCTTGATAATTTGCATCACTTTCATAGGTTTTCGTATTTGAATCATAGATCCGAGTAATCGCTGCTGGTTCTGAATTACCTTGAGGGTTTGCGTTTACTCCTCGATGCAAATGATAGCTATGGCTCGCAATTTCAACTAAGCCACTATTTTGCATTTCTTTGAGTTCATTCCAACTCAAAATTTTATTGCGCGTAATCTCTTCCCCACCAAAGTCTACTTTCTGATTAGCTTTTGGCTCTAACCAAGAACCGACAACTGCTAATACCACTGGAATTTTTTTCGCACGTACAATTGGATAGGCATTTTGATAAAAAGACTGATAACCATCATCTACTGTCAATAACACAGGTTTAGTGGGTAAAGTATATTTGCCCTGATGCGCTTTAATCAGTTGATCGACATTGATAAAGTGATAGCCATTATTTTGTAACCAATCGATGTGCTCGCTGAATTGTTGTGCTGTTACTGCATAACTTGGGATGAGTGCATCTTTATGCTCGGTAATTTCATGATAACCAATGACGGTTAACGTTGTCGCATCAATTTTGGAATTTTCTGCAAAAGTTGCTGTATTCGCAACTAAACCAATCATTAGACCTAAAAATGTTTTTAAGGTCGGAGACACTAAACGTGTTGTCATAGAGATATCTTCTCAATATTCGAAAATGGCTGAGGGCGAATCATGCATGAATCATCTTACAATTTGTGGACAAATAAGATTTTTAGCGAGTCAGCTGGGAGCAAGGACTGTATTTATAATTTTAAAAACTGAAAATAATCTTAAAAAAATATTTTATAAATTTTATCGCAATATACATCAATACTTTAACAATATGTAATTAGGTTCCTAACACGATACGTATTAAGAACCTAGTGAGCTAAATATAAAAGCTTAATATTGAATGAGCTGAAAATTTGGATGCTCAGAAAGTTGTTGTAAATAATAACGTTCTTTTTGATAAAAATATTTATATAAGCGATTTACCCATTCACCACGACGGAATGTCTGAATCTTTTTATTCACGCCATCATATTGTAGCAAGAGGACATTCCCTTCTAATGGAGATAATAAGGTAATCTGATAGTCAGGATGTGAATGCTGATGTGAAGGAATCAGCTCTCGTATAATCTCGACCTTGTTCTCTCCATCCATCCAATAATGTTTATCAGTCAATGCTTTTTCATTGACCCAAAAACCATTTTCAGCGCCATTATAAGTATTAATCAAGAAAAAATTATGTAATTCTTTTAATAGCTCAGAAGCGGTAATATCCAAATAATCATTCATAGCTGCCTCACTCACTCAATTTTTTGGTGCTCGTTAACACAAGCATAGATTTTTTATAATTTACCTCGCCATGTTTATGAATCTGCTGATCATGGATGGCAACATTAAAAGCAATTTTTCCAAAAGGTAAATTAACATCACATTTTTTGTAAAAACTTTGATTCAAAATGGATTGCTCTTTGTTTAAAAGATATACAGAACCTTCTATAGAATCAATAATTTTAAGCAGATTGTTAAAAACAGAAGATTTAAATAAAAATTTTTAAAATCAATATATTGAGATTAATTCATTTTTTTGATTTGTATTGTTTTTGTACTTTTTTTTTGCAAAGCGGCTTTGTTGCATAAATAAATTTTATCCCCATACATGTTAGATGAATACAGAATCAAAAAGCCGATACAAAACAACGAACTGGTCTGAGTACAATCAGGCTTTACGTCAACGGGGTGCTTTCACCATTTGGTTTGATCCCCAAATGCAATGGTCTGCAACACCTACTGGAAAAAAAGGACGTCAACCTACCTACACTGATATAGCAATTCAATTTGCCCTGACGATACGAAACCTGTTCCAACTGGCTTTACGCCAAACACAAGGTTTCATTCAAAGCCTTTTTCAAATGGCTCACCTCGACTGGAATGTTCCAGACTTCTCAACATTGAGTCGGCGAGCAGATAAGCTCCAGCCACTTCTACATAAATCAGCAAAAAATCCACAGGAAGACTTGCATATTTTAGTTGATAGCACAGGGATCAAAGTTACAGGTGATGGGGAATGGGTGCGTAAAAAACATGGCGTAAACCAACATCGTCAATGGCTGAAATTACATCTTGCGACAGATGCAAACAGTGGAGAAATACAAGCGGTTGAAGTCACGACCTGCCAATATGGTGATGCTGAAATGCTCCAACCTCTTTTAGATCAAATTGATGAACCCATTGCATCTGTCAGGGCTGATGGTGCTTATGACACAGTGAATTGTTATGATGCGATTTTAAAACGGCAAGCAAATGTAATTATCCCTCCTCGTTCCAATGCTGCTTTATGGGCAGAAAATGAAATTGGTAAAGCAAGGAATCATGCAGTACAAGGCTGTTGGGACAGGGGTCAAAAGCAGTGGAAACGAGATATTGGTTATCATCGACGATCCAGAATAGAGGCTAAAATGTTTGCCTTGAAACGACTTGGACAAGGTGTATCTAGTCGATGCTTTAATCGTCAGGTGGTTGACTTGCAAATAAGAGTCGATATTTTGAATAAATTTACTCAACTTGGTACAGCTAAAACGGTGGCTGTTGCATAAATATCTGAAGATTAGAACAACTCTACCTTTCGTCTATTTGTGCAACAAAGCCTTGCAAAGCATGAATGAAGCAATCAAATCAATGCCATCATGCTTTGCATCATTGAGACTAAATCACTCGTCGCGAGTTTTAACATCAAATAATTCAATTTCAAAAATCAGATTTGAATTTGCTGGAATAATTTTTCCCATTTTGCGTTCGCCATAAGCTAAATGTGCAGGTACGATTAATTTACGCTTCCCACCAACGCGCATTCCCATGATGCCTTGATCCCAACCTTTGATTACTCGCCCTGTACCAATCACCGTCTCAAAATAATTCCCGCGATCAATTGAAGAATCGAACTGAGTACCATCTTCCAACCACCCTGTATAGTGTGTTGTGATTAAAGCACCTTTAACAGCTTCTTTACCTTCACCTACTTTTAAATCAATAATTTGTAATTCAGCGCTCATTTTTTTCTCCAAACCTGATTTATTGCAATTGTAACCATTGAATATCGACTTGACCGTTATCGCTTAACAAAGTCCATTCTCCATCCATAATATTAAGCTGTAATTGCATCGTGCGTTCACATAAGCCTTCAAGTGCCTGTGTAGTCTGAGATGCTAATTGCCAAACTTCCACATTACTCAAAGTCTTAATCTTGGTATTTTTTTGCCACCAATCAGCAGCTTGTGAGCCATAGGTAATCACAGCCACTTTTTTACAACGAGCACTGGCTTTTTTCACTTTATCTTCAGATGGACAACCGACTTCAATCCAGTTTTCTAAAAGCCCTGTTAAATCTTTTTGCCATAACGCAGGCTCATCCGTTTCAAACAAATCTTTGGTGAATTCTAATCGCTCATCGGCATAATGGGCGTAAGCAAGAATACGAACCATCAAACGTTCAATAGTCTCTGACGGATGTAAGGCAAGTGTTAGCTGATAATCTGCATAGATATGCTGATCCATATTGGCAATATTCAGATCTGCCTTATATATTGTTGCTTTTAGCGCCATAAAAAATACTCTTAAATACGGTGTACTCAAATTTGGCGCTAAGCATACTCTATTTTATTACAGAAAATATCGGCTTTCATCATTTTGGGCATCAGTTAGATCAAGGCGACAATTTAATAATTGTGTTTCAAACCCCAACCAATCTTGTTCGGATTGGCAAATAATTTCAATTCGATTATCAATACTCTCTTCAGCAGACTTATAGTTAAATTGTTGAGGATTAAAGTTAAAACTTTTCCAACCTTGATCCGTATTAAATATGCCTTTGATACGGGCCCAATTTTGTTGCGTACACAACAAATCCAACAGTTCAAAAAATTTAAATTGCCAGCGTTTAGGCAATTTCCAACCTGCAACGGTATAACCTTGGGCCGTTTCTACATAATGATATGGAAGTTGTTTTATTTCTAACGGAGGCTCAATAGCCTGTGTTTGTTGTAACTTGAGTAAAGGTTGGATCTTACGTTGTACAGGTTGTTGCATAATATCAATCTGAGACAATTCAATTTTGCCACACTCAACTTCAATCCAATGCTGGACATAAGTGTCATATTCTTGTTTTAAAGCAGCATAGGCTTGATGATCTGCTACTGACATACAATCAATATGCGAGAGGACTACGATTTGGGCAGATTTCAGTTGATCGGTATATAAGTTCTGTTTAACCCAATCTTCATCATGTAGACGACTCCCATCTACAACAATCACCAAAGCACGCATTGCTAAACTACTTTGCCAATGTGGCTCGGTCAGTTGTTCCAATAATTGTGCAGGATGACCTAAACCCGTTGGTTCGATAAATAAACGATCAGGTTTACTTTCACTGAGTAAGCGAGCTAGTGCAATTTGCATAGGAAGTTGACTGCTACAACACAAGCATCCACCAAGTAGTTCTTTGACAGCATAGCCTTGTTGTTGGGTAATCAGTTGTTGATCAACACCTATTTGCCCAAACTCATTCATTAGAACAGCCCAAACTTCGTTTTCAGGCTTTTGAGTTAATAAATGCTGCAATAGCGTTGTTTTACCTGCACCTAAAAAACCAGAAATAATGTGAGTAGCAACAATTTTGGGAGCAATAAACTTCACGATTTACTCGCATTAAAAATTTATTTCATTCTAAAGAGAAAAATATGCGAAATAAAATAAAGAATGAAATTTATGAAACAATTCAATTAAAAACATAAATAGAGAGAATTAAATCACAAAATTAATCCCAAAATACTATTTAAAAATAAGATATAAATGTTTTATCCAATGATTAAACTATTTGCAAAAGAAAGCTCTTGTTTAAAACACGTAAAATCATAGATTATTTTCTAATCAAAAATACATATTTATATACATTTTATTGATAGGTTCAGGCATATAACTTTACAAGCGCATCACAAAACCACGTTTTATGATGCTCTATTGTTAAGTTTTCCGTAAAAGATTGTTAAGAATATTGCTGTAAAAAACTTAGGCACTTAGCATAAAACTCATGCAGAAATTCAAGATTTGTTCTCACTCATCTCTGGAATTGAAGCTGTAATTTTTTAATTAAGTTTAAATATGGATGCCAAACATGAAACTCATTAAGACTTTAATTGCGACAACATTTGCTTTAACAGCGGCAACAACATTTGCAGCTTCGGCTCATGACAAATCACATAGCACCAAAACCACCGAAGAGAAAGTCGTGGTATCAAATCAAGAGCAACCTGAAACTCTAAATCCAGCTACGACAGACACCACAGCAAGTGATGCAGCAACATCGGCTGCTCCGACGGCTAGTAAATAATTTGATCTTCAGGTTCCTCCAGACCCTTTAGAACAACATTTGTAATGATTTGACTCATCTTTACAAATAAAAAAAGATCGAACCATGCTGCGGTTCGATCTTTTTTTTAGATCACTAGAAATGTGATGAATAAATCAACACTGACTAGTTTTTTTGAAAATACTGCAAGAAGGTTGCTGTACTTCTTGTAAACGTAGGTCCTTACGCTGTTCTGCAGCTTCGAAACGACAACGCTTCCAATCCGTATCTAATTTTAATGTCGGAACAACTTTAGGTTTACGCTCCTCATCCACAGCAACCATGGTGAAATAGCAGGTATTGGTATGTCTGATTGTACGCTTTTGAATATTCTGTGCTTCTACACGAATACCGACTTCCATAGAAGTACGTCCTACATGATTAACACTCGCTAAAAATGTGACTAATTCACCAACGTAAATTGGCTCTTTAAAATTAACTTTATCAACAGACAATGTCACAACATAACTGCCTGAATAACGGCTTGCACAAGCATAAGCAACTTGGTCAAGCAGTTTTAAAATTGCTCCACCATGAACATTACCTGAAAAGTTTGCCATATCAGGTGTCATTAAAACTGACATTGTAAGCTCTGACTGATCATCAGGTGCTTGGTTCAATTGATCTAATGGATACATAGGAGAACTCATAGGAGAATACAACATGTGTATTATCGTTCATTCCTCAACGTAAAAACACGTATAAATGTATAAAACATCATCAACTATTTTTATGATAGATCGAAACATTATTTCAATAGGATTACATATAGACCCTTTTTATTAGATTTTATCTAAAATTAACAATGTGTTATTAACCAGATAAATACTCATCATACAAAATTTTATATCTAATAATTTAATTTAAATTTGTAGCTTGAATGAGTCCCATCACGCCATTAACGATCATATCGACAGCAATTGTACCGATCAGTAAAGCAGATAAACGCCCCATAATGTCAAAGTAACGATCAATATACTTCGCATGCTTGTAGCGTAAATGATCGTGTCCGTATTTCATCGCGATAAGAATACTGCAAGTTAACGCCAATGTGAGGGCAATCACAGCAATTGCTCCTCCAAATGGAACACTCACGCCTGTGACAACCGCAGCACTAATTGTTCCTGGTCCGATCATAAAAGGCATAGCAATCGTACCTGCTAAATGCTCAGGAGCACCACGCATTTCACCGATTGTTTCTGCACCCTGAAACACATAACGATAACCAATTACAAGAAAAATTAGTCCACCAAATATTTGGAAAGATTCAAATCTTACATTTAGGTAGCGACTAAAAATATTCTCGCCCCCCCATGCAAATAATGCAAAAATAGCAAAAGCAATTAAGCTCCCTTGAATCAATGCTTTATTAAATACTTTTACATCGGTATTCCGAGTCATCCCGACCATGTAGACACTCATCAGGAACGGATTCAGTAATGAAAAAACAATGCAAATGCATGGATATAGGGTGAAAACATAAAACTCCCGTTATTACGATTAATACCTAAACTTCGTTCTAGTTAAAGTAAATGAGAATAGAATTTCAAAACGATTCCAACTGATTAATCAAACAAAGAATGCATATGCTGCGATTCAACACTTAAAAAACAGTATCATCGCTTGAACCCACGTATCTTAAATTAGTTAATTTAAAAAAAACTCATAAGTGATACAGGCAAAAAGTGCGATCAAATAAACAGCGAAAAACTGATAAATAGTTTTTATGAACCGTAAAATCATAAAAATTAACCAGTTTGAATATGTTCGCATATTCATATTTCTTTAAATTTGTAGCGCTGTATATAACTAGTATTGAAAATGTAAAATAAGGATTTAATCAGTATATGAACTGTCTGATCAGCGTATTCTGGATCAGCAAATACAGGCACACGTACAAGCACTTGCGTCATCCCTACATGCCAATCAGCTTTCACATTTGCGTTATCGTGAAGGCAGTATCAGCTATCTGGATGTGATTGATTCGGACTGGAATCTTGCAGCAAGAGCAACTCGCTGCACAGCTTCATGGCAGTCGAATGATTGCTAGCGTAGATCTTATTCGGGCTTTAGGTGTTGGTTGGCATGAACCTAAGCTGCCGAGTCATATGCTATTGTTTTAATGAAGAGATTTAAATATATATTGCTTCTTTGAAGTTCCAATTTAACTAAACGTTAAAAAGCCAATTCTTAAAGACATGCAATTAATTTATAATTTCAATTAGATCGGTTTTTAACCACAAACCTCAAAGCCTATAAATTTAGATTTAAATTTTCAATATTTATGCTATGATGCTCTTTCATATATGGGGATGTTATTGGCTTCGACGCTGGTGATGAAGCTCATAGATGCATGCCGAGAGCGCATTTTCTCTCGTAAATAAAATTTGCATTTTAATAGTCGCAAACGACGAAACTTACGCTCTAGCTGCCTAAGGGCAGCTTGTCCGCTTCACTGAATACTTGTGGTCAGTGAACCCGACCGAAGCGCACGCACACAAGTCCGTATAAAGTCAAGCCTCGGGGCTTTATACCAAACTTAGAGGATCGCACCTTGTACCCTGTTCGTCGGGTCGCTTGGCGTTAAAACAATAGACGATATCTAAGCATGTAGTATTCTCGAGTGTAGTGCTGGCGGACGCGGGTTCAACTCCCGCCATCTCCACCAAATACTTAGCTTTATATAACTGAATATGACGCAATATAAAGCGGAAAGGCTTGATTCTAAAGGGATCAAGCCTTTTTTTATGCCTAAACATAATTGAGCTTAACCGAGTATATGAGTTTGTATCATGTATCACATCGTGTATCATTGATGAATAATTGAAACCACTGTGATACACAATGAAGCGTTCGGATATTAAAAAGCGCCCTTTATCAGATACCGTATTGGAAAATCTAAAACCTGAAGATAAGGATTATCGGGAGTTAGATGGCAATGGGCTGTATTTCTTTGTACAGAAGAATGGAAACAAGTCTTGGCAATTAAGATATAAAAAGCCTGATGGGAAGTGGTCTTGGGTTGGGTTAGGTGGTTATCCTGCGATTAAAGGCAAGCTTGCTCGAAAGAAAGCTCAAGAATTATTGAATGACATTAGCAACGGCGAAAATCCTATTATCAGCAAGCAAGAGCGAAAGATAAAAGAGCTTGAAACCAATAATGCTACCTTTGAAGCTTTAGCTCGTGAATGGCTTGATACCAAGCAAACGCAATGGGTAGCCGATACCATGACACGTAACAAAGGTGCATTGGAGAAACATATTTTTCCAATGTTCGGAAAACGGTTATTTGTTTCTATCCGACCGATTGAATGGATGGAGTACTTAAAGCGCGTTCAGCTTGAACAAAAGATTTATGAGCAAGTTAAGCGTATGTGTGCAATGTGTCGTGATATTTATGACTATGCAAAAATCACTGGGCGCATTGACTACAATCCATTAGAAGGAATGCAGAAATACCTTATTCAAGGTAAAAAAGAAAATATGGCTCATGTGTCGGAAAATGAATTGCCTGCACTTCTTCGAGCTATCAACAATTATCCTACTTTGGATAGCCGTATTGGTTTGCAACTTTTAGCTATGTTGTTCTGTAGACCAAGTGAATTACGTGAAGCCAAGTGGGAGGAGTTTGATTTAGAAAATGCACTTTGGACTATCCCAGACTTCCGAATGAAAAAGCGCCGTGAGCATACGATACCTTTACCGAAACAAGCGATTCAATTGATTAAGGAGCTTAAGAGTATTCATTCTGAGTCAGATTTTCTTTTCCCTAGTCGATCAGATAAGAATAAGCCAAAGTCGGATACTGTTTTCATTATGGCATTACGCCGTCTTGGATATGAAGGACGTCAGACCCCACATGGATTCCGTCACATTGCTAGTACCCTTTTAAACAATCGTGGCTTTGATGAAAGACACATTGAGTCTGCTTTAGCGCACGTCAAAGATGGTGTGGCAGGTGTATATAACAAAGCCCAATATTTGGAAGATCGTGCACGTTTGATGCAATGGTATGCCGATTATCTTGAAGAGTTGGCAGATATGAAAGTTATTCAGTTTAAAAAGGCAAAGGCTTAACTATGTTCGTAAATAGTGACTCAGCAATTGAAAAAATTGAGGATTTAACAAAGCAGAAATGCAATTTCTATACGTTATTGCACTATGTATCAAATGGTTATATGAATGTATATTTCAATTATTGTGGAGAGCTCTATGAAAAAAGTTATCGAGCTATTCTAGAAGTAAATCATAGTGAAGAAGATTTTACGATTGTTAGAACAGAATCTTTCATAGGGAAACTTAAACTTAGTCTTTATGATGGAGTTAGAGCTTTAAATACTATTTTTTTAAAGGATGAAAAATATTTAGTTGGCAATATATATAAAGAAAATAGCACACGTATTTTTCGCCCATTAAACGATGGTTATCATAAGCCTAATGTCTCAAAGAGTAACGAAGACGTAATAGCACTTTTAGAACTCTTGATTGAGCAAGGAGAAATAGATCCTACTGAACTTGTTTTTAAACATTGTTCTGAAGTAAACATGAGTAAGATTAATAGAAATGTTTACTTAATAGCTTCGGATATATTATTTAAACTAGACGAAATTGACAGTATTCCATTATCCCACCATGCTTTAAATTCTAATGGAAAATTTTATGCTCCTGAGCTTGGTCTTGCTTTAGAGCTATGGGAAGAAATTTATTTAAAAATGAATGGTGTATTTCCAAAAGGTAAAAATTTGGAAAATGTGATTAATGAATTGCTGGAAAATTATGAAATTACTTCTACCAAATTAAAAAGCTTGAAAGCTGATACTGATGAGACAGGACGACTCAAAGCTAGGCTCAAAGTTTTCTTAAATTTAAGTGGTAAAAATAAAATTAAAAAAATAGTTTAAATGTTTAATAATTAATCTTATGTCACTTTCATGACACTAAAAACTATTTAGTTTAATAGCTGCATACAAACAAGTATGGAGCTATTAAATGCTTTCTCAAGAAATCCCCCCACTTCAAGTTCCCTATAAAAAAGTCTGTGAAATGCTTGGTGTATCTAGAGATACATTACGAGTCCTAATGCGAAGAGATCCTGATTTCCCTTCGGCTATCAAGTATGGAGAATCTAGGCAAGCCCCTGTCTTCTTTAGCTATGCCGAATTAGTGGAATGGCATAGCAAAAGAAAGGCGCAATCATGATTAGTCAGACGGCATGGTTTACTCGACCACAAGCCTCGGAGTATTTAGCTGAAAAGTTGCCTTTTAAAACTGAGAAACAGTGGTATTCATTTTTGGCAAATAATCGGACTTCTAAAGAAGTGTACAAGCTTAGATTCGAGCTAAGAAATAGCAAGGTTGCTTATACCCAATTAACGCTTGATGCATTCATTCGAGCATCAACTACTCACACAAAACATTAAGTCCTAAAGGAGATAATCATGGACATGCAAAAACACGTAGCAACAAAGATTGCTTTGACTGTACTTGATAAAGTTAGAGCAACAGATCATTGGCAAGATCTTAATTTGGAAATTAATTGGGAGGAGTTAGAGCACTTAATTTCTGAGCCGAACTTTGATGAATTAATGACGGGATCTCTTAAAGATAGTGAATCATTTAATCGTCTGTTAGATAAGTTAAACGAGGATGTGGATGCGGAAATTAAAAGGCTTGAGAGTTCTTTAATTGATTAATTAAGGGATATTGATGGCGAAACGGTTCAATGGATTGAACCGTTTTTTTATCCCAAAAATAGGTTGTGCATTATGTTGAATTTGAAAGTTGGTGATGAATATCAGGCTTTGATGAATCGGTTGTCTCAAATTGATGAAGAGAAACTTACCGCTACGGATTATTATGCCAAGTTAAATGAAATTCGGTTTGAGCTGAATTTATTAAAAGCAAGGTCTGACCGATGTGAAGAATTGAGTCGTGAGAGTGGATTTAGTTTCCATGTCGGTGAGGCGGTGTCATGCGATACATGGAAAAGCTTAGAGCAACGCTATATGGAAAATGCTAGACATGCAGAAGAGCTAGAAACAAAGATTTATTCCAATATCAACAGCTATGATTTTAAAGCGATGAACATTAAAGTTAGAGCTAGAGTTGATTTTTTAGATCTTTATTTTGAAATTAAAAAGCCTTCTAGCCGACACGATATTAAAAAGTTTTTAACTGAGAAAACAGGGGTTAGACATTACATTAAAGAAAGCTCGAATGGATTTGTAATTCGTTTGCATGATATGAATTCTCTAAGGATTTTAGATGAGCGATGTGGTTATTTAGATCATTTTGGTTTGATTAAAGAGAGCATGAAGATTGTGGAATTGGAAGTAGCTTTAGACTTCTATGGATATAAGCATTTAGGGCTTGCTACGGCTCTTCTAAAGGCACTAAGGCTTCCAAGTGCTGTAAATAACTTTAGGGTCTTTAAAGCGCAAACAGGCGTATTTACAGCTATTCCTGTTAATCCAATTGTACTCCACAGAAAGTTAACAGATGGTTTCAATATCGGCATCAATCATAGGTTAGCTGATGAGTATTGGCATATATACCAAAAGCAGACGGATCAAAATGGTACGCCGTTGAAAGAGAGTGAATGGCGAATTCGTGCGGAGAAGAATATTAAAGAGTCCGTACTGAAACGCTTGAATAACTCATTTTCAAACATCAGACAATTGTTGTTGGAGAGCTTTAAAGGGCTTCGATTTACACATCTAAAAGCAGAAGCATCGAGTCACCAAGTGTGTGTCTATATAAACAAAATTGATGTCTATGGGATGGAGAAAGAACCATATTTGGATTCACATCGGAACTTGAGAAAGTTTATTCCCGATATAGAAATGAATGCCGAATTGAACAGATTGGTAGTGAATGCCGTTTGTAACTTGGCTAAAAACTTTAGGCATTACTCGTAAAATTGCTGTAGTTAATTTATAGCTACAAGAGCGCCGTAGCCTTGTAATAGTAAGGTTCACGGCGTTTTATATGAAATGAGTCTGCCTAATAACTTATATATGCTTTATTAGGTTATTAGACAGAGATTACTTAACAAGTACTTAACTTAAACTTACCCTAAATTGGAATCAAAAAGAGCGAAGTCTTAGAAAAACATTAAAGTATCGTGTATATACCATTTAAAAAAATTGGTGCAAAAATAGTTCTCTTATACTTCATGTTCAGTTTCTTGATCTTTAGTCTCATCTTTATAGATGTCAACTCCTAGTAGTTGAAAATAAAAATGATATGGAATTGGTAGTCGATAATGTCTACAAGCAGTCAAAATAATAGGAAAGTGATCACATTTCACCGCTGATAGTTCAAGGATGTATTTATCTAGTGAGCAATTCTCTTTGATTTGATTAAATGGAGTTTCTCTTGTCTCATTCGATATACCTGTGATTCCTAGACCGTGAGTATCGCTGTTGGAATATAAATGAGTTTCGGTGTCCGCATCAGGATGCCAAATTTGTAGGGTACATTTAGGGATAAATTCAGTCGTGATTTTTTTAATATCCAAATGCATTTCGGAATTTTTAAATACTTCGGCAAAGAAACCTAATAGTGGATAAAGGATGGAACCTTTTGTGACACTTTCTCTATACTCTTGAGAATCATCGATAGGATGCAAAACTAATTCTAAATAGTCATGTATGTTGGAAGGGTATCTTTTGTTATGTGTGAATGCTCCAGGTATGGTTCGTGTAATTCCTGATAGCCATCCTTCTAGATCTCCATCATTTTCGTTGTTCTTTAACCAGTAAAAGGCTGTTAATCCTATATCAATAGCTTGATCATCTTTATACGGATGGAAAAGCAATGGATTATTCATGATCAACTTTTTAAGAGCTTCGCTGATTTCTCCATGAGTTCTAGATGCATCTTCAATAATATTTTGATCGGCTGAGTTGCGATACATTCTATCAAAAGCCCAATCGACCCATATACCAAAGAGAGAAATCCTTCCGATGACATCAAATAATCGTAGATTGATATCAACATCACAGTTTCCATGTACCGCATTGGAAATAGCATGTAGAGATGAAAAATGAGGTAAAAATCTCTGATAATAAGAATCTGAAATAGATAGATAGAGTAGAGTTAAGGATTTAAAAATATTCTTTATTTTTCTAGCATCAGCAGTATTTTTAGATGCGAATGATTTTACAACTTGCCAACTATGTAAAATTAATCTTTCTGCTGACAGGTAAGAACTTTCAATATTATTTTCAGATAAACACCATGAATTGAGTATGCCTAGTGCTAGATAACTTTGACGTAGAGTAGTTAATTGATTTTTAATGGATTGACTTTGTAAGTCTTGGAATAACTTTTGGATTAATCTCGAAAAATGTTGAAAACTTATTTCAGGTTGATCAACCATAGCTAATGATTTTCGCAATAAAGACTTTAAATCATCTTGTAAAAATAATTGCTCATTAATAAGGTATTTTTCTAGATACCCAGAAATACGGTCACCATTCCAAACAGCAAACTTAATCTGATCTGTTTCTTTGGCTTGGGTATATTGACTTAAATTTATTTCAATTTCTTGCTTTAAGTCTCCTCCAAAAGTAAGACAGATGATAATTGGAAGATCTTTATACTCACTTGGTAAATGAGTAGGGATATAAACATCTAAAATTTCATCTAGAGATGGTCTTAAATCTTGGGCATTTCCACTATTCCAATCTTGTCGTCCTAAATTTCCCGCTTTGATAGAAAATAAGTAGATGGCTTCAGGCTCATTATTAATTGAACCTACAGCCGAAATATCAACTCCAAATTGACGGTTGCCAATACTAGGCTCGGATAGAATAGTAAGCCCCATTTGAGATAGAAGAGTTGGTAACAGAGCATCAAGCTCATTTCGTTCTTTAAGGCTAGCTAGATATTCTTTAATAATTAATTTCACTTGCTAGCCCCTTCTAATTTGAATTTGATTAATGCGTAATGTAATGAGGTAGAATCTAAAATTTCCATTGAAGGAAAATCTATACTATGGCTAAAAGAATGTAATGGCATAGTCTGTCGTTGGCTTCCTTCTCCAGTTTGGATAATGAAAGCAGTATTCTTTCCATATAAAAGAGTATTCTCGGTAAACAAAGATCCAAATAAAGAATTTTTTCTAGATTCTGCATATGCTTTATTCATCATTTGTTGTTGGTGTCTTCGGTATGTAAAGTCCTCTGTTTGCCCAACTCTTAACTCTTTAATGTTGTTACTAGCTCTAAGAGCATCATGATAATCTTCTAATTTTTTTAATAAATTTTCGATAATTTCAAGTTTATCTTGCTCTAATCCGTCCTTATGTTTATTCAGGAATTCAGTAACTTTTCGAGGGTAGCTAATCATTAAAGGATTGAAAATAATTTCTTGTATATCTTCGGCTTGCTCTATAGGACAAGATTTGTATACAGAATGAATCAAAGAGATGGCTACAGTTGGATTCATAAAATACCAGCCACATGCTTTTTTGGCTAAAAATAGATGAGCTGTAGAGGATCCTTCAGTAAGTTGTGCCATATCAAAAGCTAATTCAACTTCATTGCTATCTATAAGATCAGATGCATACCTATTTAATGGAATCGATTTAGAAAGGAACCAGCGTGTTATTAAAGAGGATAATTTATCTAAATTGTCATAAAGATAGCTTCTCAATGAAGGGAATTGTGAAATATCTATTTTAAAATCAGATCGAATAAAAAGACTTTCTAGCAATTGGATAATTTTTGTTTCTGATTCTTCGTAGAGATAAGGGGTTGCTAAGTCGAGATAATGAATAGTTCCATTTGCAGAAGAATCAATATATGGAATCATCTCCAAAAGTAGAGTTTTTATCTCAGTTGGCAAAGCTTTATGATCACAAAAGAGTTGAGTCATACAAGTATGGATTGAACTCACTTCATAAGAGTTACCCTTGATTATTGAGGTAATTTTTTGTTCAATTTCTTGATAAGAATTAAGTTGATTTTTTGAGATTTCCAAAAGCGATTTAATTATTAAAGCTTGTGTATGATGATCTTCATCTTGATGTGGGTACGAACAAATAAGTTTAATCACTTTAGTGCATAAGTGATCATTATCTTTATAATTCATTTGTCCTAGAGCTAAAATGGCATAACCAACTTTGGTAGGTAATTTCTCTTGGATGATTTCTTCTGATTGATCAATTGCAAACTCTAAATCTGCAAAGGATATAGATATAAGCGTTTTTGTTAAAAAGTTGGTCGAGTAATCATGTGACTTTAAATGATTTAAAACGTTCTTGGCAAATTCAAAGTTGGTTTTTAGAAGCTTTCCAAATGAAGATACTGGTGTACCTGCCGCCATATCATTTCCAGCTTCTTGTATCAGCTTATCTAATGTAACTAACATTTGACCAATGTTTTGTACTTCTAAATTTGGCAATGCTTCCTCCAAAAGATGACGACTACTAAAAAATCTAAAACCTTTATTATTTTTGAGATTAAAAAACTCTTTAAAAAGATCAATCTTAGAAGAGTTATGTAGATTTACAAAAGCATTAGTTACTTCAACATCCCCATAATTTTTACTAGCAAACTCATCTACGGCTTCTAAAACAGTATGATCTTTAAGGTAAAGTGTAATTTCTTGTTCTAAGCTCATATATTTATAAAATTTTTAAAACCAAAGATTCTTTATTTTTAGCATAAAATTATTTGCTTATCGAAGAGAAATTATTCAGTCTTATAAAATTTGATTTGTATCACAATATGTATCACAGGATTTTCACTAAATTAAATTTTTTATATTAATCAATAATTTAATATATAAGTTCAATTGACGCCATCCCTAGCTTAATATGACTGAATATGATGTTATATAAAGCGGAAAGGCTTAAACTGTAATGGTTTAAGCCTTTTTTATTGCAAACGAATAAGCATTTACTGCATTTGAATTAAGTTCTGTGAATAGCTCATTAGATTAACTAGTTACTACGACAAAAGATGACGTATATTTAAAATTCATATTCTGATGTATAACTCAGTATAATTTATAATCATTTTGTTAAGTTTAGATTAGCTCCCGAAAGTCTCACACCCAATCGGATTGGCTTAACTACTTTATTGGGATGCTGCGGGAGGCATGAATTGAAGCGTATTAGCGATAAGGGGAAAATACCTGAGTTTTTCAATAATAAAAGATATGACGAATATTATAAAATTTGTGTTGTGGTGGAACTAGCTCACGAAATCCAAGAATAACAAAATATATCAATTAAAATCAACGACATATTTAAGGATAATTGCATTACTCCTATTACAGACGATGACATTAAGAATAAAAAATCGTCAGTAGAAAACGCTTAAGGATTGTTAATGGCAAACGCATTGAATATACCCCACCCCCAAGGACTATTGAGCAAATCATTGAAGATGACAAAAAGTTTTATTTGAGATTGATTGAGGGCTTTGCAGAGCAGACTTATGTTGAGCATCCAAAACTAGGGAAAATACTCAACAGCAAAAAACCTATGGAGATATTTCCGCGATTTTTATTTGATTGTAGACCATATATACAGCCACTAAAGGAAGCCACAGACGATATAGAAATTCGTGTTAAATATGGGCAGAGTAAAACTGTGATGCGTATAAAAAACCCAAAGACCAAATAAACATTCATATCAGATTGAAATAAAAAAACTCGGATGAATCAATCCGAGTTTTTTAAAGAAAATTTAATGATCTATCAAAATTAATGTGGCGCAGGTCCACCCGTAATTGCTTTAGGTTTTGGACTCATCCAAATTAATGCACTGGCAAAGATAAATACAATAGCCAAAATCATAAACACATGATTAGCCGAAATCGTAATCGCTTCTTTATCGACTAAATTTGCAATCGTTGCGAGTGTTGCATCAGGTGAAAAACCATTTTGCAGCAAGGTATTTTGGACTTCTTGTGGGTGCAAATTATTCACCATTTCACTACGAGCTACCTTCGTGTGATCATCCCAAATTGTCACTGCAATTGAAGCACCAATCGCCCCTGCCATTGTTCTCAAGAAATTCATTAAACCTGCGGCAGAAGCCATTTCTTGAGGTAAAACAGAACCCATTGCAATATTTGACAGTGGAATAAAGAAAAATGGTACTGCAAAACCTTGCAAAATTTGTGGCCATGCTAATGACATAAAGTCTGCATCTGTAACCCAAAAAGCTCGCATGACCGTAACCACACCCAACAATGCTAGCCCAAAACTAGCCAATGCTCTTGGGTCATATTTAGTTGATAACTTGGCAACAATTGGCGACATCGTCAAACTACCAAAACCCATAGTTGCAGTCAGATACCCTGCCCACGTGGCGGTATAACCCAAGTTAATTTGTAGCCATTGAGGAATCAGGACAATACTGCCAAAGAACGAACCAAAACCAAAAGCGAGCGCAAGCACAGAAACTGCAAAACCACGGTGTCGGAACACATACAGGTTAACCACAGGATGCTTTTCTGTGAGTTCCCAAATCATGAAAACAATAAAACCCACAACTGCCGTTAATGCCAAAATAATAATACTGGTACTGTTAAACCAATCTCGTTCATGCCCAAGGTCTAGCATCAATTGTAAAGCACCAATCCACAGCACTAACAAACCTAAACCAACTGCATCAATTCGTAATTTCTCAGTTTTAGTTTCTGCTACAGACAGCAAGCGGATGGCTGCCAATACACAGAAAATTCCAACAGGGATATTAATAAAGAAAATCCAATGCCAAGACAAATTATCACTAATCAGTCCGCCCAAAATCGGCCCCAGAATTGGTCCAACCACGGTAGTCATGGCCCACATTCCCATGGCTTGTGAGTGTTTTTCAGGTGGGAAAATTCGCATCAACAAGGTTTGGCTCAGTGGCATTAACGGACCACCACAAAGCCCTTGTCCAATACGGAAAAAAACCAGCATTTCCAGTGATGTCGCCAAACCACATAGGAATGAAAAGATGGTGAAACCAATTAACCCAAAGACAAAAACTCTGACTGTGCCAAAACGTCCAGCTAGCCAACCTGTAAGTGGAACACAGATGGCTTCAGCAACGGCGTAAGAGGTAATCACCCACGTCCCTTGTGAACTAGAAACAGCTAAGTTCCCTGTAATATGGGGGACTGAAACGTTGGCAATGGTGGTATCAAGCACCACCATAAAGTTGGAAAGTGCAATGACAAATGCGGCGAGCATTAACCGCCCACCGCTAAGTTCTGCAAAAGGATTCTGCGTTTTCATGGCTGATTACTTCGATGCGAGATCAATGTCCGCTTGCATCGACAACCCTACACGCAATGGATGTTCTGCAAGTTCTTTGGGATCAAGCGTAATACGTACAGGTAAACGCTGTACTACTTTAATCCAGTTTCCTGTCGCATTCTGTGCTGGAATCAAGGCAAATGCGGCACCTGTCCCACCAGAGAAGCCCTGAACTGTCCCGTGATAAACCACATCATCACCATATAGGTCTGAACGAAGCGTTACTTTCTGCCCTGCTTTCACTTTAGCAAGCTGACTTTCTTTATAGTTTGCGTCGACATAGAGCGCAGATACAGGCACCACTGACATCATCACAGTACCTGGTGCAACACGTTGCCCAATTTGAATATTCTTGCGTGTCACCACACCATCAACAGGCGCACGAATAACGGTACGCTCTAGATCAAGCTGGGCCTGCTCAACATGCGCTTTCGCAACCAATACATCAGGCGTGGATGCCTCGTTGAAGCCTTGAATCAATGCTTCATTTGCAGCAAGTGTACTTTCTGCGGCTTTACGGCTTGAGGTTGCTTGCGCTAAACCCGCTTGAGCTAAATCTAAGCTTGCTTGTGCCGTCGATACTGCACTTTGCGCTTTGCTCAATTCCTCTTTAGAAATCGCTCCTGAAGCGGCAAGTTCATTACGACGCTTTAATTCTAAGTTAGCTTTATCAAAATCTGCTTGTGCTTTACTTACTTGTGCTTGTGCACTATTAATTTCATCATTGCGAACCACAACTTGAGAATTCAATGAGCTACTATTCGCTTGGCTTTGCTTGTATTGACGTTGCGCTTTTGCCAATTCGGCTTGTGCTTGTGCCAACTGGATTTTGGCGTCACGCTCATCTACACGAACGAGAACATCACCCTTTTTAACTTGTTGGGTATCTTTCACCAAAACTTCAGCAACTTGTCCACTCACCATTGAGGTGATTTGTGCCGTTTCCGCGCCAACATAAGCATTATCAGTACTGACAGCATGATTAAAGAACAACGCCCAAATAGCATACAAAATTGCTGCAAGGATAAGAATAAGTGCGAAAAATCCTAAAAATTTTTTACGTTTTGCTTTCATTGCATCATCTGATGCCGAATCAGCAGCAATATCTTGTTGATTAGCTTGGGCGTCAGTCATATGTTATTCCTGAAAATTAAAGGGATTTTTAACTTTTGGTTTAATCAGCAGATCAGTCTAGTTTTTTTAACTTAACCAATTGTTAAAAGCTAAGATCAAAATACAAACAAAAATTTAAATCGCATTTTAACGATAAAAAATCATATGACGAGAATAAAAAAAATAACTGATGCGTTCAATTCTTATATTTTGATAATTATTTTTACTTCACTTTCATTTAAACAATAAAAAAGCGTCAAAAGACGCTTTCATATCGAACACTATACTTAGAATGCATAAGAAGCGATTGCAGTTGCGATTGGCTTAGCTTCATCATTGAGCATGGTCATACGCATAGTACAGCCTTTGCGTCCTAAGCGTAATGTTTCCGCACGCGCAGTAAAAAACTGACCACGACCCGGAGCAAGATAATCAACACGCATATCTACAGTTGCTAAACGCGATACTTTCTTAATCGTGTCAGGTAAATCTTCAGGGGTTGCACGGCGATAAAGTTGTTCCATTGCAACCACGCCACCAATACTATCCAGCAATGTCGCAGCAACACCACCATGCAAAATTTGGAAGGCTACATTACCGACCAACTCAGGCTGCATCTCGATATAACCTTCAATTTGATCATCAACAACGCGCATGCTCATGCCACAATGCTTAAAAAATGGTGAAGAATTAAATGCTTTACAAAGCTGCTTTAATACCACGTCATGATCGGCTTTAGCACCTAACTGAATATTGCCTGTCCAGTTTTTCTTTACATCATTCATACTCTGTCTAAATCCAAAGGAACGATAAACATCCCATTATTTTGTACAAATCTAAAATTATGGGGCTACAATAGCGAGGATATTTAATTGAACTTAGCCGCTAAGCTCTCTCTAGCATGACTTAAATATTTCAATTATTCCTATAGTGTAATACTGAACATCGAGATTGTTATGACTTATACGTTCAATCGTCCCGCTTTTCCCGCGACTCGCATGCGCCGTATCCGTAAAAATGACCAACTTCGTGCCATGGTCAGTGAAACACAACTCACAGCTAATCATTTGATTTATCCAGTATTTGTATTACCGGGACAACAACAAACTCAAGATATTCCAAGCATGCCAAATGTGCAGCGTCTATCTGCTGATTTATTACTCAAAAAAGCAGAAACTTTGCTCGAGCTCGGTGTTTCAAAGCTTGCTTTATTTCCAGTAACCCCACAAGAAGACAAAAGTTTAACGGCGGAAGCTGCATGGCATGAAGATGGTTTGGTTCAAACCACTTGCCGCTTACTGAAAAAAGAATTACCAGAAATGGTATTGATTACCGATGGCGCACTTGATCCTTATACCACTCATGGTCAAGACGGTATTATTGATGAAACTGGCTATGTTTTAAATGACGAAACGGTAGAATGCCTAGTCAAACAAGCCCTCAGCCATGCACAAGCGGGTGCTGATGTTGTTGCCCCAAGTGACATGATGGATGGACGCATTGGTGCGATTCGTCAAGCACTTGAACAAAATGGTTTTATCTATACCAATATCATGGCGTATTCAGCAAAATATGCCTCAAGCTTCTATGGCCCTTTCCGTGATGCAGTGGGTTCAGCAAGTAATTTAAAAGGTGCAAATAAATATAATTATCAAATGGATGTCGGCAATCGTGCAGAGGCATTGCATGAAATTGCACTTGATATTCAGGAAGGTGCAGATATGGTGATTGTAAAACCGGGTATGCCTTATCTGGATGTCGTTCGTGAAGTGAAAGATACCTTTGGTGTACCTACTTTTGTCTACCAAGTTAGTGGTGAATACGCCATGCTTGCAGGTGCGATTCAAAATGGCTGGTTATCTGAAAGCGTCATTTTAGAGTCATTGATGTGCTGTCGTCGTGCGGGTGCAGACGGTATTTGGACATATTTTGCCGAAGATGCTGCACGTAAACTCAAAGAGATGAGATAGCAATCTCCCTTACTGAGCTAAAACACTCCTCACCTCTTTAATATCAAAGAGGTGAATTTTGAAATTGGTTTAATTTTTTATGCATATTGCCATTATTGGTGCGGGTATTAGCGGCTTGATGTCAGCGTTAGAACTTGCTGAACAAGGTTGCTCTGTTGATATTTTTGATCAACAACAAGCAGGTCAGGCTGCCTCATGGGCAGGCGGTGGAATTCTTTCCCCGATGTACCCGTGGCGTTATGCACCAGAAGTTAATCATCTTGCTCAATACGGTAAATCGCTGTATCAAATGTGGAATGAAAAACTTCTGCCTATCACGGGGATTGATTTTCAAATCCACAATACAGGCATGCTGATTTTCGATCAGGAAGACTTTGATGTAGGACTGAATTATGCCAGTCAATATCAAGAACCCATGCAACAGTGCAATTTGTTAGAACGCAAACAACTTGAACAAATTAATCCCCATATTTCAGAAAAATTTCAACAAGCCATCCATTTTCCGCAACTGTCGAATGTACGTAATCCTCGTTTATTACAATCTCTCATCAGCTATCTTAAACAGCATCCTTTCGTTCGTTTTTTTGAGCACTGCTCAATTGATCAACTGATTGTTAAAAATAAAACGGTACACGGAATACAAACTTCAAATGGTCAAGTTTTTCATGCTGATCATGTTGTTCTGACCTCGGGCGCATGGAGTCAATATTGGGAAGAACACATACATCGACAAATTCCTGTACAGCCCATACAGGGGCAAATGCTGCTGTTCAAAACACCTGAAAACTGGTTACCTACCATGTGTATGAATCGGGTGATGTACCTGATTCCACGTCAAGATGGTCATATTGTCTGTGGTTCGAGTATGGCTGACTGTGGTTTTAGTACGGCTGTGGATGAGCAAACACAGCAGGATATTTTAACGGCGTGTCTGGAAATGGTGCCTGAGCTGGAACAGTTCCCGATTGTGCAACGCTGGGCTGGGTTACGTCCAAGTTCGCCACACGGTATTCCCTACATCGGTGCCATGCCTGAAATTGAAAACCTGTGGGCCAATTTTGGGCATTTCCGTAATGGGCTGTGTATGGGTGCTGGTTCGGCACGTTTACTACGTCAGTTAATGCTGGGACAAGAAACCCTTGTTGATCCAGTGGCCTATTCTCCAGAACGCTTAAAAAAACACGATTTAATCTCTTCCTAGAATTTCAGTTAAGGCTGATTTCAGGTCGGAATACTGAAACTGGAAACCCTGATCCAGCAATGCTTTGGGTTTGACATACTGACCATTTAGAATCAACTGGGATTGTTCCCCCAAAGCCAGTTCAAAGACACATTTCGGCATTGGAATAAAAGGCTTACGTTTTAAAATCTGCCCTGCGACCTGTACAAATTCTTGCTGACTCAATTGTTCAGGCGCAACCAGATTATAAACCTTTTGCTTACTATTCGATTGCAGCAGAAAAACAATTGCATTAAGTACATCCTGAATATGAATCCAGACAATTGGCTGCCGTCCTGAACCGATCTTTCCTACCGCATTTAAGCGAATGGGGAACAGCATTTGCGGCAAGATTCCGCCATCACCAAACACCACCCCTAAGCGAATAATTTTAGTATTTTGTTGAGTAAATTTAAGTGCTGTTTGTTCCCAAGCCTGACAAAGCTCTGACATAAAGATGACTTGTGGTGGTGTATTTTCGTCACAGATCGCCGTCCACATTTCTTGAGGATCAATCCCGTAATAGCCAATAGCTGAGCCAGAAATAATACATTGGGGGAAGATGCTTTTTTGCTGTAACCACTGATAAAGTTTCTCCGTCATGGCCACTCGGCTTTGTATCAGTTGTTTTTTTCTTTGATCAGTCCAGCGTTTTTGACCAATATTTTCACCAGCCAAATTGATGAGATAGTCAATTTCAATGACTTTAATTTCATCTAAATCATTTACCCATGTTAAATCTGAATCATATGAAGCTTTATTTTTTTGTCGTGTCAGTGCAATCACTTGAAAATTATTTTTCAATAGAAAAGGTAAAAGATGAGAACCAATAAACCCACTTGCACCTGTCACCAATACCGTCATTTTTTTCATGGACTGATCTATCAAAAATGAATCGTATTAAAACTTTTAGCAGAATACAGGTGAATTACAAGTGAACTTTTTTATCCTAGTTAAACATCTTGTTTGCCATTCGTTGTGCTTGTGCGCCATAAAACCAATACGTAATTAAAAATAACGGTGCTGCGATCATCAACCAAATTGCAACAACAGTAATTAAAAACATGGGTTGCTTGAAATATAAAATAAAATTTTGCCAAATTTCTGGATCTTTACGTGCAAAAATAAACAATCCTAAAAGTAATCCACATGCATTGTAACCCCAAAAAATTAGGCTAAATCCAAGGCTTAATCGTTTCTTTTCCGAGAGGGTTGGTGCACGATGTTGTTTTTTTAGAAATTTGAATAAAACAAAAATGATTGCAATTAGATAAGGAATGGCTGTAAGCACTCCTCCAATGCTATTAGGTAAAATTGCAGCGATGACTCCAGCGATTAGGCTAGAAATCAAGCACACAATAAAAAACCAAAGGTAGTACAAACGCAATGAAATCATGTAAATAAACCAAATCTAATCTACTTCAAAAATAATTATAAATTTTTTTCACTTTTTTTTCATTTTTATGTCAACCAATCCACACCTAGCAGCGTTATATAGGGTACAAGGTCGCAGCAACCGAATGTTCATTGCACGGCATCCGCAATATTTTTCGGTGACCTTTCATTATGACTCTCCATCTTTGACAATGGCTTTGTTAGTAGCCAAAGCCGTTGAAAAAGATTTTGACCGACGATTTATCATCACTCGAATCGTCGGTTTTTATTTTTTATAATGCTCAAAAATAAAAAATCAGAATATAAACCATGTCATATCTATTGAAATTCAATTTTCAAGTTCACAATGCGATGTACATCTGTGTTCAGTTAAGACGATTAGCAAAATAGAAAATCTTTCTATTGAATATTATCCTATTAAAACAAAAGTGTTCACGACAGCATATTGCAATGCCCGATGCCATACCATCCATTGGGTGCTGTAACTGTTATTGGCAAAGCTATTTCCTGAATTTAGATCATCACGTCTTTGTTCGATATGAAATTGATGAGAATGCAAAATGACAATGCTATACTAAAATTTCATAAAATTAAGCAATTTAAGCACTATAAAAATGAAATGTCCAAACTGTCAGATTGACGTTGTAAATGAAAATATCAATATCCAAACGGATATGGGGAAATGCCAAGTTTGCAATCATATTTTTCGTATTTCTGAAAATTTTGATACGCCATCATATGCATTTGATATCAATCAACCCCCAAGCGGTACTTGGTATAAAAATAATATGCAAGAAATTAAACTAGGCGCAACACTGAGAAGCCCGATTGCTTTCTTTCTAGTGCCTTTTATGTTGATTTGGTCTGGTGGTTCGCTAGGCGGAATCTATGGAACTCAAATCGCAAAACAGCAATTTAGCCTCTTACAAAGTCTATTTGGTATCCCATTTCTGATTGGAACCATGATTTTTGGTTCGCTTACACTGATGATGCTATTTGGTAAAATTGAGCTCACCATTAATCAACAAGGTGGACGTGTATTTACGGGAATTGGCAGAATAGGAAAATCAAAATATTTTAATTGGAATGACGTTAGTCGAATTAGAGAAAACCGTTCAACTAACTCATCCAATAAACAACAAGCCCAAATTGTCATTGAGGCAAATCAGCCTATCACATTTGGTCTTGGACTCGCTTCAGAAAGACACCACTACTTATTTCATGCATTGAAAAGAATACAATCACAATATAAACCTGAAAGAAGGAAAATCTAAAGGACTCCGTCGATAAGCAAAATAAACTTCAGATGAACTCAAACCAACGCTTACTCACCTTTAAATTGAGGAAGACGTCTCTCAAGCATCGCACGTACACCTTCTTGAGCATCTTGCGATGCAAACAATGGCTTGAGATAACTGTCCATATTCTGAAATGCGAAAACCTCTCCCTGAGTAACCGCATCAGTTGCTGAAGCCAACAATGCTTGTAATGCAAGTGGTGCAGCAATACAGATTTCTTGGGCAATCTCGATAGCCCGATGAAGCTGTGTGCCCTTAGCAACAATCTCAGAAAGCAAATTTAGTTCATTGGCTTTTTGGGCATCAAAAGTTTTCCCTGTCAATAAATACGGCATGGCTTTTTGCCAACCTGCGACCTGCACGAAACGCACTGTTGCTCCACCAAAAGGCATTATTCCACGTAATACTTCAAGCTGACCAAAAATCGTGTCTTCGCTCGCGACGACAACATCTGCATTCAACATCAACTCTACCCCAGCGGTGTAACAAATCCCTTGTACAGCTACAACAACAGGCTTGGTTCGATGCCGCCCTCCAACACCCCAAGGGTTAATTTTCCCTTCTTCAAAACTAAAAATCCCTTGAGGAATTTTGGGTTGTAATTCCACCAAGTCTAGACCTGCCGTGAAATGGTCGCCATGTGCAAAAATCACGGCACAACGTAGTTTAGGATTATTTTCATATTCGGTTAAAGCCAGAGATAAATCCTCAATCATATGGCTATCAAAGGCATTTCGTTTTGCGACCCGATCCAAACCAATCAACATAATATGATCCATGATTTCACGGCTTACTTTTCCTAAACTCATTCTTTTATTTCCTATTTTTTAGTAATAATGTTGGTAACAAACTAGTTGATCATTTCCGAATGATCAAGACATATCTTGTCTATGTTATTCAACGCTACAAGGCTCTACTTTTTGGCTGAATCCGTGCTACCTTATTCTGGTTTATTTTATGTTTAGATTCATTTATGACCGTGCGTTTTTTTCATACATCTGACTGGCATTTGGGGCAGTTTTTTTATAATCATTCCCGCCACTATGAACATGAACAATTTCTGGCATGGTTACTTGAGCAGATCAAAGCCAAACAGCCGCATGCCTTGCTGATTGTGGGCGATATTTTTGATGTGATCAACCCGAGCTCACAGGCACAAAAACAACTCTATCAATTCCTTGCCGATGCACATGAACTTGCCCCACAGATGCAAACTTTGATGATTGCAGGCAATCACGACTCAGGTTATCGCATTGAACAAGTCGAGCCCTTATTAGCAAAATACAATGCTAAAACGGTTGGTGTGATTCGTTGGAATCAAGATAAAAGCCTCGATTTAGAACGTTTAATTTTGCCAATTTATGATGAACAAAAGCAGATTGTGGCGTGGTGTATTGCCCTACCATTCCTACGTTCAGCTGAAATCACAGGCTTTAATGAACACACCACCAACAGTCAAAATGCGATTGCTTATCTACACCGACAATTAATTGAAGAAGCTAAACGCCGTAAAACCGATGATCAGGCCCTGATTCTGATGTCACATGCCCATATGCAAGGTGGTGAAACTTCCGATTCAGAGCGGCCGATTATCATTGGCAATGAAGAAGCACTATCTACAGCCCTGTTCGACGATAGCATTGATTATGTAGCACTAGGGCATTTGCATAAACCACAAAAAGTTCAGCATCCACATATTCGTTATAGCGGCTCACCGATTCCACTGTCATTTAGTGAAATCAACTATAAGCACCAAGTGGTTGAAGTCAGCATTGATCCTACAAAAAGTGAAGATTCGTTTAACTTTGAAGCTTTGCCGATCCCCAGAAGTATTCAACTGCATAAAATTAAAGATGAACTCAGTGTAGTCATGCAACATCTGCGCAATCTGCCAAATGAACCGATCGAAAATCTTGAGCAGCGTGAATATGTCGATATCGAATATCATACCTCGACACCACCACAGCCGAATCTACGACAACAATTTGAAGATGCATTGCCCAAAGATCGTTATCGACTGGTGCGGATTTCCAGACAATATCTCTCCAATGAAAGCAATGCCGAGAACAAGCAAACTATTAGCTTAGAACCACCGACACCCGAAAAACTATTTCAGCAAATTTGGGAGAAAAAGGGCTATCACGCCGATGACGAAGTTACCAAAGACTTTATGAGTTTGGTCGCAGAAGCGCAAAAGCAACTTGAAGATGATCAGACTGTTTAAGGACCTGCCATGAAAATTTTATCAATACGACTAAAAAATTTGGCATCTCTGGCAGATGAGCACTTTATTGATTTTGAAACTGAGCCTTTGGCCAGTGCTGGACTGATCGCCATTGTTGGAAAAACAGGTGCTGGTAAATCTACGATTTTAGATGCCATGTGTCTGGCGTTATTTAATAAAATTCCCCGCCTTAAAGAAAGTGACGGCAAACTATTAGATGTCGATGGTTCGGAACTACTCACAAACTCCCCTTTAACGGTTCTACGTCGCGGCACAGGACATGGTTTTGCCGAACTGTGTTTTGTGGCACAAGACCAGAAACATTACCTCGCACGTTGGGAAATTAAACGTGCTCGTGAAAATGCCAGTGGCAAACTACAAAGCGTGCAACGCTCATTGAAATGCCTGACTGATGGGGTGGTGATTGCGGATAAGACCAAAGCGGTTGAAGCACATATTCAACAGATTACTCAACTGAGTTTTGAGCAATTCACCCGTGCGGTATTGTTGGCTCAGTCCGAAGTGACCGCATTTTTAAAGGCGCGTGATACAGAACGCGGTGAATTACTGGAATATCTGACCAACTCCAGTATTTTTGCCAAAATTGGACAACTGTCGTTTGAAAAGACCCGTGAAATCAGTAACCAACGCAAGCAATTGGAAAATGTGCTCGGTCATATTGAGATCCGTTCAGATGAAGAAGTTGCTGAATTACAGACTCAATTCCAGCAGATACAACAACAGGTTCAACAGTTGGAAGCCGACAAAGTTCAGCTTAATCAACAGCAACAATGGTTTGAACAGCGACAGAAACTCGAAACTGAAATCACACTAAAACAACAACAGCATGACATTCAAATTCAAGCACATCAGGCTTTAGCCGCAGATCGTAATCGACTCAACCAACTTGAAACCTTTTCAGGCATTCGTCCGATTGTATTCCAACAGCAACAACTGGAAAAAGCACTGCAACAGCTTGAACCGCAGATTCAACACAAGCAACAGCAATTTACCGCTGTAAGCAGCCAATTTGAGCAAGAAAAAACGGCTTATACGCAGGCTGAAACAGCCTTACAGCAATTTCAGAGTTTTGAACAAAACCATCAACATGAACTCACTCAAGTGCGTAAATATGTACAGGAACGTGAATACATTGCCGATGAATATAAGAAAACCAAACTCCGCTTAAACCAAAACGAAGCGCAACAACAACCATTACTTGAGCAGCAACAGCAGTTTGAACAAAGTCACCATAGCTTATCGACACAACAACAAAGCTGCTCTGATCAACTGCAACAAAGTGCACAATTCTCCACTTTAGATAAGGGCTTGAATGCACATCTTCAGCAGCTGCAGCAATTTATTCTGCAATACCAAAAAGTCGAACAAAATTTAGGTTCGATTCAACAGGCACAATCCAAACTTGAACAAGATCAGATCGTATTGAATGAGCTCATTCAAAAATTTGGTACACCACAACAGATTGAAAGCCAGCTTGAACAAAAACAAAAACTTAGAGAACAGCAACAAGCCCAACTGAATCAACTGGATCTAATTCAGCAAAAGTTACAGCATTATTTTGAACTTAACAAAGACCGTGATGAACTAAGCCATAAGCTCAGTAGCACACAGCAACAACATCAGCAACTTGACCAACAACTGCAAACTAGCCAAGGCGCATTCCAATCTGCCAAAAATGAACGGGAAAAATTGCAGCAGATATTGCAACAACAACGTTTATTACATGCTGAAAATATTGAACATCTCCGTGCAGAACTCAAACACGGAGAAGCCTGTCTGGTCTGTGGTAGCACCGAACATCCCTATCGTGATGATGCAAGTCAGCTCTCCAAAGCCTTGTATGAGCTGCAAGAACAGCAAGAACAACAGGCCATTCAACAAGAGCAACAATGCTTTCAACTTTGGCAAAACACACAGCAGCAATTTACCCAGATTCGTACCGAACTGACTCAATTGCAATCCGCAGTGCAACAAGCAGATGACAAATTCAAACTGCAACATCAGGAGTTAGTCAAACATGCCGCACAGTTCGACATTCAGTTAGATTTAACCCAACCACATGCTGAAATCACGGTCGCTCAACAACAATGGACGAGTGAAGCAACTCAACTCAAACAGCAGATTGAAATTGAGTTACAGCAACTGCATCAGGCCAATAAAGACCACTATCACCTGACTCAAACGATTCAAAATATCCGCTATCAACTCGAAAGCGTACAGCAGTTACAGCAACAGATTCAGCATGTTGTAGATTGCCTGACTAGCGATGAACAAAACTTATGGCAACAGCAAACGCTAAGCTCTGCTCAACAGCTAGCACAACGTTTACAGCAACGTGTTCAACAGATTGAACAAGCTGAAACACTCAGCAAGCAACAGCAACAGCTTGAACAGCAACTGAATCTATTAAAGACCAATTTAACAAGCTTGAACACTCAACATGCGGAGTTTAGCCAGCAACTCAAAGATGTCGAGCTTAAAGGCAAACAAAATACAGAGTCAGCGCATCAACTCATTGTAGTGATGACAGGTTTAACCGAAGTGAAAGCCAATGAATGGTTAAACCAACACGATCAACAACGTCAGCAACTCCAAAATCAATATCAGCAAATCAAGCAGCGTTTTGAACAGACTCGTCAAATCTATGAACAGCAGAAAAATGAACTGGAACAGCTCAAGGCTCAACAACAACAGCAACACTCTACTCTTACTCAATCTAAAACTGAAATTCGAGCATGGTTAAGCCAGCATCCTGAGTTTGAAGAGCATCAATTAGCTGACTTACTTGCTATTCGTGCTGAGCAAGAACAGCACATTCGAACATCGCTACAACATGCAGAACGCTTACTCAATGAAGCCGCCTCTGCATTGAAAACGCTGCAACAGCAATTACAGATACATCAGCAACAACAGCCACCCATCGAACACACCCAGTTGATTGAGTACATCCATCTCAATCATGAGAAGCTACAACAGCAAGCCGAACAACGTGATCAGTTCAAACTGAAATTAGAAGTACATCAACAAAACCTTGCCAAGCAAAAACAATTTGCAGATCAAATCCAGCAGATTCAGCAGCAGGAACACCGTTGGAATAAGATTTCTAGTTTAATTGGCGATTCCAAAGGTAAAGATTTCCGTGACTTAGCTCAGCAATATAATCTGGATATTTTGCTGGAATATGCCAATCAACAATTAGCAATGCTATCGCAGCGTTATACCTTAAAACGTTTGGATAACTCGCTCAGTCTGGCAATTATCGACCATGATATGGATGGAGAAACCCGTTCAGTGGCTTCACTGTCTGGTGGTGAGTCTTTCCTGACTGCCCTTGCGATTTCCTTGGCAATTGCCAATATGGCTTCAGGTTCCATGAAAATCGAATCACTGTTTATTGATGAAGGTTTTGGCACACTGGATGCTTCATCCTTGCATATGGTGATGAATGCGCTAGATCAACTGCAAAGCCAAGGCCGTAAAGTGGTATTGATCTCGCATATTCAGGAAATGCATGAGCGTATTCCTGTACAGATTCAGGTACAGCCAATAGGTTCGGGTTCAAGTCGGATTGAGCTGGTGGGCTGATACAGGGCTTAACCAGTTACCCGAAACATAGTTTCTCGTCTCGCGCTTCGGGCAAATGAGAAACATAGCTTCGCAAGACATCGTGAAACGAGGTAGCTTTGCTTTTCCTCGCTCATCCTCTTGCACCAAACAATGCTGTGCCTACTCTAACCATGGTTGAACCTGCTGCAATCGCAGCTTCGAGATCGGCAGACATGCCCATACTTAATGTATCCCAGTCTTGCGGCTGTGCATGTTGAGCTTTCACTTGCTCAAATAGCACTTTAGCATCAGCAAATGCGGCATGATTTTCAGGTGCTGGAATCACCATCAATCCACGCAAACGGATATTTGGAAGCTGACTGATTTGGTGAACCAATTCTAAAACCTCATTTGGTTGGCAACCATCTTTAGAATTTTGCCCATCAATATTTACCTGAATACAGATATTTAACGGTTTTTGATTTTCTAAACGTTGCTTGGATAAACGTTCTGCAATAATGAAGCGATCGACTCCATGCACCCAATCAAATGTTTCTGCTAAATGCTTGGTTTTATTGCGTTGTACATGACCAATAAAATGCCATTCAATATCTAAATCTTGTAATTCATCAATTTTAGTCAAGGCTTCTTGCAAATAATTTTCACCAAAACAACGCTGACCAACAGTATACATTTCTCGTAAGGTTTGGCTCGGATGAGTCTTTGAAACAGCCAACAATTGTACAGTCGAAGGATCACGTTTCACCTGCTGGCAAGCTTGCTCTATTTGATTTAAAACAGATTGACGGAATTGCTCAGATTTATTCATTGACACAGTTCTCACTTACAAAATCTTTTTTCTCTCACATTCTATAATATGTTGGTAACACAGAGTGAAAGCCGTATATTATTCTATAAAAGAGTGAGGCATTTTGATTGTTTCGGGGAAATCATGGATATTACAGAATTACTAGCATTTGCAGTTAAAAACGGTGCTTCAGACTTACATCTTTCATCAGGTATGCCACCAATGATTCGTGTAGATGGTGAAGTCCGTCGTATTAATTTACCAGCACTAGAACATAAAGATGTACACCGCTTAGTGTATGACATCATGAATGATAAACAACGTCGTGATTATGAAGAAGATCTAGAAACTGACTTTTCATTTGAAGTGCCTAATATTGCACGTTTCCGTGTGAACGCATTTAACCAAAACCGTGGCGCTGGCGCGGTATTCCGTACCATTCCATCTAAAGTTTTAACCATGGAAGACCTTGGTTTAGGTTCAATTTTTAAAGAAATTTGTGATTATCCACGGGGTATCGTTTTGGTCACAGGACCTACGGGTTCTGGTAAATCAACGACGCTCGCTGCGATGATCGACTATATCAACGAAAACCGCTATGACCACATTTTAACGGTTGAAGACCCAATCGAATTTGTACACCAATCTAAAAAATGCCTGATCAACCAGCGTGAAGTGCACCGTGATACACATGGCTTCAATGAAGCACTGCGTTCAGCACTGCGTGAAGACCCTGACATTATCCTTGTGGGTGAGATGCGTGATTTGGAAACCATTCGTCTGGCATTGACTGCTGCGGAAACGGGTCACTTGGTTTTTGGTACACTGCATACGACCTCTGCAGCGAAAACAATTGACCGTGTCATCGACGTATTCCCTGCCGAAGAAAAAGATATGGTTCGTGCCATGCTTTCTGAATCACTACAAGCCGTTATTTCACAAACATTATTGAAGAAAAATGGTGGTGGTCGTGTTGCAGCACATGAAATCATGATTGGAATTCCAGCTATTCGTAACCTTGTACGTGAAAATAAAGTAGCTCAGATGTATTCTGCCATCCAAACGGGTGCAAACTACGGTATGACTACACTTGACCAAAGTCTTAAGACCCTAGTTTCAAAAGGCGTTATTAGCCCTCAAGTTGCCCGTACTGCAGCAAAACAACCTGAGTCATTCCTATAATAATAAACGGATTAGAGAAATATCATGGACTTTAATGATTTACTCAATTTAATGATTCAACAAAGTGCATCTGATTTATTTGTGACTGCAGATGTTGAACCTTCAATGAAGATCAACGGTCAAATTGTGCCTGTTTCAAAGTCTAAACTCTCAGGTGAAGTCGTTGGTCAGTTACTTCATTCAATTATGTCAGATAAGCAGCGTAAAGAATTTGCTGAAACAAGAGAGTGTAATTTTGCGATCGTCAATCGTGAGAAAACAGCCCGTTTCCGTGTAAGTGCCTTTCAACAACGTGATATGCCTGGAATGGTTTTACGTCGTATTGAAACTGTCATTCCAACCATGGATGAACTCAAGCTCCCTAGCGTGCTGAAAGAACTCGCCATGACAAAACGCGGTATCATTATCTTTGTAGGCGCAACAGGTACAGGTAAATCAACCTCATTAGCTTCGATGATTGGTTATCGTAACCAAAATTCAAAGGGTCATATTATTACCATTGAAGACCCAATTGAATTTGTACATCAACATGCGGGTTGTATTGTCACTCAACGTGAAGTCGGGATTGATACAGATTCATTTGAAGTCGCATTAAAAAATACGCTTCGCCAAGCACCTGATGTGATCTTAATTGGCGAGATTCGTTCTCGTGAAACCATGGACTATGCAATTGCTTTTGCGGAAACAGGTCACTTAGTACTCGCAACACTACACGCAAACAATGCGAACCAAGCACTTGATCGTATTATTCACTTCTTTGAAGCAGATCGCCATCCTCAATTGCATATGGATTTATCACTTAATCTGAAAGCGATGGTTGCTCAACAGTTGATCCCAACGCCAGATGGTAATTCACGTCGCGCAGCAATTGAGATTCTGATTAATACACCACTTTTAGCAGACTATATCCGTAAAGGTGAAGTCCACGAAATCAAAGATCTCATGAAGCGTTCTCGTGAGTTGGGTATGCAGACTTTTGACCAAGCATTATTTGATTTATACAAAGCAGGTGAAATTACGTATAAAGATGCACTGAAGCATGCTGACTCGCCAAATGACTTACGTCTCACAATTAAACTTTCAGAAGAAGGCACAGATCAGTTATTGAGTGCGAGCCGTAATATTACCTTTGATGGTCAATAATTTAAATTAAGCCATTAAAAAAGGAAGGTTTTTTACAACCTTCCTTTTTATTTGTTTAATTTTAGTAAACTACTAAGCTTTAACTAAATCAAACTCATTTTTTACGATAAGCATCTTGGCATTCAGAATCACTACAATAACCGTATAAGTTTAATGAATGGCCAGTTAAGGCAAAATTATGCTGATCTGCAACAGCATGTTGCTCTTTCTCAATAATATCATTCGTAAATTCAACAACTTTGTTGCAATTTAAGCAAACAAGGTGATCATGATGATCTTCTTGCATGATTTCAAAAACTGAATGATTATTTTCAAAATGATGACGTTGGATAATACCAGCCGCTTCAAATTGTGTTAACACTCGGTAAACAGTTGCTAAACCAACATCTTCACCTTGTTCAAGCAAAGTTTTATAAATATCTTCAGCACTTAAATGATGTTGTTTTGAATTTTCTAACAATTCCAAAATCTTAATACGAGGAAGGGTGACTTTAAGTCCAGCTTTGCGTAAGTCTTGATTGGAAATAGGCATTTAAAAAGGTCTCTCAACAAATCTTAAGTTGGAATAGGCAATAGAGTTTAGATGCAGTATGATCTATCCTTGAACCAAATGCATCATCATTTATCAGGATAGTGTAGCAAAATGCAAAAAATCATGCTGGCGTTATTCGTCACTTCAGTACTTAGCGGTTGTTCAGTCTTTGGTGTTTATAAAGTCGATATTCCACAGGGAACACCATTAACTAAAGCACAAGCATCACAAGTACAAGTCGGCATGAGCTTTCAGCAAGTCCGTTTCTTACTGGGTAGTCCAACTGTTACAGATCCATTAAATCCATTACGTTGGGACTATATCTACAACTACACACCAGGTACTTATGCTAAAAAAGCAAAAATACCGGCAGTGCGTGGTCAACACTTAAAAGTTTATTTCGATGCGGATGGCAATGTAGAACGTCTAGAAGGTTTAGATACGATTCCCGAATCACAACCTGGTTTACCAGCATCAAAAGAAGCGATTCTGACTGCGCCACCACTATAAATAGTTTCCCAAAAAAAGAAACCCCTCACCGAATCATTCGTGAGGGGTTTTATTTATGAACTTGATGGTCTGAAACGATTACCCTTAATAAAACGTCCAACGGGGTTCTTTGCGGCACGCTTGCGTCGAATATCTTTAGGATTAATCGTCAATGGACGATAAATCTCTACTCGATCACCCACTTGTAAAACAGTATCTACCTCAATCTTGCTACCAAATACACCAAGATTTAAAAGCTCTGGAAGTTTTACCTGTTCTGCTAAACCACTTGCATCAATCGCTTGTTGTGCAGTCATTCCTTCATTGAATGGAACACCAATCATAAATTGCTGTTCAGGTGTCGCAAATGCAACCCAAACTTGTTTCTGTTCCATTATAAAACTTGCCCAATAACTGCGACAATCGCAATCAAAATTGAAAGCGGTAAAACTAAACGTACCGCAATACGCCATACGTTATAAAATAATTCATTACTAAAACCCATAGCTTTACGAAGATGGCTAATCTTCATAATCCAGCCTGCAAAAACTGCATAAATCAAACAAATCACTAGTCCCCAAATCATCAATAGAGTATTAAAAATTTGTTCAACTTGTGGCACAGCCCAAACTGCAATTGCCGCGAGAATAATGCCCCATTGAATAATGATTGCAAGTTGGCGTTGTGCTAACTGCTCTTTAGCAAATTGGATCAATAATGCAGCAGACATTATCGCAGCAAAAACCCACGCTAATGCTGGAAGTTGCGCTTGGGTAGAGAAGAAACCAAATGCAATGACAGCAATAAGCTGCGCGACCCAGATCGGAAAGACTGAACTTGTGACCGCTTGTTGTTTTTTCACTGTCGCTAAGCTACTTTGCCAATACAATCCTAGACCTAGACCACTTGCGACTAAAGCAAGCACTGTAGCATTGCCCCACTCTTTAAACTCAACACCTGTCCAGTGCCAAGTAGTTAACTGAGTTCCCATCACATTTGCACCAATGAAAGCAGCAATGACTCCAATTGTTGTAAGTCCAATTAAAAATTGGCGCGGTATAAAAAATAAACCAAGCGCTATAACGGCAAAAACAGCGAAAAGGATTTGAACAGGAAGATTTAATGCAAGCTGCTCAGTCACAATGTGAGCAGAGGTATTTATCATACTTCCTGCAAAGAAAGGAACAAAAACAACAGCGAACCAACCTACTAAACGCCATTTCGGGGAAGCATCAGCATCACGCGTTAAAGTAGAAAGTGCTTGTAACGCGGTCATCTGTGAACGTTTCGCTAAGGCAATTTCAAGAAAACCAATCGGTAGTGCTAATAAAAGCATGGTTCCTAGCCACAATAACCAAAAATCAAATTGACGATCAAGTTGAATACCCACAGTTGGTGCTAATGTGCTAATCATGACAAAAGATAAGCAAAACGCCATCACTGGTGTAAGCCAGCGTGACAGAGTTGTGTCCTGCATACTGCATTCCTTAAAAAGCTTTGAACTCATTGTGCTTCTTTATGGAGCTTACAATGAAATATTCAATCTATTTTGCCTTTGTCACGTCTGAAAATCAAAACAAAAGATATCGAAAGAAAAAGGCAAATCACCATAAAGATGACTTGCCGCGCCTAGTTATTATTATATTAAGTTGACCTCTTATTTTTCACTCATACTCACCTTATTATTTTTTATAATAAGAGGTCTTATTATTTTTATTATTTCATTAAGCAAAGAATCTTGAGAACCAATTCTTTCCTTTTTTCTTTTCATTTTCTTTAATAATTCCAATCATATTTTCTCTTACTGCACCAACATAATCTGCATCATCATGGCGAATATGATTAATTAACCATTTAGAGAGAGCTTCATGCAATTCTTTATCAATTTCATGACCAAGTTCAAAGCGCTCACGATAAGCTTCTATTTTTTTAATAAATAAGTCATGCACACGCTTGTGAGGTACACGATACTTATAGTTTGCTTCTTCTTGTAAACTTTCTTCAAAGGTAAAATGTGATTGTGTATAGTCAATAATATTATCTAATACACTTTTCATTTTTACACGATCATGGGAATATTTTAAATCAGCGATTTCATTAATATAATCCAGAATACGTCGATGTTGATCATCGATTACCTCTATTCCTGTATTATATTCGGTAGACCATTTCATGCCCATATCGATTCCTAAAACCAATGTGATTTATTGAATAAGGACATAATATCGACTAAGCAATTAAATAAAAACACAGCATTTTTGTCAGATTTTAAATATTTTCAATAAAATAAATTAACCTATTGTTTTATATTTATTTAAATATTTTACCCAATCAAAACACTCAAGTATTTTTTAACCAATTTTGCAACCAAGTTCATAATGGGGTTTAAATATAAAAGTTAAGGAATTTATATTATAAAAAAGGTATATATCATGTATTAATTTTGATTATACCTAATTAATATTGATCTGCTTTGGTCATTCGTTTTAACAGCGGATTGTCTGCTTCTCGAATTAAACGTTCAACACGTGTTAGTGCATATTTAATTGGTTTTCCATGCTGAAATAAAATCATTTCGCCTGGCTGATATGCAGTCCATGATTCATTATGTGTGAGCGGTTCCGTCGTGATAACAGCAACACGATCTTCAGGTGTCGTTACCTCGCTAAAATCTACTTTGACGTCTAAATCAATTAAATGCGCAGGTTGAAATGGATATTCTCTTACTAACCAATGCAGTTTAGTTGTCGCATAACTAAATAATGCTTGCCCATTGGATAGGCAAAAATTAAACGTGCCATGTTCAGCAATTTCAGGTGAAATCCGTTCTAACAGAGAAAAAACTTTCTCTATACACGGTTCTGTATATCCAAACGCTTCAACCATTTGATCTAATAAATAACAAAAAGCACGTTCGCTGTCTGTATTACCGACAGGTTCAAAGCGACCACTAAGCTGAGGATTAAAATCGTGTAGATCACCGTTATGCGCAAAAATCCAATGCCGCCCCCATAACTCACGTAGAAATGGATGTGAATTTTCTAGCGTAATTTTGCCTTGTGTTGCTTTTCGGATATGTGCAATCACATTACGAGATTTAATAGGATAATTACGAATTAAATCTGCAATTGGTGATTCAACTGCAGATTGATTATCAACAAATAACCGACATGCTTTGTCTTCAAAAAATGCGATACCAAAGCCATCACAATGATCAGACGTAATGCCAGCTCGTTGAGAAAATCCACGAAAGGAAAAAGTAATATCTGTTGGTGTAGCGCAATTCATTCCTAATAGCTGGCACATATCTTCTAACTGTCTAACATCTAAGCCTATTGTGCATGAGGTTTAGATATCTTGTAAATCTCAATATGTGCTCAGTATTAGACTAACAATGATATAACTATCGCTGCACCATTTTATTCATGACAAAAAAAGTGGCAATTTTGTTAATTTCTAAGAAAACAAAATAATCTAAACATTTGAAATCTTCATCATAAAATGCTTGTTTAGAGAGCTTAGATTGCATACCTAGATATGTATCAAATAATTTTGGCATCCGTTCATCTTGTGGGAAGCTATATTCTGGTCTCTCAGGTTCGAATGCACGTTTTGAACGAATATCAATAATTTGGTGATCACCCAATTGCTGAATCTGACGATGAGTGTAATAGGCACGCGCTAAATTATCTTCAAGATGAATACTGACACATCCCATAAGGTACTTAGCACGCATTGACCACAACACCTTTGGCACCAAATTTAACCAGAGCATTGATAAGGCTTTTCCAGAACGGAATTGTGGATGTACGCAGGTACGACCTATTTCTAGAATACTTGGCAAATGCGAAAGGTTAGGAACAACATCAAACTCTTTAGCGCTATAGCTTTGCCCAATCTCATGCCCCTGAAATAATTTAAGGCGTGTATAGGCAACAATTTCACCAGTCCATTTCTCACGTAATACAGCATGCTCACAACCAAAGTCATAGATATCTTGATCGAGACCATCTTCAAAAGAGATACCAAATTGATGAGAGAATTGATTTGCTCTAAAACGTTGTACTTCTTGTAATTCTTTTAGATTGTCCACCCACCCAAACCGAAATTGATTTTGTGATGGTTTTTGGCGTAAAGGTGAAGTTAATGTCTGACGATAATGATTTAATTTTTCTAGCATAATGAAAGCTCCTTATGTCTAGAGTTACCTTAAATCGATTAAATGACATTGAAATGACTATAACATGAACAGATCATGACGAAAAAAAAGACCTCAATGAGGTCTTTTTAATCTTTAGTGCTTCGCACGATTGGTAATCAGCGTTCCGACCCCATGGTCAGTAAAGATCTCTAATAATGTTGCATGAGGTACCCGACCATCTACAATATGTGCACTCACGACACCACCTTTGACCGCATCTAATGCACAACCGACTTTAGGAATCATGCCACCGTAGATCACACCCGTTTCAATTAAACGATCTACTTCTTGTGTACTCAATCCAGTTAATAAGTTTTTATTTTCGTCTAATACACCTGTAATATTAGTCAAAAGAATCAATTTCTCAGCGCCTAATGCTTCTGCAACTTTTCCAGCGACGAGATCAGCATTGATATTATAAGTATTCCCTTCTTCATCCACACCTAATGGTGCGATCACAGGAATAAAATCCCCTTGGGTAAACATTTCCAGTACATCGGTTTTAACACCAGTCACTTCACCGACCATCCCCAAATCAATTTGAGAAATTGAACCATCAGCTTCTTGTTTTTCCATAAGCAGTTTACGGGCACGAAGTAAATTACCATCTTTACCTGTTAAACCAATTGCACGACCACCATGTTGGTTAATCAGATTAACAATCGATTTATTGACACTACCACCCAACACCATTTCTACCACTTCCATCGTGGCTTGATCAGTAACGCGCATCCCATCAATACGATCAGACTCTTGTCCTAAACGTTTTAATAAAGAGTCAACTTGCGGGCCACCACCATGTACAACAATTGGATTTAAGCCCACTGTTTTTAATAACACAATATCACGCGCAAAAGAGCTTTCAAGCTCTGGATCAGTCATTGCATTGCCACCATATTTTACAACCAACGTTTTACCTGCAAAACGTTGAATATACGGCAAAGCTTCAATCAAAATTTTTGCTTTATCAATGCCGATATGCTCATGTGGCATGCGTGTCTCCTTATTAAGCTTGTGCGAGTTCTTGTGCAATTTGCGGATATTGCTCTTGCATCATAGAAACAAATTCTTGGCGGATTTCACTTAATCGGCTTGGATTATCTGCATCAAAACGAACTGTGAAATACTCACCCGTATTAGATGCTCGAATAATGCCAAAACCATCATCAAAATCAAGTCTTACACCATCTATTTTACTTAAACGAGCACCTAAACGATGACTTTGAATTTCAATATCATTTAAAACTTGTTTAGGGTTTATATCATGGGTACTGATATAGGTATCTTCAGTACAATAACGTTCAGGGTAAATTGCTAATAAAGCAGAAAGGTTTGCTTCGTCTGATTGAGTCAGGTATTCCATGACTCTTAGCGCTGCATATAGACCATCGTCATAACCAAAACCACGACCATCATTAAATACATAATGACCCGCATACTCTCCCCCAAATACGGCATTACCTTTTGATTGAGATAAATATGCGCGCAAGAAACTACTTCCTGTACGAATCATTTTGGCTTGACCATGGAGCTTTTGTACCGTCTCGGCCACCATTTGTGAACATTTCACATCAAATACGATTTCTTTTTGAGGATGGTGATTTAAACAAATTTGTGCGAATAAAGACAATAAACGGTCTGGACTAATAATATGGGCAAGCTCATCCAGAATAACGACTCGATCACCATCACCATCCAAGGCAATACCAATATCTGCTTTTTCCAAAAGGATAGCCGCTTGCAACTGTTTTAAATGTTCCGCATGTGATGGATCAGGTGCATGGTCTGGGAAAGTGCCATTTGCCTCACATCGAATCGCAATAACTTCGCAGCCTAATTTCTCTAAGACGAGTTTTGCACAACGACCTGCTGCACCATGTAAACCATCTAATGCAACTTTTAAAGGGCGTTTTAACTGAATATCACTCAATAAGGATTGTTGATATTTTAAACAAAATTCAGGAATAATATGATGCGATAATTCTTGTAGATCACTATTTTTTCCAATTTTTTCTGAGGCAAATTGAGCTGCTAAACCGACCTGTTGAATAATCTCAGGGCTAGGTGGTTCTCCTTGTAAAATCCATTTAATTCCATTATCAGATTTAGGATTATGGCTTGCAGTTACCATAATTCCGTTCCCACCAAAATCACGCGCAATATAGTACATCATGGGCGATGAGCAACATCCAATGTTGGTGACTGTTAAACCCTGTGTTTGAAAAATTTGTTGAATAATATTGGCATAAGTCGGACTGGTTAGACGTGCGTCATACCCAATAACGACTTGATATTGTCCTGCATTTTTATATTGTTGCGCTAAAGCATAGCCAATTGAATGAATTACATGAGGTGTTAAATGATTTAATTTTCCGCGAATATCATAAGCACGAAAAATACTCAGAGGAAATGTATATTTTGTATTCACAGTGAACCCCTATTTTTATAATCATTAGCTGATTCAAAAAAAACAGAACTATTAAGAAATTAGTTAACCCTTGTTCAAAAAAATTAAAATAATTTATCAGCTGCTTTTTAATACAAATCCAAAGAACAATCAATATCAAAAATGCAATGCTTTTAAGCAAAGCATTGCATTTAAATTGATAATGAAAGCAGTATTAGTGTTGACCTGTATGTCCAAAACCACCTGTACCACGTTCAGTCGCAACAAATTCTTGCACTTGTTCAAATTCAGCTTGTACCACAGGAACTAAAACGTATTGAGCCAAACGTTCACCCGGTTCTAATCGGAATGTACTTTGCCCACGATTCCACACAGAAATCATCAATTCACCTTGATAATCGGAATCAATCAAACCGACCAAGTTTCCTAATACAATACCATGTTTATGACCAAGACCTGAGCGCGGTAAAATTAAACCTGCAAAGTTGGGATCTTCGATATAGATTGCTAAACCTGTTTTGACTAAGACCGTTTCACCAGCCGCAATATCAATTGCAGTATCTAAACAGGCACGTAAATCTAAACCTGCTGAACCCGTTGTGGCATAAGAAGGCAACGCCCATTCTTGACCTAAACGAGCATCTAATACTTTAACTTGAACTTTCATTACAACTTCCTACTTACTATTTCTTAACGTTTCAATAATGCTTTTAAATTCGCGAGATATTGCTGAGCTTGCTCTTTCGGATCAACATTCGGTGCGAGTTTCTTTTTACGACCATGCCACTCTAGATCATCTTGTGGCAATTCGTCTAAGAAACGGCTTGGTGTCATTTGACGCATTTGACCACCGTTTTTACGCTGCTCAGCAAGTGTCAAGGTAAGCCCTTGTCGAGCACGGGTAATACCCACATACATTAAACGGCGTTCTTCTTCGATGGTTTCTGAAGCAATCGAGTTTTTATGTGGTAATAGCTCTTCTTCCAAGCCAATCATATACACATAAGGAAATTCCAATCCTTTTGCAGCATGTAACGTCAATAAGTTCACTTTATCCGTGTCCTCTTCTTCTTGCTGCTGCTCTAACATATCGAGCAATACCAGTTTGCGAATCACACTTTCAATATTCTTTTCATCGACATCATCAGTACGATTAATCAGATTTTGGATACTGGTATAGAGGCTCTCAATATTATCGATTTTGGTTTTTTCTTGAGCAGGTGTTGCTGCTTGCTCACGTATATAATCAATGTAACCCGCTTCGTTGATCATTTGACGAACTTTAGGTACAGGCTCATCATCATCTAACAATTCACGGGTAAATGTTGCGATAAAATCAGCAAACTCATGTAATTGAGTCGCAGCTTTCTTAGGCAATACCATCGACAATCGTTGATCTGAAGAAGCTGTTAATAACGATAAGGTATTTTCTTGTGCAAATAGTCCCAGTTTCTCTAAGGTGACAGGCCCAATTGCACGCTTCGGTGTATTAATAATTCGTAAGAAAGCACTATCATCTTCAGGATTAATAATGAGACGTAAATAGCTCATCACATCTTTAATCTCAGCACGAGCAAAGAATGATTGCCCACCTGATAATTTATAAGGGATTTGCATTTGACGGAGCTGCGTTTCTAATACGCGTGCTTGGAAATTACCACGATATAAAATCGCATAGTCTTTCCAATTTTTACCATTCATCAATTTATGCGTGATGAGATCTTTAACAACACGTTCCGCTTCATCATCGTCATTTAAACACGTGATCACACGGATATTTTCACCATGTCCTTTATCACTCCACAATTTTTTATCAAAAATATGTGGATTGTTTTCAATTACGGCATTAGCCGCTTTTAAAATACGACTGGTTGATCGGTAATTTTGCTCAAGTTTAATGACTTTTAAATTATGAAAATCTTCTTTTAATAAAGCCATATTCTCAGGCTTTGCACCACGCCATGCATAAATAGATTGATCATCATCACCTACAGCGGTGAATTGCCCCATCACACCAACGAGAAGTTTTACAAGGGTATATTGTGCAGTATTGGTATCTTGATATTCATCTACCAGTAAATAGCGAACCCGATTTTGCCATTTGTCTCTGACTTCAGCATTCTCTTGCAGCAAACGTGTTGGCATCACAATCAAATCATCAAAATCAACGGCATTATAAGCGCGCAGATTACGTTCATAGAGTTGATATAAATGTGCTAACTGTACATCGTCAACTGTTTCACACGTTGAATGGGCTTGCTCTGGTAAAACTAAGTCATTTTTCCAATCAGAAATTTTCTTCATTGCTTTGGCGATGAGTTCTTTACTTTCTGCGCCCGACATATTATCGCGCTGCATTAAGTCCATCAGAATTCGTTTGCAGTCGTCTGCATCTAAAATCGAAAAATTGGCTTTAAGAGGTAAGTTTTTTAATTCTAAACGCAATAAATTTAAGCCAAAAGTATGGAAAGTCGAAACTGAGAGTCCTTTTGCTTCTTCACGTGACAATAACTTAGCGACACGCTCCTTCATCTCACGTGCGGCTTTATTGGTAAAGGTCATGGCAGTAATACGATGTGCTGGAATACCACATTGCTGTACTAAGAAAGCAACTTTTCGTGTAATAACTGAGGTTTTACCTGAACCCGCACCTGCGAGCACCAACAATGGCCCTTGAACATATTTCATCGCTTCAAGTTGCTTGTCATTGAGTTGACTGGCAGATGACATCTCGTAATACCTCTCAAGTTTTCGAGCATGATTATAGACATCTCTGTTTTAGAATCCCAATAGTAAATCTTGGGATGTGTATAAATTATGATGCCTTATACAAATAACACGCCATAGTTTGTCGCAAGCTGTTCGACATAATAAAAAACCACCCGAAGGTGGTTTTTTTAAATCAGTAATAATTACTGTTTTGCATAAATGCTAATTTCTACACGGCGGTTTTGTTCTTTACCAGCAGCAGTTGCATTTGAAGCGATTGGATTAGAAGAACCTAAACCTTGCGCATCAATACGGCTGCTTGAAACACCTTGGCTTGCTAAATAGTTTTTAACTGATTGAGCACGTGCTTGAGACAATGGGATATTGATTGAATCATTACCAGTATTGTCTGTGTAGCCAGTAACTAAGATTGCGCTCTTGTTATCTTCAGCTAAAGTTTGCGCCACTTTGTTTAAAGTACCGTAGAAGTTTGGTTTGATGTTTGATTTATTGGTATCAAACGTGATGCTACCCGGCATGATCAATTGAACAGAACCATCTGGATTACGACCTACATCAACACCTGTACCTGCCATTTGCTCACGTAATTTTTTCTCTTTGTTATCGAGATATAAACCACTTGCACCACCAAGAATCGCACCGATTGCAATTGCACGGTTGTTTTGGCTGCTGCTACCGTTATTAATACCTTTAGAAACACCGTAACCAGCCGCTGCACCAATTAATGTACCTAAAGCAGCTTTGTCGTATGAAACACCGCCGATATCATTACCTTGTCCGCTCATTGTTTGGCAACCAGAAAGTACCAATCCAGCCCCTACTAATGTTGAAATTGCTAATGCACGCATTGCGTAGCTCCTGTCTATGTATTTTGTTGTCTGAACAAATAATGAATGAGAAAATCAAGCCAGACCATTGATATTTTGTTAATAACAAACAGTTTATTTATATTTTTGTAATATTTTGATGCACTTTTCTTGATCTTATACTCACATTCTCTCCACTGTTTATCATTTTGCATAAAAATATACTTATGAGAAATAAGTCACATTATTAAAAATTAAGTAATCATCTAAGTCTTCTATGGTAAAAATTTTAATTTCCCAGATTTTGTATCTATAAGTACTGGAATATATGAAAATTGTGAACATTTAAAAATATACAGTTGTATTTAAATATCTGTTGTTTATAGTTAAAAGGATTGTTTTATCGAAAATTAGCACCCAAGGTTTGATTTATGTCTACCACAAATAAAAAAGTATCGTTATTAGAAAGGGTAACTAAAGGACTTACTGTTGGTTCTGTAATCACAGGAAGTACTTTTTTACATGGTCCTCCTGTTCTTGCTCTTGGTTTTACAAAATTATTTAAAAAATCAAAAAAGGTAGATGAAACCAATATTCAGTTGGCGAATAGTTGGATTGGCGTAAATAATCAACTGATTGAAAAAATCTTACCAAATCTTAAGTGGGAAATCAGTATTGATGAGAAGCTCGATCTGAATTTACAAGGTCGTTATATGATGATTTGTAATCATCAAAGTTGGGTTGACACCACGGTAAATCAATATTTTGGTCTCACACGTATGCCACTCACCCGCTTCTTTACCAAGTGGGAACTCATCTTTATTCCTTTTGTTGGGCAAGCCTTTAAGATTTTGGGTTTCCCAATGATGAAACGTCACTCAAAGGAACAAGTGGCTAAAAACCCAGAACTGAAACATCGCGATATGTTAGAAGCACGTAAGGCCTGCGAACAACTTTTAAGTCAGCCTTTTACACTACTCAATTATCTTGAAGGCACTCGCTTTACTGCCGAAAAACAAGCAAAACAGCAATCACCCTATCAAAACTTACTTAAGCCAAAAGCAGGTGGCTTGGCATTGGCTTTAAACATCTTAGGCGATAAAATTGATGCTTTGGTTGATATGACAATTGTCTATCCTGATGGTGCACCAGATTATGGTGATTTCTGGCTAGGCGATGTTTCACGTATTGCTGTGGATTTGCGTAAAATAGAAATTCCAGATTGGGTGCTTGGTGGAAATTATGAAGATGATCCAATCTACCGCGAACGCTTCCAGCAATGGGTCGACCAAATTTGGACAGAGAAAGACCAACTGATTTCACAAATGAAATCTAAATATTATCAATAGTCTGATTAGGAATTGACTCACCACATGACTCAGCAGGACTCAAAACAAAACTCTAAATATAACCTTGTAAATCCAAACAGTAAGTTTTTTAAACTGTTTCTGGTTTATGACATTTTCATGGTGTTTATTATTGTTTTTAATTTGTTCTGCTTAGGCATGAACTTTTTTTTAATGAGTAATATTGGCGAATGGTTTTTTAATACGATCCATTTAGCCGGTGTACTTGAATTCTATCGTAGCTATCTGCACCCTTGGGTGATTATCACCGAAGCATGGTTTATTATTTTTTTAATCACTGAACTTGCCGTGCGATGGGCAATTGCGATTGTGAATAAACACCATGCTCGTTGGTGGTTTTTTCCATTTATTCATTGGTATGAAATCTTAGCGATTATTCCCCATTTACGTTTTCTACGTTTATTCCGCGCAGGTATCATTGCCTATCGTTTACATGAACTAGGTTATAAAGTCGTTCCAGATAATATTCGAATTAAGGCACTTTTTTATTACAGTGTCGTTATGGAAGAATTGTCAGATCGTGTGGTGATTACAGTTATAGATGGCGTCCGACAGGAGCTAGAAACCAGTTCAAGTCATAAAGATATTATTCATCAGTTAGTGGATCATCATCGTCAATTATTTACCGTTGCCCTTTCTTCTGTCTTGCAAGAATCTTTAGCAAAAACGTTACAAGCACAACAACCGATCATTACGCAAAAAGTAGGGATTATTGTTAATCAAGCCATTGAAGATACGCCTGAGCTAACTCAATTATTACGTCTAATCCCAATCGTAGGTGGGCGAATTGAACAGCAAATTCAAAGTATAGGGCAACGTTTGGGTGAAAATATCAGTGCAGGTTTAATTGAGCCGTTTACTAACGGATCTGTAAATCAACCCAATCAGAATTATTTATTTATTGCAGAAAAAGTCAGTGAATTGAATATTGATAATAAATACTTAGAAGAATTGGTCGAATCAGTGGTATTTGAAAGTCTTGCAGCCATACGAAAACAAGTCAAAGTCAAACAATGGCAGCAAACTTTACGTGAATATGATCAATTGGATAAAAAAGCAGAATGATTACAAGAAAATTTACCAATCTAGCTAGAGAATTCCTGTAATTTGTTCTAGCATTTGCTTTTATTTACAACATGCTTTAACACAATAGAGTGCTTAAAAAAGCCCTTAAGGATAAATTATGGCTGATATACGGATTACGGGCAGAATGGTGAATTTTAGTCGATTAACATTCGACACAAATGACCATAATGCGATCCGCCAGCAACTTACAAGCACCCTCAATGAAGGTTCTTATCTTGGAACATTAGTCATTATTGACAGTACCGTTGAACAAGAACTGATTGCCTTAATTCAATTGCTGATTGATCTTGGGTTACAGCCAATGGCGGTAATTGATGGAATTTTAGGTGATGAAGCTCGGGCGATTCAATTTCCTGTACTGCCTGCTGATCAACCTTTACAGCGTATCAAAGCATCAAAAGAGCAAGTCGTTGTTCAAGCACCTGAAAAAAATACTGAAACTCAAGAAATACAATCACCACAAAAACAAACACCGACTACGCATATCACCTCGTATCATGATGAGATTTTGCGTACTGGACAATGTTTGGTACAGGAGCAAGGTGATATTATCTTGAATGCGGGTATGAATAGTGGATCTGAAGTCATTGCGTCTGGAAATATTCACATTTATGGCAATGCTCGTGGTAGAGTCATTGCAGGCGCAGGTGGGCACACATCAGCTCGAATTTTTTGTCATTCACTAGAAGCAGAGTTAATCTCGATCGCAGGGACATATTGTGTCGCAGATGATATTCCTAAAGATATGATCAAAAAACCCGTACATATTTATTTAAATAACAAGCAAGAGCTTGAATTTGAAGCCTTACAGTTTTAATTTAACTTGTTAAACACCCAAAAAGCCCTTTTAGGGCCGTATGACCATAAATAGGAGTGGATTCGGTGGCCAAAATTGTTGTCGTAACGTCAGGCAAAGGTGGTGTAGGTAAAACTACAACAAGCGCATCTTTTGCAACAGGTTTAGCCCTACGTGGTCATAAAACTGTTGTGATTGATTTCGATGTAGGTTTACGTAATCTCGATTTGATCATGGGCTGTGAACGCCGTGTCGTTTATGACTTTGTCAATGTCATCAATAATGAAGCTCGCTTACAACAAGCCCTGATTCGTGATAAAGAAATCGAAAACCTATACATTCTTCCAGCATCTCAAACACGTGATAAAGACGCTTTGAGCGATGAAGGTGTTGCACGTGTCATTGATGAGCTATCTCAAGAGTTTGATTACATCATCTGTGACTCACCTGCGGGTATTGAGCGTGGCGCGATCTTGGCAATGTATCATGCTGATGAAGCAATCATTGTGACAAACCCAGAAATTTCATCAGTACGTGACTCTGATCGTATTATTGGTATGCTTGATAGTAAAACTAAAAAAGTTGAACACAACGAAGGCCGTATCCGTAAACATCTCTGTATCACACGTTTCAACCCTGAACGTGCTGACAAACAAGAAATGTTAACGATTGATGATATTTCAAAAGATATTTTACGTGTTCCGACTTTGGGTGTTATTCCTGAGTGTCCAAGCGTACTTCAAGCATCGAACGAAGGTAAGCCCGTAATTCTTTATGATGGAACTAAAGCTGGGCAAGCCTATGATGATTTAGTCGCTCGTTTCCTAGGCGAAGATCGTCCTTATCGACACATTGCAGTACAGCCAAAAGGTTGGTTAGCTAGACTATTTGGAGCGTAATTATGGCTGGATTCTGGAGTAAACTTTTTAGCAGTGATGAAAAACCATCAAGTGCGCAAACTGCCAAAGATCGCTTAAAAGTTATTGTTGCATCTGAACAAGGTTTAGGTCGTCGCTTAAGCCAAGACAAAATTGACCAAATGAAAAAAGAAATCATGCAAGTGGTCAGTCGTTACGTTCGTGGTGTAGATGAACAGCACATTCAAATGCAAGTTCGTTCAGAAGCAAATATCGAAATGTTAGAAATGAATATCAATTTACCTGAAGATCGATAGAAGTTTTTTCATTAGCGATTTTTCGCAAATAAAGGCAAAATACATTGCGACTGAACAAGGCCATGCTTTGTTAATTATTCAGTCCCGTATTTTGCCTTTATTATTTTAAGACTGAGGAGATTGTCATGGCATTATCACAGCCAGCAACTTTCAATGAAGAATGGTCAGATGAGCGTGTTTTTGCCTACCTCAACCAACTTCCACCAGCAGATGTCAATGCTGACTTCCATGTGCTCTATCATGCTTTCAAACATATGCGTCCCTTCGACTATGAGCGCTTGATCACCAAATTTTTAGCTGATGGTCGTGATTTAAATGCGACTAATCCTGAAGGACAGCGTATTCATGACGTGATCGCTCAATTTCCACGTCAAAAAGACGGCTTCTTAGAAGTATTAGCAAAATTTGCTTAAGATAAAAAAGCCTGCTTAAAGCAGGCTTTTTTATCTCTTTATTTTATCGACTACCAATCAAATAAACGCCCAGTAAGGTAAAAATCCCACCAGAAATACCATCAATCCATTTTGCAAAATTTTGATATGCTGTTCTGAATGTAGGCAATGAGAATACAAACGCTACCACTAAGAACCACAGCAAGGTCTCTATCGCAATAATAATAAAAAGCAAAGAGTGATGCTGATCAAATAAAGGATTGGCTAAGAATAATGAAAATACACTGCCAAAATAAATCACTGCTTTAGGATTCGATAAGTTAGTGAGTAAACCTTTCATAAAAAATAAATAAGGCGACTGAGGTAATACTATCTGTTTGATACTTTGCTCACCTTTTGAAAAAGCTGAACGAAGCATTTGGTATCCCAACCAACATAAATATAAACCACCAGCGACTAAAAGGCCTTGTTTTAGCCAAGCCATCTTTTCAAAAATAATATTCAGTCCCATCAATGCTAAAAGTGACCAGACCATTGCCCCCAAGCAAATACCAAATGCAACCAATACCGCATCCTTACGAGAACGGCTGACAGCAGTTTGAGAGACTAGGAAGAAATCAGGCCCTGGAGTGATAAGCGCACAAAAATGAATAAAAATGAGTGTACATAATGCAACAAACATGGCTCACCCTTTAGCTTGTATTTTTAAACAATAAGCTTAAATAAAAAACGTGATTATTACTATATAAAATTGATAAACCTATAACAATAAAGCCCCTAAAGAGGGGCTTTATTAGTGGAATATTCTTATTAAACGAGAATATCACGTTTGCCGTTAGCTCCCATTGAACTTACGATCCCGTTCTCTTCCATTTGATCAATAATTCGTGCAGCTCGGTTATACCCCAAACTAAATTTACGTTGTAACGATGATGTTGAAGCCTTGCGCGTTTCAAGTACAAAAGAAACACACTGATCATAAAGTGCATCACGATTAGGATCACCATCACCATCTTCAAAACCACGTGAGGTTGGTTCTTCATCAAATGGGGTTAAGATTTCATCAACATAATCAGGCTCACCACGTTCACGCCAAGCGTCACAGATGCGGTTCACCTCATCATCACTAATAAACGCACCATGCACACGCTCAGGTTCGATTTTACCTGGCCCTAAGAATAGCATGTCACCGTGCCCTAATAGATCTTCTGCCCCACCTGCATCAAGGATTGTTCGAGAGTCAATTTTACTATTTACACGTAATGCAACACGTGTTGGGATATTCGCTTTAATCAGACCTGTGATGACGTCAACTGAGGGACGTTGTGTTGCAAGTAGTAAATGAATACCTGCTGCACGAGATTTCTGTGCCAGACGGGTAATCATCTCCTCAGCTTTTTTACCAACCTGCATAATCATGTCAGCGAATTCATCTGCAACAATCACAATCGATGGTAAAGGAGCTAATCGTGGTGCACGCTCCCCTACAACTGAATCACTAGCTTTCCAAGTTGGATCAATCAAATCTTCACCATTGGCAATCGCTTCTTCCACTTTGCGGTTATAGTCAGCCAATTTACGAATTTTTAGAAAAGACATTAGCTTATAACGACGTTCCATTTCATTTACACACCAATTCAATGCGCTTACAGCATCTTTCATATCAGTAACAACAGGTGTTAATAAATGTGGAATATCATTATAGTTAGCTAATTCAAGCTGTTTTGGGTCGATTAGAATTAAACGCAATTGATCAGGCGTGTATTTTAACAACATTGATAAAATCATTGAGTTAACAGCTACTGACTTACCTGAACCAGTTGTTCCCGCAACTAACATATGTGGCGCTTTGCCCAAATCAGTAATCACAGGATTACCTGAAATGTCTTTACCCATCGCCATCGAAAGTAAACCCGCTGGGTCTTCAAATGCAGGTGTCTTTAACAACTCAATCAGTCGAACCATTTCGCGGCTGCTATTTGGGACTTCAATGCCGATATAAGGTTTTCCAGCAATCACCTCAACCACACGAACAGATGCCATTGACATTGAACGTGCTAAGTCACGCGAAATATTGGTCACTTTAGATGCTTTTACACCCGGTGCAAGATCTAGTTCAAAACGTGTCACGACAGGCCCAGGTTGAGCCTCCACTACTTGAGCTTTAACATTAAACTCTTGTAATTTAATTTCTAGCAGTTCAGACAAACGAGCTAATTGTTCAGCTGTAAAGTTCACCTTTTTATTCGGATCTACTTCGTCCAATAATTCTAAACCTGGCAAAGTTGGTAAATCACGACGTTTTTGAGCCACTTGCATCGCACGAGACATTGGGCGACCAAATGAGTCTGTTAACGGCGCGTCTAAATCAAAATCATCTTCGATATCAAAATTTTCTTCAACTTTACCCGCAGTTTCTTGCCATGCTTCAATAAATGCTTCTTTTGATAAACTCTCTTTAGGTGTTTCAATCTCAATAGGTGCTTTTACAAAAGCCGAAGACTGCGCATAGCTCGGAGTTTGCAATACAGATTGCTGTTGTTTGTCTTCAATGAACAAATCTTCAAATTCATCAAAGCCTTCATCCAAAATACTTTGCTTATCGTCAGCGATCATATTTTTGATCGTATGATGCGACTGAACTACCGTTGCTTGCGGTACAGATTGAACGTCTATTGAATCTAACTCAATATCAAAGTCAATTTCATCACTTTCATTTTTTGCCGTTGATCGCGTTTCTTGAATAAATGGCTTATGTACATCCGTAGCCGTTTTACTATTAGGAACAGCAGCCAATAATTCATCGAATATTTGGTCATCATTCCAATCGACTGGACTCTGATGAGGACGTTGCTCTACAGAAGAAACTTCCGTTGCTGCGTGTACATATTGAGATGAAGGATTTATAGCATCATCTGCCGCTCGCAAAAGTGCATCAATTTCTTGTTTATGGCTCGCATCATCATGTTGTAATGCACGCCATACTTCACCTGTTTGAATTAAACGCTGACTATCGGCTGCAAGTTGATGTGCTTGTTTTAAAGTTTGCTCAAAGTCTTCTGTTGATAATACTTCTTGTGATTGAACACTTTGCTGCTCTTTGGCAACAACATCAGCAAATAGTTTTTCGGCTAATAATTGATGATGTGCATTGTCTGTCGATGCTGTTTTAGCTGCAATGCTGTGCTGTGTACTTTGGGCTGTATCATTCGCCTCTACAATATTTGAATCCGCCGCTTGGAGTGGAGCTTTTTGCTTTATAGTTGGTGTTTCTGTTGAGGCTAATTGTTCAGTCAAATCATAAGCAGATTCGTGTTGAGGTATATTTTTATAGAACAAATCTTGTAAATATGCTGGCGTATTTTTTAATGTTGCCCAAGTTTTATTCCATTGAATACCAAAAGCTAAAGTGAATAATAAAATACTGAAAGCAAATAAAAAAAATGTTGCACCATAAATGGTTAAAAGCTGAGAAAGGCTCTGACCCAACTCATAACCAATAATACCACCTGCTGCATTTTCTAAAGTATCTGCTGGAACATTCCAATGTAGATACAACAAACTAGAAATGGACAGAATCAAGAAGAACTGTGCTGCATAACGGAATGGGCGATTTAAAAAACTTCTAGGCCACCATACTTGAATTGCTTCGATAAATAGAAATAAAGGAATGAACAAACTTGCCCATCCTAAAAAACCGAATAACAAATCTGCAATCCAAGCACCTGCAACACCACTTGCATTTGAGACCTGTTGCGTATCACTGGAAATATGCATCCAACCTGGATCAAAAGGTGTGTAGGTTACTGTGGCAAGAAATAGATAAATGCCAAAAGAAATCAAAAATAATGTCATTAAAAAGCGTTGTGCATAAACACTTGACACCGCAGCCATATACAGTCCTGTAACCCAATTTGTTATTTGTAGGTATCGATTAAGGTCTAACTGACCTTGATCAATAAGTTTTATATTATGCACTCGTTCTTACAAAAAAGATGCACGATTGTTTACTGTTGTTGTTAACATCCATTGTTGTTGCAAACATTGATGAAATATCAGTAAATGCTCTCCATGATATAGCTCAATTCGATTAAGTATATCAATATTATCCAACCCACTCCCCTGTGGATTCACGTATAATTTTAAAAGTTTCAATATAAAAAGGATGTTCTTTAATGAGCGCTCGTCACTCACGGTTGATTATTCTGGGTTCTGGCCCTGCAGGTTATAGTGCGGCGGTATATGCGGCACGCGCCAACCTCAAACCAACGCTGATTGCTGGTTTGCAGCTTGGCGGTCAGTTAACAACGACCACTGAGGTGGATAACTGGCCAGGGGACCCAGAGGGATTAACTGGTCCTGTATTGATGGAACGCATGCAAGCTCACGCTGAACGTTTCGGTACAGAAATTGTCTATGACCACATCAATGAAGTCGATTTAAAAACCCGTCCATTTGTGCTGAAAGGCGATATGGAAGAATACACCTGTGACGCGCTGATTATTGCAACAGGTGCAACTGCACAATATCTGGGTCTGGAATCTGAGGCTGCGTTTATGGGTCAAGGGGTGAGCGCCTGTGCAACCTGTGATGGTTTCTTCTATAAAAACCAGAATGTCATGGTTGTGGGTGGTGGTAACACTGCGGTTGAGGAAGCACTTTATCTTTCAAACATTGCGGCACATGTAACACTAGTACACCGCCGTGACAGCCTGCGTTCCGAGAAGATTTTACAGGATCATTTATTTGCCAAAGAAAAAGAAGGCAAGATCAGTATCATCTGGAATCATCAAGTAGATGAAGTACTCGGTGACAACACTGGAGTAACGGCTGTACGCATCAAATCCACACAAGACGCCAATACTCAAGATATCGCTGTCCAAGGTTTATTTGTTGCTATTGGTCATAAACCCAATACCAGCATGTTTGATGGTCAGCTTAACCTGCGTGATGGTTATATTCAGGTTCAAAGTGGTACTTCGGGTAATGCAACGGCAGCTTCTATTGAGGGTGTATTTGCCGCAGGTGACGTGGCGGATAGCGTTTATCGCCAAGCCATTACTTCGGCAGGTTCAGGCTGTATGGCTGCACTGGATGCAGAAAAATATCTCGACAACCTGAATTAATTACACCTCCTCATCTAACGTTGACAGTCCAATGGATTGTCAACGCTCTCCAGTTCAGTTAGTTTAAAATTATCCTGACTAAACTCATTTGTTATGCAACCACTACCCCTATCCCAATATATTTTTCCAAATCCTGTGGAAGCCGATCCAGAAGGACATGGCTTTATTTGTATTGGCGCAGACTTATCACCTGCTACATTATTTGAGGCCTATACACATGGTCTCTTCCCTTGGTTTAACGAAGATGAACCGATTTGTTGGTGGAGTCCTGAACCACGCTGCATTATTGAGCCTCATGCATATAAACCCAGTAAATCACTAATTCGAAATATGAAAAAATATGATTATCGGATTACAGTGAATCATGCTTTTGAAGATGTAATACGCTCATGTTCACTCCCCCGCAGCTATGCAAATGAAACATGGATTAGTGAAGATATTATCGAAGGCTATTGTTCTCTATTTAAGGCGGGTTATGCCTATAGCATTGAGGTCTGGCAACAAGAAAAATTAGTTGGTGGACTATATGGCGTAACAATAGGTAAAGGCTGTTTTGGTGAATCGATGTTTAGTACAGAAACAGATGTGTCCAAGATGGCTTTCTATACACTCATGTTGATCGGTCAAGAAAATCAGCTTCCTTGGATTGATTGCCAACTGGTTAACGATCATCTCCTGAGTCTGGGAGCCAGTACAATTTCTCGCCAGACATATCTAAAATCGTTACAAGATGTAATTATTGCCCCCTCTATCAATTGGAAAAGTTATCAAGAACGTGTATTTTCAAGTAAAACAATAGCAGTTTATGCAAAATTAGACGGTTAATGGATTAACACCTTGGAGGGAGATTAATGAAATCATACCAACCCAAGTCCCTTTTAAATGACTTACAGTACTATATAACACCGCCACACGACTGCAGTTATCTCGATAACAAATCAGCTCGAATGGTATTTTTAGATCCAATTCACCGTATTGATGTGGTGACATTGTCTGAACTTTCGCGTGTCGGTTTTCGACGTAGTGGCGATTTTGTCTATCGACCAGAATGCCATTTATGTCGCCAATGTTTATCTTGTCGCGTTCCAATTCAAGAATTTAAAATGAATAGTAGCCAGAAGAAGGCATGGAAACGTAATCAAGATTTAAAAATGAGTATTTTGCCAACTTCGCAAGCCACTCAACAGCATTATGATTTGTATGAGCGTTATATTAACGAGCGTCATGCAGATGGCGATATGTATCCAGCAACATTAGATCAGTTTGAAAAATTCCTCGTTCACAGTTGTACAGAAAGTTTTTTCATCGAACTTTGGGATGATCAGAAACTGATTGCTGTCTCTACCTGCGACTTAATGGATGACGGTCTCTCTGCTGTATATACTTTTTTTGATCCTCAAGAACAACGTCGTTCACTTGGTGTTTTTGCGATTCTTAAACAAATTGAATATGTCAGCACTTTAAATTTAGATTACTTATATTTAGGTTATTGGGTGCCTCACTCAGCTAAAATGAACTATAAATCACAATATACGCCACTGGAATTATTATTAGATGGACAATGGCGTCGCCTTAACCGCCCACTCTCGGAAAAAGAGATTCATCAACTTGGAAATTCATTAATGACAACTCTACCATCGGAGTGGGATAACTTAATTATTAAATAAAGCAGCAAAATCATCAGTGCATGTTTTGACCATAATCACAGCATGCTCTTTTGTACCATCTAAATTTGGATAATAATTTTTTCGTAAGTCTATTTGATGAAAATCCGTTTTTTCATACAAACGGATTGCAGCAAGATTGCTTTCACGTACTTCTAAAAAAATTTGGATTGGATTATTTTTTAAAAGTTGAATGGAATAATCTAACAACTCGTATCCAAGACCTTTGCCCTGTTGGCTTGGATGAATCGCCATCAGTAATAAATTGGCCTCGTCTAGAACAGGCTGCAAAATACAGAACCCAACAACCTGATTCGACTGCTCATAGACCGTGCACTGATAGGAAGCTAAAGACTCTTGAAATTGTTGCTTCGACCAAGGATGTGTTTGTACTAAACGTTCAATTGCAACAACACTGTCTAAATCGCTCTCTTGCATCAATCGGATCACAGACTTTTACCCTATAAAATACTGATGCAGATTATCAGCAATTTAATACAAAATTTGAATAAGAAAATGGGCAATTTTAATTGCCCATTTTAGTTAACTCATATTAAAGCCTAATTCAGCACGCCATTTATTCAATAATGCTGTTGTATCATCATCATTCGGATGAAATTTTGGTCTTAAAAATGCCAGTAACTTTGGAATTTGACGTGTCATAAAACCTTTATAGCCATACATGAACTTGAGCATATATTTGGTATCTCGCCATGTAAGTCTGCCATCAGTTTTTAAAAGAGTCGCAGTGAAATATGACTGGGTAATAAAAATTAAACCCATTGCAATCACTAAAGCTAATGAACGCATAAAATACGCTTTAAATCCTTGCCCATACATCGCTTCATAAACGTCAAATGCCACCGCTTTATGCTCATTTTCTTCAACTGCATGCCACATCCATAAATGGTACATGGTCTCATCCATAAACATGGATTGAATATCTGGGTTAGACAATAGTTCTTCAGCAATCGTTGATGTAAAATGCTCCAAGGCACAAGTACCCGTTAAACCAATCATCTCTTTTGTAAAACCAAATGGTTTTAATAATTTAGTACTTATAGCAACGCCATACTGAATCACTTTACCTGTTTGTGCCTCCAATTTGCGCACATCATAACCATAAGCTTGCGCAGCTGCATTAAAGGCCAAGTGTTCCTTTGAATGCATTGCCTCTTGTCCAATAAAAGCACTAATTTCTTTTTGTAATCGAGGATCAGCAACTTTTGGATCATTTCTAACTGCACGGGTACTATTCACAAAAAATTGTTCACCCTCTGGAAACAGTGCTGAAAGTGCAGTCATAAAATGAGTTAAAGCAGCATCTCCATTTGCCCAATACCGTGGAACTTCGCCAAACTCAAAATCCATTCGGCGTACAGGAAAACTAGCGCCAGCGCGGTTTGAAATATTGACTTTAGCATTCATACTATACTCTCCTATCATGAAGATTTCTTTATTAATCATTTATTATTCTTTAGTTATACGCCCTTTCCCATGCGTTAAATAAGTGCAGATAAGGTCAGAAAAGCATCATCTTGGGACATGTCAGTATGATTTTAAAAAGTCTATTTAATGTAATATTCAAAATAAAAAAAGAGCAATTTTATTGCTCTTTTTACATAGGTTTAGCTAATAGATCTTTTAATTTAAAAACCTAATTTCGCCTTCCAGACTTTAAGCAACTGCACGGTATCTAAGTCATTTGGATGGAAACGTGGTTTGAAGTAAGCCAACATTTCACCCGTCATACCTGCAATAATACCTTTTGATGGACTATAGGCATATTTATAAATCATACCTAATTCTTTTAGATTCAGTTTATTGTCCCGATTTAATAGGCGTAGAACAAAATAAGACTGTAAGGTGAAGATCAACACCATCGCAACCACTAATGCTGTATTGCGTAGTGCATAGGCTTTCACGCCACGGCCAAAAATTTCCTCATAGACATCATAGGCAACAGCTTTATGCTCATTTTCCTCAATTGCATGCCAGAACCACATATAAGACATGGTGTCATCGGTCATGAGTTCCTGAATATGTAGATTACGCAGTAATTCAGACGCAATTGTTGCTGTGAAATGCTCCAGCGCAGTTGTTGCAGTTAAGTCAACCATTTCCTGAGTCATGCCAAATGGTTTAACTGCTTTAGCAAAGTTCTTACGTGCGAACTGGATATAGCGACCTGTGATACGTTCTAAAGAGGATACATCATGTCCATATTTTTGTGCAGAAGCATTAAAACCAACATGTTCCTGAGTATGCATTGCCTCTTGACCAATAAAGGCACTGATTTCTTTTTGTAGTGCTTCATTGTCCTTAATGGCAGGGTGATAACGTACAGCACGAACTGAATCAATAAATAATTTCTCACCATCTGGAAACAATGCTGAAAGTGCTGTCATGAAATGGGTCAAGCCAGCCGAGCCATTCATCCAGTATTCTGGAACCTGATCAAAATCAAAATTCATACGGCGTACTGGGAAACTTGCACCTGCACGATTTGAAATATTTACCTTAGCATTCATGCTGTTGACTCCTTTTAAATGGAAAATTTCCATTTAGTACTTTTGTTCATTTTCTTGTGTTTTATATTACGGTTTTATTGCGATGAATTAAGTGCAGTTTAGGACAGCAAGGTATCAGTTTAGGACACAATTAAGGATAGATTGTCGAACAATAGACATAAAAAAACACCCCAAAGGGGTGTTTTTTTATCACTCTAGGCGATTATGCAGTTACTTTCGCAACAACACCAGCACCTACAGTACGACCACCTTCACGGATCGCAAAACGTAGACCTGGGTCCATTGCGATCGGGTGGATTAACTCTACTGACATCTCAACGTTGTCACCAGGCATAACCATTTCAACGCCATCTTGTAATTTGATCGCGCCAGTTACGTCAGTTGTACGGAAGTAGAACTGTGGACGGTAACCATTAAGGAATGGAGTGTGACGACCACCTTCTTCTTTAGAAAGTACGTATACTTCCGCATCGAATTTAGTGTGTGGCTTGATTGTACCTGGTTTAGCAAGTACCTGACCACGTTGTACATCTTCACGCTTGGTACCACGAAGAAGGATACCACAGTTCTCGCCCGCACGGCCTTCGTCAAGAAGTTTACGGAACATTTCAACGCCAGTTACAGTCGTTGCAACTGTATCACGAATACCAACAATCTCAACAGTTTCACCTACTTTGATGATACCCGCTTCAACACGGCCAGTTACTACTGTACCACGACCAGAAATCGAGAATACGTCTTCGATCGGCATCAAGAATGCTTTATCGATTGCACGCTCTGGCTCTGGGATGTAAGAGTCAAGCGCTTCTACAAGTGCAAGAACAGAAGCTTCGCCGTAAGGACCGTCGTTACCGTTTAATGCTTGAAGAGCTGAACCACGGATGATTGGAGTATCATCACCTGGGAAGTCATAAGTAGAAAGAAGTTCACGAACTTCCATTTCTACTAATTCAAGTAATTCTTCATCATCAACAAGATCACACTTGTTTAAGAATACGATGATGTAAGGTACACCAACCTGACGTGAAAGAAGGATGTGTTCACGAGTTTGTGGCATTGGACCATCAGTCGCAGCACACACAAGGATCGCGCCGTCCATCTGAGCAGCACCAGTAATCATGTTTTTAACATAATCGGCGTGGCCCGGGCAGTCTACGTGAGCGTAGTGACGGATTGGAGAATCGTATTCTACGTGTGAAGTATTAATTGTAATACCACGTGCTTTTTCTTCAGGAGCTGAGTCGATTTGTGAGTAATCTTTCGCTTCACCGCCGTAAGTTTTTGCACAGATAGTTGCAATCGCAGCAGTTAAAGTTGTTTTACCATGGTCAACGTGACCAATTGTACCCACGTTTACGTGTGGTTTATTACGTTCAAACTTGGCTTTAGCCATGATGATCTTCCTTTATAAACTGCTCATGAGGGTCGCCCATGAGCACTTGGTTTTTTAACTAAATTTTAGTTGGGTAATATAGTAATCGAAAGATTACTCGTCGTCACCTTTTTTACCGCCAGCTTGGAACTTAGCGATGATGCCTTCAGCCACGTTACGTGGAGTTTCAGCATATTTAGCAAATTCCATAGAGTATGTCGCACGACCTTGAGACATAGAACGCATTTGAGTCGCGTAACCAAACATCTCAGCCAATGGAACTTCTGCTTTAATTGCTTTAGTTCCACCAGGAAGATCGTCCATACCTTGAACCATACCACGACGACGGTTTAAGTCACCCATGATATCGCCCATGTAGTCTTCTGGAGTTTCTACTTCAACTTTCATGATAGGTTCAAGAAGAATTGGATCTGCTTTCATGAAACCATCACGGAACGCATAAGAACCAGCCATTTTGAACGACAATTCATCAGAGTCGACATCGTGGTAAGAACCGTCAAAAAGAACAGCTTTAACGCCTACAACTGGGTAACCAGCCAAGACACCATTCTTCATACGCTCTTGAATACCTTTATCAACTGCACCGAAGAATTCTTTTGGTACTACACCACCAACAACTTCTTCAGCGAATTCGTATTCTTTACCAGCAGCTTCAACATCAAGTGGCTCTAAACGAACATATACATGACCGAATTTACCTTTACCACCTGTTTGACGTACGAATTTACCTTCTTGCTCAACAGTTTTCTTAATCGTTTCACGATAAGCAACCATTGGTTTACCGATATTCGCTTCAACACCGAACTCACGTTTCATACGGTCAACGATGATGTCAAGGTGAAGCTCACCCATACCAGCAATAATTGTTTGACCAGATTCTTCGTCAGTACGTACACGGAACGATGGATCTTCTTTCGCCAAACGACCTAAAGCAATTGACATTTTTTCTTGGTCAGCTTTAGTTTTTGGTTCAACAGCCAATGAAATTACTGGCTCAGGGAATTCCATACGCTCAAGTGTAATGATGTTTTTCTCATCACATAATGTATCACCAGTTGTAACGTCTTTAAGACCTACACACGCTGCGATATCACCTGCACGGATTTCATCAAGATCTTGACGCTCATTCGCATGCATTTGCACGATACGACCGATACGTTCACGCTTAGACTTAACTGGGTTATATACTGGGTCACCTTGTTTAAGAACACCAGAATAAACACGTACGAAAGTTAAGTTACCAACGAATTTGTCGTTCATGATTTTGAACGCAAGCGCAGAGAACGGAGCTTCGTCAGATGCTTCACGAGATGCTTTAGTTTCAGCTTTATCGTCAAGGATACCTTCGATCGCTTTAACTTCTGTTGGCGATGGTAAGAATTCAATCACAGCATCCAACATACGTTGAACACCTTTGTTTTTGAACGCTGAACCACAAAGCATCACTTGGATTTCAGATGCTAATGTACGAGCACGTAAACCTGCAACGATGTCTTCTTTAGAAAGATCACCCTCTTCAAGGTACTTGTCCATTAACTCTTCAGAAGCTTCAGCAGCCGCTTCAACCATGTTAGTACGCCATTCGTTAGCAGTATCAACTAGGTCAGCAGGAATCTCACCATATTCAAACTTCATACCTTGAGATGGTTCATCCCAGATAATCGCTTTCATTTCGATAAGATCTACAACACCTGCAAATGTATCTTCTGCACCGATTGGTACAACGATAGGTACAGGGTTACCGCCTAAACGAGTTTTAACTTGCTCTACAGCACGGAAGAAGTTTGCACCAGTACGGTCCATCTTGTTCACGAATGCTAAACGAGGCACTTTATATTTGTTAGCTTGACGCCATACAGTTTCAGACTGAGGTTGAACACCACCAACAGCACAGTAAACCATGCACGCACCGTCAAGAACACGCATAGAACGCTCAACTTCAATTGTGAAGTCAACGTGTCCCGGTGTATCAATTACGTTGATACGGTGTTGTTCGAATTGGTTGCCCATACCAGACCAGAAACAAGTCGTAGCAGCAGAAGTAATGGTAATACCACGCTCTTGCTCTTGTTCCATCCAGTCCATTGTTGCTGCACCGTCGTGTACTTCACCAATTTTGTGAGATACACCTGTGTAGAACAAGATACGTTCAGTTGTAGTTGTTTTACCTGCGTCAATGTGCGCAGAAATACCAATGTTACGGTAACGAGTAATCGGGGTTTGGCGAGCCATGATGTCTTACATTCCTAAATGTTATCTTTAAAACAGGACGCATCAATTAAATTGATGCGCACGAATATCCAAGCAGGCAACTTAAATACCCGCAAAGCTCCCACTTTGATAAAGAGCGATGTTGAATCGAGCTGCTGTACGCATGAATATTCTCCTGATTAGGGACTGTTTTATCCGTTTAGAAACGGTAGTGAGAGAAGGCTTTGTTGGCTTCAGCCATACGATGCACGTCTTCACGTTTTTTGATCGCTGCACCTTTACCTTCAGCTGCATCAAGCAACTCACCAGCAAGACGTAAAGCCATCGTTTTTTCAGAACGCTTAGCAGCAGCATCTACTAACCAACGCATTGCTAAGGCAGTACGACGGGATGGGCGTACTTCCATAGGTACTTGATAAGTAGCACCACCAACACGGCGTGCTTTTACTTCGACCATAGGACGAACTTTCTCAAGAGTAGTCTCGAAAAATTCAACTGGGTCTACTTTGTTTTTTTCTTGAACACGTTCTAAAGCACCGTAAACGATACCTTCAGCTACAGATTTTTTACCATCTTGCATTACGTGGTTCATGAATTTAGCGATTGTTTGGCTGCTAAATTTTGGATCTGGAAGGATCTCACGAGCAGCGACTACGCGACGTCTTGGCATTTTAATACACCTAATATTATGACACTTCAGGATGATCCAGCAGTTTGTACAAGTGCCATGTACGCTACGCTGGCCTTACTATACGTCGCTTGAATTACAAATCTATGAAGAATTCAAACAAGCGAAACGCTAAAGGGTTGTTTGGGCTGGTTGCCTAGAATTACTTCTTAGGACGTTTAGCACCGTATTTAGAACGTGACTGGTTACGATCTTTCACGCCAGCACAGTCTAAAGAACCACGAACGGTATGGTAACGTACACCTGGTAAGTCTTTAACACGACCACCACGGATTAGAACAACACTGTGCTCTTGTAAGTTATGACCTTCACCACCGATATAGCTTGATACTTCAAAACCAGAAGTTAAGCGAACACGGCAAACCTTACGCATTGCTGAGTTAGGTTTTTTAGGAGTAGTCGTATATACACGTGTACATACACCACGACGTTGTGGACAAGCCTTCAACGCAGGAACTTTTGATTTTTCAATCAAAGTTGTACGACCCTTACGGATCAACTGATTTGTTGTTGCCATTTGGCAATTCTCCCGTGATTAAACAACCTTAAAAAGAAAAACACCTCTTTTTAAGGGCACACAATTGTAAGCCAAGAAGTAAAAATGGTCAACAATGCAAGATAAAGCAACTGCTGACCATTTCTATAATTTTGTTGTTTTATTGATGTCTAAATCATACCAACAAATAATTAACTATGTTTCGTTGATGTAGGTTCAATATCAATTGTTTTGGGTTCAGTAGATAGTTCAGCTTCATCAGAACTGAGTAATTCATTTGATTGCTCTTTCAAAGCAGGTTGCTGTTCAGTATGTTCGTGCTTGACCACATGCTCCGATGCAAGCTGTTCAATACCCTGCTCAACGTTTTCATTCGTCTGAATTTCTTTAGCAGCATGATCTTTAGATTGCACTGAAACATTGGTAATCACATCATTTTTGCTTTCATCAACACTACTTATTGCATTTGTCGTAGTCTCTGTTGCATTTAACAATCGTGAATTTGACTTTCTCAATAATGCTTCCGCTTTGTAATAGGCTTCTAAGGGTGAAAGATTTTCATTCGGATATTCATTCAAATAAAAACGCGCTGCCCCGAAAACAGATTGTGCCTTGTGTCCAACATCTTCGAGTAAACGCCAACTATAAAAGCCACCTAAAGCAGCACCAGCAACTGGCGTTAATTTACCAATCACAGATGCTTGAGGGATATGATTTAACCACCCCCATTTAAACTGTCCTTCCTCATCAACTAACCATTTCTTTACAAGTTCAACATCGTTGCTCGATCCAAGCAACTGCTGAAACTGTTGTAAGTCATGGGTTTCTAACATCGACTTCAACGCTTTTAATGCAATCAATACTGTTTGTTTTTCAGCAATAATACCCAAATCAATTTCTTTAAAAATAAAGGCAACCACTTCTTGATCTGCCTCATCGGCCAAATCAAAGCCATGAGAGCGACCCGTTTGATAAATTGTTCTTAGTGCTAGAACAATCGAGGCAGGAATATCAACAGCTGCACCCCAAACTCCTGTAGCACCCGTGATAACGCCTTGCGCAGCGGCTAATAATTTATTTTGTTCGATTAATGCCTGACTTAAACGTTGAGAACGCCCCGTATCTTGAGTGAGTTCGGTAATATCTTTTACCCCTGCTTCTTCCAGAATCTTTTCCGTAAGTGAAGTATTCGAGCTAAATTCATTCAACCACTGAAATAAATAATCAGAAACTTTTTCGCCCATGTCAGGTGAAATGAAAGAGGCAACATTATTTACTTTTGTATAATGGCGACCCAAAAGTTGATGGGACAATTTAGGCAGCTGTTGACGTAACATATGTTGCGGGCTTTCGTATTGCTCAATCTCAAATGGGCTTTTAAAATGCGCCTTCCCTTCGATCACATTCGATGAATCTGTAGATCCAGTTGCTAATGTTTTAGGAGCAGTTTGAAGTTTTTGTATTTCTGAACTGAGCTTTTTAGCCACTCCAAAGGCTTGGGTAAATAAACCTGAAGATTGCTTGTTTTTAGATTTTGTCATCAAGTACCTCTGTTCTATAATCTTTGCATCTCTAGGTAGATACTAGGTTGAATGCAAATTTATCTCAACTTTTATCTGTGTTCTTTCATTACCTTTTGTCTCAACTACATTTATATTTACGAATATTTACACAACTAGAAATAGGCATAAAATTTGCCATAAGAAATAAAAAACCTTTCTGCTATGATGGTGTCATTCACTCATAAGCCATTTAAATCGTTATTTTCTCCTGATTTGTACTTATAGCGATATGCACAAGGCTTCGTATTACCATAAAAGGGATCTGTAAATGAAACGTGTTGTAATCACTGGTATGGGCATTAACTCATGTATCGGTAACTCTTTAGAAGATGTCACTCATTCTTTAAAAAATGGAATCTCAGGAACACGTTTTAATCCAACTTATGCCGAATTAAATTTTAAAAGTCATGTCAGCGCTGCTGCTGAACAGGATTTTGATGGTATTGATCGTAAAATCAAGCGTTTTATGGGTGTATGTGCAATGTATGCTTATAACGCAGCGATTGCAGCGGTAGAACATGCGGGTCTAAAACAAGAAGATCTAGCAAATAACCCTCGTTATGGTATTGCAGGTGGTAGCGGCGGTAACTCAACTGCATCAGTTGCAGAGATGGTTAAGCTATTAGAAGAAAAAGGCGCACGTAAAATTGGCCCTTTCTTTGTTCCCCGTAATATGAGTAATACCATTACTGCCAATGTGGGTGTTGCACTAAAACTACAAGGTATTGCACACTCGATTACCAGTGCCTGTGCAACTTCTGCTGATGCAATTGGTTATGCTTACAACTTAATTCAATTGGGTAAGCAAGATCTGATGCTTGCTGGTGGCGGTGAAGAAGATCACTGGTCGCAAAGCTTACTTTTTGATGCTATGGGTGCATTGTGTTCTAAATATAATGATACTCCTGAAACTGCATCTCGTCCTTACTCAGCGGATCGTGATGGTTTTGTCATCGCTGGCGGCGGTGGTTTCGTTATTCTTGAATCACTTGAACATGCACAAGCACGTGGTGCGAACATCTTAGCTGAAGTTGTTGCTTATGCAGCGAACAGCGACGGTGCAGATATGGTTGCACCGAGTGGTGAAGGTGCTACACGTTGTATCACCATGGCATTAGATGAAGCAAAACAGCACGGTGTAGAACAGATCGATTATGTCAACACACATGGTACATCAACACCAGCAGGTGACGTAACTGAGCTTAAAGCAATGGAGCGTGCATTTGGGGAAGGACAAGTTCCACCACTTAGTTCAACTAAATCAATGACGGGTCACAGCTTAGGTGCTGCAGGTGTTCAAGAAGCGATTTATTCTGTATTGATGATGCAAAATGACTTTATTGCTCCAAACATCAACGTGACTGAGCTTGATGAAGGCGCACAAGGTTTCGATATTGTACTTGAAAAACGTGATGCAAAATTGAATACTGTGATGAGTAACAGTTTTGGTTTTGGCGGCGTAAACGCTTGCCTTATTTTCAAGAAGTGGGATGCATAATCCTGCGTAGGATTATCAATGGATGCACCTTCTGATGCTTTCTTGTGGGTAAAAGCATTACATATTATTGCTGTGGTTTGCTGGTTCGCTGCATTGTTCTACTTACCACGTCTTTATGTTTATCATGCCATGAGCGAAGATACCGTTAGTCATCAACGCTTTGAAGTGATGGAACGCAAGTTGTATCGTGGAATTATGTGGCCATCGATGATTGCCACATTAATTACCGCCCACTTTCTCGTTGACTGGGGGGATGCGACCCGACATTATCATGAAGCCTTATGGTTTTATCTCAAAGTCGGTCTGGTTGGATTATTGGTGATTTACCACTTTGTCTGTGGTTATTACCGCAAAAAGCTAATTGGTAATGCGCACTATAAATCGCACAAGTTCTGGCGTTTTTTTAATGAAATGCCAACCTTGATCTTATTTGCCGTGGTCATCTTAGTGGTCGTAAAACCTCAGTTCTAACTGAGGTTTTTTTATTCTAAAATATTCTGATCACCCTCACTTTTCCTATCTATAGTTCAAATGATCAAATCATTTCAAACATATATACAAAGATTAAAGGCAGGCTTCATTGCAAACCTAATCTTTTATCTTAAAATGAATGAGTTCCAATATCGTGGAATGACGTCGGGCGAAATCGCCATGGCACGCCCCGTATTTGGTGACTTGATTAACTATGCAGAAGTTAAGATTTTCAATATCCCCTATCTCCCTTGGCAGCCTGTTAATATTTTTATGGCGCCAAACGGTAATCTATTTGTACATAAACAACATTTTTATAAGGATTATTCAAAATGCTCATTAGATCTTCAGGCAATTTTTATTCATGAACTCGCCCACATCTTGCAATTTCAGCAAAAAACCAATGTCATCTTAAAAGGAATGTTGTTACAAATAGGCTACTATCTTAGTTTTAAAAAGTATAATCCCTATCATTATCAATTTATTCAAACCAAGACTTTCACCAGTTACAACATTGAACAACAAGGTGATATTGCACGAGATATTTTTTTAAAGAAGATTCCAAATATTATTTTGAATCAATAAAAAACCCTGTCGTTTATTTACAGGGCTTTTCAGCTTGAAACATCATTAGCAATTCTATGCTGCTGTGTTTTTAGTGCTCTCTGAGCTAAGTTCATGACTATCATCCATTTCAGTCGTAAAATCTACACGCATCGCATCTTTCACAATTGTACCGATACGTCCCACACCAATTGCCAATCCAAAAGCAATTACTGGATATAAGATTGTTGGAATCATCATAACTTATTACCTCTCATCAAAAGTTTAATTAATCAAACTTACTCTGACTCTTGTACTTGCTCTTGGAACATTAAAGTACCAATACGACCAACTACAACAGCTAAACCAAACGCAATTACTGGAAAAAATACAACTGACATTTCTACTTCCTCTTTTTATATGCGAAATGCATATTTTTACTGTTACATCTAGTGTACAGATGTTCACATTAATTAGGATAATAGCAGTGGACATCTGTACACTCAAGTGTAGCAAAAGGATTCCCGACGAACGGTCAAAAAAGATTCAATTCAATAAAATTATGTTTTTGATAGATTTAAATTTTACGAAAACTCTAATTTTTTGTATTTTTTTATCCCATTACCGAAATAAGCTAAAAGAGTGTTTCTATTCATGTCATTGAACTGTCATTTCGGTATGCGAAAGTGACACGAAAAAAAAGAATAAATGACAATGCTAAGTTTATTCATAGTCATGCACCATCACTACGCAACCATTTAAAAATGTTGCTCTTTAAGACAGAAAAACTTGTTATTTTTACGCAGAAAAATGTGCAATTAGTATATATTAGACATCTTGTCATTTTTCTTTAAGATATAGAATACTTGGCGCTATGATATACAACGTTCTTTAAAATTATATTTACACAAATCAAGAACTTGTATATCAGCACTTGTTAAGACTTAGGATTAGGTTTGAATGAAAAATTTTAAAATTGCCCTTGCTCAATTTTCTCCGCATATTGGCAATATTGACGCAAATACTCAAAAGATGGTTGAGCAAGCAAATTTAGCGAAACAACAACAGGCTGATCTGATCATCTTCCCTGAACTTTCTACGCTAGGTTACCCAGCTGAAGACTTATTACTTCGCCCAAATTTACAAAAACGCACTCAAAAAGCGTTCGCTCAATTAAGTGAAGTAAAAGATATCGTCATGGTATTCGGTTTCGTACATCAAACTGAAGATGGTCACCGTTACAACTCAGCCGCAGTGATTAAAGATGGGCAAGTTTTAGGAATATACAACAAACAGAACTTACCAAATTATGGCGTCTTTGACGAAAAACGTTATTTCCAAGATGGCCATCAACATCTCGTTTTTGAGTATTTAGGTCATAAGTTTGGTGTACTGATTTGTGAAGATGTTTGGTCACTGAATACCGTCAAACAACTTAGCCAACTGAATGTTGAAACTGTGCTTGTCTTAAATGCTTCTCCGTATGAAGTCGGCAAACCACAGCATCGCATCCAAACATTAAATGAACTCGCAAAACAACTGAATCTGAATATTGTTTATGTCAATCAAGTTGGTGGACAGGACGATCTTATTTTTGATGGGTCAAGTTTTGTTAGTAACAAAAATGGTGAACTCGCATTACAAGCACCGAGTTTTCAAGAATCTGTTTATGTGACTGAATATGATGCAGAGCAAAAACAGTATAAAATTGCTAATCCAATTCCAACTTTAGATACTTTTGCTGAAATCTATCAAGCATTGGTCATGGCAACACGTGACTACGTACAACGCTCAGGATTCCCAGGTGTGATCTTGGGCTTATCGGGTGGAATCGATTCAGCCTTGACACTTGCTATTGCTGTTGATGCAATTGGTGCTGATAAAGTACAAGCCGTGATGATGCCTTATACTTACACCTCTCAAATGAGTGTAGAAGATGCAACAGAACAAGCACGTCGTATGGGTGTAACTTTCGGTATTGCAGAGATTCACCCAATAGTAAATAGCTTCATGCAGACCCTATTCCCGTTCTTTGGCAACACACCAGCGGATGCAACGGAAGAAAACTTACAAGCACGTACCCGTGGTACCCTGCTCATGGGTTTATCAAATAAGTTTGGCAACCTTGTACTTTCAACAGGTAACAAGTCTGAAATTTCAGTCGGTTATTGCACACTGTATGGTGATATGGTCGGTGGCTTCTCTGTATTAAAAGATGTCTATAAAACCATCGTCTTCGAATTAGCAAAATACCGTAACACATTAAGTGAAACACCTGTGATCCCTGAGCGTGTCATTACTCGCCCACCTTCAGCAGAGCTGCGTCCTGATCAAACAGACCAAGACTCTTTACCTGCTTATGATGTACTTGATGCAATTCTGTACGCTTATATCGAAGAAGATCTTAGCCAAGCAGACATAATTGCAAAAGGCTACGAAGCTGAAGTGGTTGAAAAAGTAATACGCTTAGTTGATCGTAATGAATACAAGCGTCGTCAGGGTGCAATTGGCCCACGGATTAGTTCACGTGCTTTCAGTCGCGAACGACGCTACCCTATCGTCAATGGATGGACCGCGAATGACTGAAAAAATTGTTTCTGAAAAGTCACAATTACTTGCTCAAGCACTTATGCTTGAGCAAGTGGCATTTTATAAAAATCAGCTTACTACACAGCTTTCTCCTGAGTTCTTTCAGCAGTTTATTCAGTTGTTTCTACAACATGCGCCAAATATCAAACTGAAAGAAGTGATAGAGCTTGAACAAATCCAGGCAGTTGTTAAGCGTTATGCCTTTGAAATGCAGCTTGGTGCTGGACTATTAGAGTTTATTGGTGAAATTGCTCAACGCTTGCATGTTTTTTCTTTACAGTCTTCAGCACATTTAGAAGATGTTTTTTCGGATCACCAATTTGAAATGTGGTTATCTAAATTTCTCGAATTAGAAAATATTCGACATTATTTAAACCACTTCTTGAAAGAAAGCCCTTCAATTCAGCAATTATGCCAATATATCGCAACCACAACTTTACAAAATAAATTACCAAAATTATTTTCACAATCTGATGAAGAACAAATTTCTGAAAGCAAATATCAGTGGCAGCAGAAACTAAAGACTTTTTCACATCGTCAACAACAACGCATTGAACAGAAAATCGAAGAAAGTATTGCCCGCTTTATCCAAGAACAACTTGCCGATTTAAGCTTACTTTCAAACGATGACTTAGAGAGCTTGGCACGTAATATTTGGGAAGATAATAAAGCTAAACCTTTATCTGAATACACCAAACAAGTCACACCTCTGGATGTTGAAGAATTCTTTGTAATGATTTATGAATACTGGAAAGAGCTACGCCAGTCTTCCTATATTCAAGATCTTATTCTATACGGCGTAAAAGTCTTTTACGATTTTTATGAAGACGAAAGCTTAGAGGATGTATTTGCTGCGATTGGTATTGAAGAGTCAGATCTTCAAAATGAAGCTGTACGTTTTTATCCTAAAGTCGTTGTAGCCTTAGATGAACATGGTGTATTAGAACCTATTATCACCATGATCGTAAAACCTTTTTATGAAAGTCATCAAACTCTAGCGACGATTGAAAAGCATTTATAAATATTATTTTTCTGCTGAGATATATTGAGACTAAATCAATATATCTCTTTAATTTTCTAATTCAATCACATTAAAACCAATCAACTGAAGCCATCAGAAAACCTGATGGCTATTCTTTTTTACCTTAAATCCATAAATAATATTCAGTTGATACCTGATAAGTTGGGTAGCTAATAAAAGCGCATAAAAAAACCACGCAAGAGCGTGATCTATAAAATGGTGGCTATGACGAGACTTGAACTTGTGACCCCCGCATTATGAGTGCGGTGCTCTAACCAACTGAGCTACATAGCCGTAAACTGTGTGCGCATTATCTAGTGTTCCGCTTAAACGGTCAAGCCTATGACGTTGAAAATACGGAACATATGAACAGTTTTTATTCTTTTAAATCACATTTGATCATTTTTCAGCAATTTCATAAAAATTTAAACACTTAACTAAACTGTAAAATTAGTTTGTTAAAAAGGTATTTAAAAAATTATAAAAACAATAGACAAAAAGAGACCACGCAGGAGCGTGGTCTATAAAATGGTGGCTATGACGAGACTTGAACTTGTGACCCCCGCATTATGAGTGCGGTGCTCTAACCAACTGAGCTACATAGCCGAAAACTGTGGGCGCATTATCTTAACTTTCGCTACACACGTCAAGCACAATTTTCAAAAAAACTTAGAAGTGGGCCTATAAGCCGGGTTCTGTCGAGGACGATCATTCCTCTAGGCGTACAATCACTCATACGCTCAAGCGACCTACCCGAATCCAGTACGGGCCGTACCTCAGGATTCCTATTTGGTCTTGCTTCTGGTGGGGTTTACCTTGCCGTGAACTGTTACCAGACACGCGGTGCGCTCTTACCGCACCCTTTCACCCTTACCTCACGAATGAGGCGGTCTACTCTCTGCTGCACTTGCCGTCGGCTTTCGCCGCCCAGGCGTTACCTGGCACCCTGCCCTATGAAGCCCGGACTTTCCTCCCCTGCTTCAGTCACGGAGACCTCCACAGCAGCGACCGTCCAGCCCACTTCGAGGCGCATATTATCAAAGTTCAAAGTTAATTGCTTGTATTTTTTTGCGCTGTCAATTTTTTATATTTTTCCATCAGTTGGTCTTGTGACTCAACATGATTGGGATCAAGAGGAATACAATCAACTGGACAAAATAGTTGGCACTGCGGTTTGTCATGATGGCCCACACACTCTGTACAAAGCGCAGGATCAATCTCATAGATTGATTCCCCCATATAAATTGCTTCATTGGGACATACAGGCTCACAGACATCACAATTGATGCATTCATCTGTTATATATAAAGACACGCTACCAACCTTGTTGATGTTTACGCTCAAATGCCTGAACGACGACAGCAGGCACGAACTTGGTTACATCACCCTTTAAACGAGCGATTTCACGAACTAATGTCGATGAAATAAATGAGTATTGCTCTGAAGGCGTTAGAAATACAGACTCAAAATGAGGATCAAGCTGACGATTCATATTGGCTAATTGGAATTCATATTCAAAGTCAGAAATCGCTCTTAGACCACGAAGTACAGCTGTAGCACGTTGTTCACGGAAAAAATTAACCAACAAGCCATCAAATCCTACAAACTCAACATTGGTTAAATGACTTAATGATGCTTTGGCTAACTCAACACGCTCTTCTAAACTAAACACAGGATTTTTATGATGACCAATTGCAATTGCAACAACAACTTCATCAAACATTTTTGATGCTCTTGCAACTAAATCAACATGTCCATTGGTAATTGGATCAAAGGTCCCTGGATAAATCACACGTGTTTTAGACATGCGTTGTACTCTAAGTGAATGAGATAAGGCATGTATTTTAACAAAAGTTCGCAATAAACGCGAAATTCCTAAACAATGGAAAAAGGTTACGTTTTACGGCACAATAGATGCAATTGTGGAAGTTTGAATTATGGCGCAAGCAACAGTTGTAAAAAATAATAATGGTTGATGTTTTTTATAGTTCCTTACAGTTCTCTTAAATAACATAAGCAATTGAAATAAAATAAATACTATTTTCATTAGTTCTTTTTAGTCTCTTTTAATTCCTTATAAAAACGGGTAATAATACGGGTAACATTTCATTCAAAGTACTTGCAATGGCTACTACAAAACTTTCAGATGCCAAAATCAAAAGTTTAAAACCAAAAGATAAATTATATCGATTACTAGACTCTGATCGGCTATATATAGAAATTAGACCGACTGGAGCTAAGGTATGGCGATTCAAGTTTATTTTTCAGGGCAAAGAATCATCAATGAGCTTGGGTGAATACCCTTCTATTAGTTTAGCTGAGGCTCGTTCTTTAAAAGAACAAATGAGAGCAAAGCTAGCAAAAGGGATACACCCTGTTGAAGATCGTAAAAATATTAAAGCCCAAGCATTAGCTGAAACAACCAATACCTTTGATACAATTGCTGCTGAATTTAAGCTGAAACGAATGTGTTCAAAGTCTGAAACCTATCAAGGGAAGTTTGATATTGCTTTAGAAAAAGATATTTCACCTGTGATTGGGAAGAAGAATGTAAACGAGGTAACAGCAGCCGATGTGCTTAAAATACTTGATAACACTGTAGATCGTGTTGTAAAAGAATCAAATGGAAGATTTACTGGTGCTTCTGCGGCACTTGAGAACAGAAGATTTGTTGGTGGTGTTATTCGATATGCTATAGCAACGCTTCGTGCTGAGAATGATCCTACTTATGCAGTACGTGATGTAATTAAACGTCCTCGTGTCAATCATGCAAGAGCATTAACGAAAGAAGAGCGATATAAAGCAAGAACAAGTCTACCTAAATACAATGGCACACAAACTGTGAAGAATGCAGGCTTTATTCTCCTATACACAATGCTGCGCGCTGTAGAAATCAGGAAGATGCAATGGTCATGGGTAGACTTTGAATCAAAATTAATTACATTTCCAATTGAAGTGATGAAGAAAGCTAGAATCCATGTACTACCAATTTCAGATCAAGCATATAAAGTTTTACGACAGCAGCATGAAATATCAGGTGATAGCATTCTGGTGTTCCCTGCTATTTTTAGCAAAAAGAGTAGCGGGATGCTTTCACCATCAACTTTAAATAGCATGCTGGAGTATATCGGTCTTAAAGATGTAACTACTCATGATTTTAGAGCCACAGCATCAACCTTACTATATGAAAAGGATTATGAGGAAGCGTGGATAGAGAAACAATTAGCACATGCTGAATCCAATAAAACTAAAGCATCTTATGATCATTCTAAACATCTAAAACAAAGACGGAAAATGATGCAAGACTGGGCTGACATTGTTGACAGTTGGAAAGACTGAGCCTGTAAATAAAACTGGTACAAGATAGTATTCAAGAAATGAGGGCATTTTCTGATGAAATTCTGTGCATTGCTATTCGACAGGCGTTAGAGAACTGAACAATGCCTGTCACCAACAAACAGGGGGACAGACAATCGTCTATAACTGTCTTTAAATCCGTAAATAGGTGCCCACTTATTGGTGAGTGGACACTATCGGGGAATTGTATCTTGAGCGAAAATGGTGGTTCACTGGAGGCTTACCCTTGATGATAACTAACCAAGTCATCACCGTAGGTATAGATCGCTGTCGGTTACTGATTTTGTAGTTCCACCAACCCATACAACCCATTGTAATAGTTTAAAGACCAAGAAATTTTTTATTAAATCGGTTGAGTTCTTTATAGGAAAAATAAAATCCTGTAGGGAATCCTGAACGAAATAAAAGAACAAAAGCTCCCATTAAACTAATTTTTTGAAATTCTTGTCCTGCTTTCATTTTGGACAGAAAACCTCGTTGAGTTTGATATTCTGCATCTTTAGAAAAATAATCTGATACGATTTCCAGAAATTTATCTATCGAAGTTGGCAAGTTATCTAACACATCATTACCTATTTTATTAAGAATACTTAAATAGACAAGTGTAGGCGTTAAGTTTGCAGGAATTCTATAAAGGTCTCGATGCAAATGTTCAAATGTCATAGGCATATCACAACTTTCAATAAAAATTTCTTTCCCAATCAATGGTTTTAAGTAAAACTCATAACATACTTTCTTATATTTATCATTTAAGTAAATCAAGCAAGAGATATTGTTTTCAGTATGCTTAAGAAACATGACATAAGTGTTATCTAAAAATGAATATCCAATTACAGAAAAGCCAGTATTTACTAATTCTTCTTCCAACTTTTGGGCTTCTTTATTTATTGGAAATGGCGTCTGATCTCTTCCAATAGAGTTCAATGCTATTTTGCTAGGATAATTTCCCTTATAAAACTTAAAAAGTAATATAAGGTTAAAACCAATTATACATATAGTAATAAAATCTAAAAAAAAACCAAGCACAAACCACCCTTAACATTGATTAATTTTAATACACTAGATTTACCAGCTCGGCATGTCTACGAACATTTTTGATAAACTTCCATGATATAAATTTTTCATTCCTTGCTGACTTAAAACTCTATCACAACCACCTAACAAATCAATAACATACATTTCTGCAAATGATTTACAGCGATAAAAGTTTCCATCCTCAAAAAACCAGGCTTCATACTCCCCATCTTGCGTTTTTTCAAATGGTAATAAAATTCGACTTAAATAATCCGTTAAATTAATCACACTCTTCTTAAAATGCTCATGTTCTGGTAAAGTTCCTCGACTAAAATAACCTATATCATCGGTATTTCGTAGATGAAAAGCATCTAAAATACCTGTTTCAGCATCTGTATATTTAAATAAATTAAAATAGTTTGGATATTTGTAATAATTTTCATAAGCCTTTTCCAATTCTTTTGGATTTTCTCTATATTCTTCATTATTTATTTCAATTATATCCTGATAAGAACTATATCCATCTCTATCTTTATACAAAAAATCTATGTTGTTTAAGGAGAAAAAATCACTATAAGTCAAAAACTTATAAATAAATTTTTTGGATATCTCAATACCACCTGCCAATATAAAATCTTTATATGACTTTGGTAGCACTAAACCTAATTTTTTCTCAGTCTTATCTACAAATTTACTAATTTCTGAACTATTAGAACTCTTAATGAAATCTAAATACTCTGACTTCAACTGACTGAAATCACTCTTTTCAAAAAGAATACACTCATCTTTATAATGCTCATAATTTTCAATAAATTCTATAAAAAATTCTTTCCATACGTCAGGTGTACCAGAATACCCTGAGTGAATATCATTTAATGGTGTTCTTGGAAATTCCATTTCTTTTTTCCATATTTTGGGTAGTTTCATCTTTTACTCCATATCTGGGTCAATACCCTTAGTCATTCTAATTTTTCCTTTACGAGTCCAATAAAAACTTAAGGGAACCATTGAGTGCGCCAATACAATATAAGAATCTCTACCAGCAACAGTCCTATCAGCTTTTAACATACCACCTAATAATCGCCCACCACTTCGATTATCAACCTAAACTTACACTCAAAATTGTAATAATTACTTTATATAAAAATTAATATTGAATTATTTTCAGCAATTCTTTAGAAAAATCATTTCTATTATTTTTAAAAAAATAAGTATAAACGATTTCTTGCATTACCATTTCTGCTATATTAGGGTATCTTTTTACTGTACTTTCCGATATGCTCCATAAAGCAACTTCATATTCCTTATTTCTAACATAACTATCAGTATTTATAAAAATTAAGGAACCATTAACTTCAACTTCCCCCTCAGCAATTAAATACATTCTTTTTAGAGAATCTAAGCTTGGTGCTACTAGCCCATATTCGTCATTAGGATATAAATAATATTCTTGTGATGATTTATCTTCAAATATTTCTTCCATATAAGATCTTGCATTAGTAAGCTTTTCATATATACCACAAGACTTTTTATAATCAAACACTTTACATGGAAGATAGAATACCTCTCCATAGTGACTACTATCTTTTGGTTGAAAACCATTTTTATGCCTATATTTTAATCTAATAAAAACTTCAATAAAATCAACCATCCCTGATAACCATAAATCAGAAAATGCTTTAGTTAATTTAAATGGATATTTAGATATTAAACTTTCATACCGCCCTCTATTAGCATTAAAATTATCTATTATTTTTAAAATATCCATTTTTAATTCAGATAATTCATCCTCATCAAAAAAATCTAACAAACTCCTATACCTCTCAACCTGAGATAGTTCCATCATAAGAGAAAGCCAAGTATCAATATTCCCAATATATATAGATTCAGCCATATTTATCTCCCAAATTTACCTTTCCGTGTAATATAAAAACTTATCGGATATAGATTACTTGCTAGAACCAAATAATTATCTCCATGTGATGTTCCATCTTTTCTGTACATTCGACCTAATAATCGACCTCCTGACTCATTAGTAGAGCCATCTATCAATTTTAAAGATACCTCTCCTAATAAGTAATTGCTTTCCCCTCCTTGTTGAGCTGATGCAAAAGGATATTCATCACATTGCTTACTTTCAGGGCGAGGAGATGGGCAAATATCTTTAACTAACTTTGTTGATAACCATCCTCTTTCATGGGGTTTATACTGTCTCTTCAATAAAGCACTAATAGGAGAACTATTACTACCATCTCCAAATTGAGCATCACTAATATGACTAGTTAATGCATAATGCTCCAAACCATAAAATATAATAGGGATTTGTGGTTTGCAGTCTTCATTCTTCTGACAATAATTTATTGCAGTGTTATAAACCAGACCTGCTAATGCGGCACCACTAACATGTGACATTGCCGAACTACCCAATAATGGCTTAGTCAAACCTCCTAACATTGTTCTACCAATGGAGACTGCACCATAACGCATAGTTGCCAAACCTGCTTGCATACTAATACCACTCATTACTCCTGACAGACTAAACATATACCCACTCGGATCGGTATACATCACAGGGTTGGCATTAGCATACAGATACTTATGCAAGGTAATCGGATTGTTGCTTTGCCCCATATAGCTGTCCATTTGGGTAAAGCGTCCAATGTTCGGATTGTAGTATCTCGCTCTTAAGTAGTAGTTGCCTGTACTGTCTTTCTGTTCTCCTGCATACTGGTATTTGTTATTACTACTACCCTGATGTTCGGTGTTTGCACCAAACGCATCGTAGTTATAGCTATCCGTCATCTGTCCATTTTCATTGGTCAGTCCTCTAGTACTGCCCAGCGCATCGTATAGATAGTATTGACTGCCTGTGCCTTGATGGTAACTGATCAAGTCATCACCATAGGTATAAGTCGCTGTCGGTTGCTGGTTTTGCAGTTCCATCAATACTGACGCATACGGCATGTTGTGGTCATTCAGATAATGGGTTTTGAATCCATTATTGTCCTGCTCTGTGCGTATACCGTTAAAGTCATAGTTGTACTGGATCTGCTGTCCTGCCTGCTGGGTTTGCGTTAGTTCATTTTCCGCATTGTACTGGTAAGAGGTCGTTTGTCCCTGTTTGGTTTCACTCAGTAGATTGCCTTGTGGGTCATAACTGTATTCAGTCAGACTGCCTGCCTTGTCTTCGGTTATAAGTCGGTCATTGCCATCGTATTGGTACGTGGTTTTGATGTTGTTCACGGTTTGTTCAATACGGTTGCCTACAGCATCGTACTGGTACTGGGTACTCTGTGGGTTTTGTCCGTTCTGGATGTTTTCCTCAAGTAAACGCCCTGCCGCATCATAGCTCCATATCGTGCTGCGTCCTGTATGTTCAATCATGCTGAGGCGTTGTCCTGCCGCATCCAGAACATAGGCATAGCTGGCAATTACTTGTCCTGCCTTGGCATGGGCAATCGCAGTCAGGCGGTTACGTTCATCATAGGCATAGCCTGTGATGATACCGTTCGGCTTAACTTCGTTCAGGCGGTTACCCACGGCATTGTAGTTGTAACTGGTTGTGCCTAAATGGTCTGTGGTACTGATTAAACGACTCAACACATCATATTGATAAGTCGTGATCTTTTCATGCTGTCCATTTTTAGCTTTCACATAGAGCTTGTTACCTGCCAAGTCATAGCCATAGTAGAAAGAACTAAATAAATTTATTGACTCAGATTGTTTTCTTTTTACGCTCCATATTTGCTAAACGTATTTGCATACGCCACCAATCTTTATAACTTTGACAATTTTCTAATTCTGGATGTTTAATTATTTTTTTACCATAGATAAGCTCAATTTCATTTATTAACTGTTGATAATCTGTAGAAATAACCTTAATTGGAGTCCATGATAAAACCCCAATATCTCCTACATCATTTACATAGCCTTTAGAAAGATAATCATTTAAAGCATTTAAATTGATAAACCATCCATATAATAAAAAGGCTGAGATTGATAAATTAGTGTATTTTATGAAATCTAGTAAATCAATCTCTATGTTTTCTTCACCATCTACGGTTGAAATTTTACACTCAAGCTTCATCTATTTTGGTCTCATCAAATTAGGTCCAATTGTAATAATATCTAAAGGTACAAAGCCAGAAGATGCTCCAGGGACATAACACTCATATGGTGTTAAAGGCACAGGAATACAAGTTGTCCCATCAAAGGCAAGAAACCAACTTACATCTCTATTAGGGGTTGCATAAAAAAGTGTTGATAATTGCTGTTGCGTGAAGTTTTTATCCCATGGTTGAATAGGCGTACCATAAAAGCCTGTTGGTTTTGTGACACCATTACCCAATCGCCCTGAGTATTTCTCAGCAGACTCTCTCCCTCCAAATGCTGCAATTTCAATAATTTGTAAACGACTACTATAATAGTACCTGATAGGTCGCCCCTTTGACCTAGCGAACACTCTCTCACGTTCTCTAATCCTAACTTGTTCAATTTCTTTATCAAATGCTTTTGCATTTTTATGAATATAATCAATAAGAGCATCGCTACCACCAACAACTCCAGCAGTTAATAAGCCTACAGTTAGCGTTTTCATAGCGGTAGAACCAATTGCCGCAGAAGATAGCCCCCAGCTCATACTCGGCATTACAAAACCAAAACCTAATGCCATGTACCCACTCGAATCGGTATACATCACAGGGTTGGCATTAGCATACAGATACTTATGCAAGGTAATCGGATTGTTGCTTTGCCCCATATAGCTATCCATCTGGGTAAAGCGTCCAATGTTAGGATTGTAGTATCTCGCTCTTAAGTAGTAGTTGCCTGTACTGTCTTTCTGTTCACCTGCATATTGGTATTTGTTATTGCTACTACCCTGATGTTCGGTGTTTGCCCCAAACGCATCGTAGTTATAGCTATCTGTGATTTGTCCATTTTCATTGGTCAGTGCTCTGGTACTGCCCAACGCATCGTATAGATAGTATTGGCTGCCTGTGCCTTGATGGTAACTGATCAAGTCATCACCATAGGTATAAGTCGCTGTCGGTTGCTGGTTTTGTAGTTCCATCAATACTGACGCATACGGCACGTTGTGGTCATTCAGATAATGGGTTTTGAGTCCATTATTGTCTTGCTCTGTGCGTATACCATTCAGGTCATAGCTATACTGAATTTGCTGTCCTGCCTGCTGCGTTTGCGTCAGTTCATTTTCTGCATTGTATTGGTAAGTCGTTGCTTGTCCCTGTTTGGTTTCACTGAGCAGATTCCCTTGTGGGTCGTAGCTGTATTCAGTAAGGCTACCTGCCTTGTTTTCGCTGCTTAGTCGGTCATTTGCATCGTATTGGTACGTGGTTTTGATGTTGTTCACGGTTTGTTCAATACGGTTGCCTACCGCATCGTATTGGTACTGGGTACTCTGTGGGTTTTGTCCGTTCTGGATGTTTTCCTCAAGTAAACGCCCTGCCGCATCATAGCTCCATATCGTGCTGCGTCCTGTATGTTCAATCATGCTGAGGCGTTGTCCTGCCGCATCCAGAACATAGGCATAGCTGGCAATTACTTGTCCTGCCTTGGCATGGGCAATCGCAGTCAGGCGGTTACGTTCATCATAGGCATAGCCTGTGATGATACCGTTCGGCTTAACTTCGTTCAGGCGGTTACCCACGGCATTGTAGTTGTAACTGGTTGTGCCTAAATGGTCTGTGGTGCTGATCAGTCGGTTCAACGCATCGTATTGATAGGTCGTGATCTTTTCATGTTGTCCATTTTTGGCTTTCACAAATAGCTTGTTACCTGCCAGATCGTAGCCATAGCTGAGGATATCGCCTGTGCTACGGTTTTCCTGTAATAGATTACCCATTGCATCGTATTGGTAGCTGGTGCTGGTGGTACCATCTGCTTTACGTTGTTGGCTTTGTAGTAATTGTCCTTCGACATCATAGCTATAGCTTTCGGTTTCTCCATCAGCAAAGCTTTTTTGTTTAAGGCGTTGGTTGCTGTCATAGCTGTAACGGGTCACCTGTCCATTAAAGTCGGTACTTTGACTCAGTAAGCCATTGCTGTCATAGCTTTGGCTGCTACTTTGCCCAAGTGGTAGTATGCGTTTAATTTCTCGTCCTAAAGCATCGTATTCCCAACGGGTTACTCGTCCCAGTGCATCGGTCTGACTGAGTTTATGTCCTGCATTGTCATAGCTGTATCGGGTGCTTTGTCCCATTGGATCAGTCACCTGAATTAAGCGCCCACCGAGGTCATATTGGTACTGGGTTCTGCGACTGAGTTCATCAGTGACCGCAATTTTTTGTCCCAAGGTATTGTATTCAGTTTGAATGCTGTTGCCATTGGCATAGGTGGTTTTGGTGCGTTGGTTTAAAGCATTGTATTGATGTTGGGTGATTTGTCCCAAAGCATCAGTTTCCTTGCTGACTCGTCCTAGTTCGTCATAGCTTGTTGTATAGACATTACCCAAACTATCCGTGGTTTTAACTTTACGGTTTAAGCCATCGTATTCATAGCGTGTGCTTTGTCCCAGTGCATTAGTTTCACTCAGGATATTGCCCACTGCATCGTATTGGGTGGTCAAAACTGCACCATTGGCAAACGTTGTTTTGGTTTTTCGTCCCGCAAGGTCGTATTGGTATTGTGTTACTCGTCCTAAACGGTCTGTTTCCTGTAACACCTGTTCTTCGGCATCGTAAACTGTTTTACTGCTTGTGCCATCTGCATAGGTCGTCTGGATTAGCTTTTTATTGACATCATACTGGTAAGTCGTAGTTTGTCCAAAGCGATTGGTTTCACTGAGAAGTTCATCAGCTATCCCGTAGGTTTTGGTGCTAATACCCCCATCAGCATCAATTTGTTTGACCAGTCTGCCTTTGCTGTCATATTCAAATCGAGTTTGCAGTTGGCGTTCCGCCCCTGAACCATCGATATAAATTACGGTCTCACTGAGTTTGCGTTTGTTGGCATCATAGCTGTAACGGGTTTTTCTGCCTGTTGGGTCAGTGGTTTCCGTCAGGTTATCACCTGTATACACATAGCTTGTAGTATGACCTGCCACATCAGTCAGTCCTGTCAAACCACTGCTGCCATAACTCATACTGGTGGTCTGTCCTGCCGCATTTTTCAGTTCAGTCAGTTGTCCTGAACTGTCGTAACGGTTGTCGCTAACAATTCGTCCTGTATGGTCGGTTTCGGTGAGCATTTTGCCATTGCTGTCATAGCTGTAACTGGTCATTTGCCCTAAATGGTTGGTCTCTGTCAGTTTATTGTGTTTGTCATCATAGGTCCATGTGATGGTATGTCCTAACGCATCGGTTTCGCTCAACTGATCATAGCGGTCATTAAAGGTACGTGTTGTGATATGACCAAGTGCATCGACTTCCTTGGTAATATTGCCGTAGTCATCGTAGGTATAAGTGGTCACTCGCCCTAATCGATCTTTGACCTGTTCGGTGCTTTGTTCAAGCTGATGAGTTAATTCAATGCGTTGTCCTTTACTATCTAACATCGCAATCAAGCGTCCATCGGCATCATACTCATAACCAGCAAGTAAGTTACTATCCTTGTCAGTAATCTTGAGTAAACGATGTTGTCCGTTATAGACATAAAGATTCTCTACACCATTTGGTGCAATCGCCTTGACTAAGTCACCTGCTGAATCGTACTCATATTTCCACGTTGTGTTATCTGGCAGGGTTGTAGTTGTAATTCGCCCTGAACTATCTCGTACAAATTGAATTGCAGTACCTGTACTGTGGAAAATGCCATTACGGTTAATGGTCAGGGTATTTCCTGTTGGTTCAACAATTTTAGTAATGCCCTGAGTTTTACTAAAGTAATAGCTCACCTGATCTTGGGTGGTAATACTAAATTCACTCGGGATATACCAGAGGTAGTCAACATTGCCATTGTCATCAATTTCTTGGACTGATGATGATGACCAACGTCCATTAATCACTGAAACTGTGGTTTCTCCTGTGATGTTAAAACGACTTTGGGTATCACCCACTGGCTTAAATGTCACAGGGAATGAATTGCCCTGAATGATCTCGCCTGTGTTGCGGTCTCGAAGTCCTGATGCACAACCCAATTCGACTTGGAATGTTTCAACATCACCGTTAGGTAAAGTCACAGTGACTGTTGGCAATGGTTTGCTATTACGTTGACGTAAGCAAATCGTACCCAACTGTGTACCCGAAGTTTGTAGCAATATACTTTTCATATAGGTTTCCCAACCTGTATGAATCGGACGGCTTTGGCGCATCTGCATTTGCTGGATGCCCAAACTCCATGCGTGACCAAAATCACCCACTCGATGTCCTAAACGGCTGTCATAACTTCGTTGTAAACTAATATCTAGACCTGGCATCGGGATCACAGCATCTTCCAAGGTAAATGCCAGTTCACCTACTTTCATCTTGCCATCGATAATAATGTCACGAACTACTTCTGTGACATTACCCCCAATATCAACCACACGAACCACAACTGTGTATACCCCATTGACCAATAAGGTTGGATCAATTACAGCAAGTTCGCCATTGATATTCCCCTGTCCCTCTTTGGTCCAAACGCTTCGCCCCTCACCATCAACATCATATAAGCTCACTGTCCAATGGCTTAGGTTCTGGTCAGAAATCTGTCCCATAATTGAGGTTGGTTTCGTAATCGTAGCTAGATTATCCAAACCATTTAATGTGACTTGTGGTGCTGTTGTATCAGAGGTATCCGTCACCCAAATATTGATGGTTTTGGTTTGAGTTTCAGTTCCATCTTTAGCAATCACGGTAACAGTATGCTGTCCCGATTGAGACAGGGTTAATGTCGTTTGATAATTATTATCTAAGGCAACCTCCACGCCATCAACCCAGAGTTGAACTGTGGTATTACTACTCGAACCACCGACTTGTGCCTTGATACTAAAGGCTTCATTGAGCTTGATTTGATCAGGTACAACGATTTCAACTGAAAGTGGTTGTGGTGGCGTTACAGTCAATGTATAGCTCTGAGATACAATCCAGCGACCATCACTGACTTTGACCACAATATTGTATTGCCCCTCAACCGCCTGTTCCCATGTCAACAATCCTGTTTCAGCATTGATCTTCATTCCTACAGGTGCGTGGTCAAGGCTATAAGTTAATTTATCCTGATTCGCGTCATCAGCCACCAACTGGTATTTGTACGGCTTAGCGGCAGTAGTGCTATAGCTCGGTTTTGAATGAATCACAGGTGCAACATTTCGTGCTTGTACTGTTAATTTCACAGTTTGAACTGTTGAACCATTTTCAGTATCTGTTGCAACAACTTGGAACTCAACATTGCCCTCTTGCCCTTCCTGTGGTGTCCATGACACTACATTGCCATTAAGGCTCATTCCTTGAGGGGCATTCGCTGCTAAATGATAGGCAATTGGGTCTTGATCTGGGTCTGTCGCCTGTAAGCTATATTGATACAATGTCCCCACTTCTGCCTGCGTAGGCGGTACAGATTGCCATTCAGGCAAGCGGTTTGGTGTATCCACCACCTGAATCTGAACTCGTCCAGTACCCACTGAGGTTCCATCACTCACTGTAAACTGGAACTCATCTGCTCCCACATAACCAGTCGCTGGGGTATAAACGAAATTCGGCGCTGTTCCTGTAATCGTACCATGACTTGGTGCTGAACTTAGCTGATAAGTTAGGTTGGCACTATCAACATCTGTAGCAGTCAGTACAATTGAACCCGTTTTATTTTTACGAACTTCAATCTCTTGATTATTGGCTACAGGTGCATCATTCACTGGACGAACAACAATTGTCACGATGGCTTTATGTACTAATTTGCCATCACTGACCGCATACTCAAAAGTGTCTGTACCACTAAAATTGGCATTCGGTGTGTAAACATAATCCTGTCCCTGACCTGTCACAACACCAGAAGCAGGAGGTCTGATAATACTGTAACTGAGCGTATCACCATCCACATCTGTGCCTTGCAGTTTTATTGCAACGAATTGATCTTCATCTACAGATATATTCAAAGCCTGAGCAACTGGGCTATCATTCACTGCCGCAACATTAAAGCTAATGGTTCCAACACTGGTTTCCTGACCATCACTGACTGTATATTGAATGGAGTCTGTGCCATTAAAATCTGGATTTGGTTTATATGTCCAACGTCTGCCCGATCCCTCTAACGTACCAGATGTTGGTTGTTGCGTGATCTTAAATACAAGTTGGTCAGTACTTGTTTCCTTATCCGTTCCAAGCAAATCGAAACCTACACTCGCATCTTCATTTAAACTATAGCTGCTGTCCTCTACGATTGGAGCATCATTTACAGGTGTTACACGAATAATGATTTTGCCCGAAACATATTGACCTGTTGCATGGTCATAAGCTTTATAGTAAATCGTTTCTGTACCATTGAAATCTAAAGCAGGTTTATAGACAAAATTCGGCAAAGTCCCTTCGATACCACCAATCAACTTAGAGGTATAGCTTTTTAGGAAATAACCTGTCATATCACTATAGTTATAGGGATTTACACCTACAGGGAAACTTTGAATTTGAGTTGAGCCTGCTGCATTAAACTGAATACGTGACACACTATTGCCATAATAATTAGACGCCCAAACTGCACCATTTTTATCAATAGCCACACCTGTCGGACCCGCTCCAACAACATAATTTGCAATAAATTTAAGGTCAAAGCTGCCATCCGCTTTGATTTGTTTTTTATAATGCCCAACAACATTTGAATTCAAACAACCTGCAATATAAATATCTCCACTGGTATTCAATACCATGCCCTGTGCATAACATGAACCAGATCGATTTTGCTGATAAAAAATCTTGGTTTGTGATGGATTTTTAGGATCATACGCAACAATTGCAGGTGAACTTAAAGAATCCGCCCAAACAATTCCTTCTTTATCCAGTGCAATCCCATAAAGATCTTGCCCTAAGTCAACCAGTTCTGATTGTTCAAAAGCAGCATCCACTCGAATAATGACACCACGACCTGAGTAACGTGAAATTGCCCATGTACGACCATACTGATCAACAAACCCACCATAAAAAGAACCAGCCGTATTCAACCCTTTAATGACTTCGCCTGTCTGACCATTGATCTTAAATACAGACCGAATATTTGTACCACCCACAATGACATTATTGTCTTTGTCAACTGCAACCATACGGATATCTGTTGGGGTTGCAATATTTTGTTTTTGTACCTGCACATGCAATAAAATACATTCATCTGAGGCATTGTTCACACCTTGACCATCACCAAAATAGCCGCCCCATGCCTTAATATCTTGAGATCCAGTAGATGTATCAATCACACCATTATGATTGCGATCAATACACTGTCCCTTTTCCTTTAAACCAATTTTAGTAATGGTATTATTGGCACGATTACCTACCCAAGCATGACCATCTAAGTCAACTGCAATTCTAGATGGATTTCCAGCAGTTGTTGGACCAGTACGGTAACGGGCAAGCTCTACACCACTATCTACATTGATTTTTGATATTGTTCCTTCACCTGAATTTGAAATCCAAATAAAATCATCAATTTGATTACGTGGATCGTCAAATTCATATTTAACAGGCTCTCCATCAACATCAAGCTCAGGCAATGGGAGTTTCACTTCTCCATCTTCATTGACGGTCAATTCGATATCTGGTGCAACAGGCATATCATTGACTGGTAATACATTGATTTTGACAATCGCCGTACTAGTGAGCTGCCCATCATTGACTGTATAGGTAAATTCATCTTTACCAAAATAGTTTGGGTGTGGAATATATTGAAGATTTTGTCCAAAACCCACCAAAATACCGTGTTGTGGTCTATTTGTTATTGTATAAGTCAAAATATCATTGTCAGGATCGGTGCCTTTAAGCTGAATTTCAACTGTTGTATCTTCTGCTGTCTCAATATCAAATGCCTGTGCTACAGGCGCATCATTGACAGGTGTCACCGTGATCTGAATCAAACCACTCGCTGATAATTCACCATCAGACACTGAAAATCTAAAACTATCCTCTCCAACATAATCAGGGTCGGGAATATATTGATATTGACCACCTACTTGAACCACCTTTCCATGTAAAGGCTGACTCTCAATGGCATAACTCAAATTAGGGCTATCAATATCTGTACCTGTTAAAACCAGATTAAGTGGATGATCTTCTGCCACTGTTAATTGTTGATTTTGGGCAATAGGCGCATCGTTCACTGGTTTGACTGTAATGGTTACTTTTGCTGTCGTACTTTCAGAACCATCATTTACCGTATAAAAAAATTCATCCTGACCTACAAAATTTGGGTCAGGAATATAGCTTAGGTTTGGCACACTGCCTTCTAATTTTCCATGTTTTGGTGGTGTACTCACGGTATAGGACAATGGATTATTGTCAGCATCACTTCCTTTAAGCTGAACTGCGACAGCTTGATCTTCATTCGTTACAACATCAATATCTGTTGCATCTGGTGGGGTATTAAAACAGTGTTTAAAACCTTTAAAGACGACTTTAATCCAAGGTATTTTTTTATTATTTTGATAAGTAAATCCAACATCTATTATATCAATAACGGCATAACCACCGATTTGATAGACTAATCGGTCTTCACAATGTCCTAAACCAATTTTGCAAGTTACATTACTTACCCATCCTACAATTTTATTCCACCCCCATTCTTCTTGTTCCTGCAAAGTAGATTGAGCTTTCCATAGTGGAACCCAAACTTCTTTCTTTTGATGGAAGAGTTTAAATTTTAGTGCAACGTCAATATTTTCAATATCACTTAATGATGCTGAATACATCCAATCATTTACATTCGGTGTTTTATCTTTTTGGTCAAAGGGATTATGGTAACTTTGAGATGGATTATTTTGCGCTAACTCGCTTAATACAGGTAATAGACCTTTTTCACCTTGCCAGTTGATCCATGAAAAACCTGTCTGGTTAATACTTGGAACATGCTGTGTTAAGGTAAATACTTGATTAATTGAAGCATCATTAAATTGATCAATTGGCAGTGCAATTGATTTAAATATGCACTCTTTTTTATGTTGATTTACGTGACATGAATGATGATTATGATGGTGATCATGTTTAGGAGTTAAAAATAAGCTGGCATTTGCGAGTGATTGTAACGTTAAGCTAATAACCAATAAAAAAAAGGCAACACAAAACTGCAATACACTTTTAGATCGCATTGAAACCACCCCTAAATACCCAAGTAAACTAAAATTTAAAAATAAAAACACATTGTTAACATTTACTTAACTATATGTTTTAAAAGATATATATTGCATTACAAATGTTAACAAAGTCAATAAAATAATTAAAATCATTTCTATTACTTAGAATAAAAATTGGCTTTGTTGCATAAATAAAAATAAAGATGAGTCAGTCTATCTTCCCGATATTTATGCAACAAAGCCATTTTAAATATATTGTAGCTTCTAAGTTAAAACTGACATATAAGAGTAAAATATGTATTTTTCTAAAAAAAATAAGGAGGCATAAGCCTCCTAGCTATTGATTGACTTCCCTAGCTGACCAAGTGACGCGATTAACAAATAATCCCATTAGTTTTGCTGTTACCAAATCAATTCAAAGCCTGCACCGACTGCTGTAAACCTTTCTGAATATCCTGTACATGAGTCAAATCATAGGCTTGCTGATGCTGTTCTGGTCTTGATTCATCCGTATAAAACTCCTCAACAATATCTAGACCCTCGTCACCGCCCACCTCAAAACTGGCATTGCCGTAACCCTGCCGTGCCACATGATCCAACGCCTCCTGATAAAAGCCTGCTGCCTTGCTCTGTCCATCAATTTGCTTGGCCGAGCTAATTGCCTCCTGCAAATTCACACCATCCCTTAAAGTTAAATCCACGTAATAGATCGGGGTACGGTAACTTTGTGTGGTGCTTTTACCTCTTAAAGTCAGTTGTAATGGCAAACACGAAAGCAAGTCACCCGATGCTGCATGATAGTAACGAAGCCGTGCCGCCAAAGTCCGTATGCTGTTAAAACCTGTGGTTCTAAAGATGAATGTGCCAAATTCATCTGATTCATCTAAATTGACGTAGAGTCTGCCATAAGGCTTACACAGCCCGCCCTGTGCCAATGGACATAAATCAGGGGATGGGCATAGATGCTGTTCAATGCCATTTTGCCCAAGTCGCTGACAGGTTTCCCCATTGCCTGAACAGATCAAGCGTCCAGTCTGGCGGTCAAATAGGCTGTACTCTGCCCGCAAGTTTAGTTCAGGATCATTAAAGATCATACGCACAGGAATGCTTCTTAACTTTTGGTGTTGGTTCGGTGCTTTAGCTCTAAGTTGTTCATCTAGTGGATGTTTGACCCAGCCATCCTTATTCTGGATTTGGCTGGTAATGGTAAATTGGTCATCCTTTTCAGGGATACGTTTGCCGTTCCTTTCGACAATCTTGCCGATGCTAATACGACCTAAAACAGGTGGGGTAATGGCTAAACCTTTAATCATAGGTATGTCCTCTGGTATTTTCTTACTGATTCACTGCTTTATGTGAAACGTTGGAAATATTGAATAAATAGATGTGATCGATCAGCAAAAGCCCGTCCATATTGTTCTTCCCTCGGGAAGAACAGGGGCGGCTTTTGTCGTTTTTGAATTTGGAGGAATTTTTAGGTCACTTTATCCACCATTGGGATAAATCTGAAAGCGTCTTGTTCCTGCTTTGGTCTGAGGAAACTGCTGTAGGTATTCAGGGTGTTGTTTAAGCAGAGATTTGCTGTCTAGGCTGATGGAGTCCTGTGATTTCTTCCACGTCACTGATCCTCCTGTAAACACCGCTCGCTCCGCATCTTTCATCATCATTTGTAGTTGATGTTTCAGTTCATCGAAATACTGTTGGTGTTGTTCAACCTTGTGCTTCTCCTCTAGCAATTGATTAAATAGATAGTTAGCTTGTTCATTTTGGGTCAGGTCTTCCACCATTAATGGAATTTGTTCTGGATAAAGTTGTTGCAGGGCTTTGGCTGCTGAATCAGATGCATCTACGCTCGGTGGAATCCCTGTTTCGACACATTGCCAGAAGTGACGTTCGGCATTAATAAGGTGTTGAATCACCGTTTCATTACGCGTCACTTTAAAGATTTTAGTTTCATGCCCACAGATCAAGGCACAGATATGTGCTGCCTGTTTGCCTGTCACGGCTAACTGGTGTTGCACTTGGCACAGCACATACAGTGGTACGCCATCTCGCCACAGTTTTGAGCCATATTCTCCTACGGTTTTACATTCTAAGATTTGAACTTCATCATTGCCCACCACGGCATAGTCCAAATTGGCAAGCATAAAGTGTTTATCTTCATCAGGATGTTGCAGCACTGCATTAACTCGACGGACTTTATTGTTAGTGTGCATGCTGTAGTATTCCGCCACCAAGGGTTCAAGTTGTTTACCCCAGTACAAGGGTGCATAGCCTGCACTTTCATCTTCGATATTTTGTTGCATTCGGCCTGTCTTGATCATCCATAGTTCCAGCATTGACATATACGGATTCAGTCCACAGGCGGTGGCTGCATCACTACTACCGATGCCCTGTTTTCTAACTTCCAGCCACTGTTGGTAATTCATCTGTTTGGTATTGGCAAGACGTTTGGCTACGGGTGTTTTTGCTTTTCGAGGTAGACGTTTGCTTCGTGTCCCAACTTCAATCTGCTGACTCTGTTGGTTTAGGTTCGGTAAATACGGTTGTAGTGGTGGATGGTTTAGGGTGTTTTGAATCTGGGTATTGATATTCATTGGACTGTCCTAGTGGGTAAAATGGAAATTTGCGGCATAAAAAAGCTGCATCCGAAGATGCAGCTTTAGAAAATAAATTTGAGTTAAGTTTGCTTAGGCTAATTTAGGCAATCATTCTTAAGACCTGTTCCAGTCCACGCTGTTTGATAGCTGCTCCTGCTCCAAACCAAGCCGAATCAAGACGGTAGTCCTGACTCATGGCACGACGCTCGTGGTCAACGAATTCCGTGATACTGCACAACAAACCGTAGGCGGTATCCTTGGCTGAGCTAAGTTCAGCCCCTCGCCCATGTCCATTAAACATGGTCATCACCTTGGACATGGCACGCCCATTGGGTTCAGTTTTATTGTCAGCTTTGTTCGTTGTGGATATTACTGGTACTTGATTTGGCATTGCTGCATTACGGTAGAACTGGACAATACTTTCATCCTGCTCGGCAATACTCAGGCTGGTATTGTTAAACACTGCATCAAAATAGGCTGCGGCTTCCTGCTGTGTCACTTTACGCTGGCTGAGTTGTTTCATTTCATACATGTGCTCATCCCATGCACGAACCGAGATGCCGAGTTGCTGTTTCACTTTCTCTGCATCAAATCGGGTACTGTGGGGAACCTTGACCACACCAGCATTGTTCGCTGTGCTGTTGTGTGCTTTGAGTGCAATCGCTAAAGTGTTGTTACACACCACACGAATCGAAGTAAATTGTGCTGTGGTGGCAAGGGTTCCATCACAGGCAGTTGCCAATAAAATGTAGCCATTACTGATATCCTTGCCTTTTAAAGCTGAGCTTTGTCCTGTTTTAGCTAGTGCCCAGAATTTCTTGCCACCTTTCAGTACCCCTGCGGTTTCCAGTTCAAAACCTGATTGTTCAGTCAGGTCTTTGTAGAAATGCAGGATTTCCATGGGCTGTACTTCCTGAAAGCGTTGGCTAACGACGGATAAAGGTGCATGGGTATCAGAGCGGTACAGCACCCGTTGTTCCTCAAACGGCATGATGATGCTCTGCCCTTTTTCATTTTGTGCCATGTAGCTAACATCCGAAGACTCAATGCGCCAGTCCATGCCTGCCTGTTGTGCCCAGACCTCAATGGGTTGGTTTGGTGTGAGTTCATTGCCTAGGCCATGCCAAGGGGTTTGTCCTACAAATGCCATAGTTTCAACTAAATGTGCCATATGGTTTTCCTTTTAAAAGATTGAAATTGCATGATGCAAATTCAGATTTTGTGCATAAAAAAAGGCCTGCTGGGGGAGCAGGCCAAAGTGAGAAGTTGTTAAATGCTTTTGAATACATTGATTCACCTAGATGGTATATATCTGAAATTTGTTTAAATTCATTTTGTTCATCATTTAATTTTTCTGAATCAATAAATTGACGTGTTCTTTTTCAGCGATTATGATTCCCATGCTGGCCTACATTGCCAGTCGGTTTTGACAGACCGCTTATTGGGTTGCATCAGAGTTATTCTTTTCTGAGGGATAATTTTGAGGGTATATCTCGTCTCCTCCCGTTGCGGTAGGACGGGAGTGGGACACTTTCGAGTGTGCTGGTGTCAATCCAATCCAGTCTGTCAACCCTCTCTCGTTCTGCCACCATAATAATGTTTTGGTAGAACTTCTTTTCCCTAAGAGAATTCTATTAACATGGAAAAATATAAGTTATCAATCCTTTGCGGGGCTATGGTATTAACTGCTTGTGGCGGTGGTAATGGCGGCAATAACAACTCTACAGAAGTAAAACCTGAACCAATCCCTACTCCAACCTGTACAAGTACCCAGTATCTTGAGGGAAATATTTGTAAGGACAAAGTCTCTCAAACCATCACAGGTCTAACCTTACCCAACTCAATCAATGTAGACCAAACAGTGTCTTTATCTGCTCAATCCAGTGCAGGCTTAGCACTTACATATACCAGTAAAACGGTTGATCATTGCCGTATTACTGGTGATCTTGGTCAGCAAAAGGTTGAAATGCTTGGTGTTGGTGTATGTACGATTGAAGCCAATCAGGCTGGTAATGGTAAAACACTTGCAGCACTCCCTGTTTCCGCTTCATCTACCATCTTGCCAGTGCTGACGACAACAGGTATTACCTTGTGTGGTACAAATGATAAAAATAACCTTGTTTGTAACGCATCTAATCTGGGTGAACTGCTCGGCTTAGGACAGGATGGTGAAGTTGAGGCTGGGAAAAAAATGACCTATAGCCTGATAAAACATAACAATGATGAGTGTATCAAGGATCAGATCACTGGTTTAGTCTGGGAACAAAAAACCGCAGATGCAAAATTACGTGACAGCAACTGGCGTTACTCTTGGTTCAATGCGAATACTCAAACCAATGGTGGCAATGCAGGTTCGCAGGCTAGCTCGACTACGTGTGGTTCTACGCTAACAAGTTGTAATACAACTGCTTATATCGAAGCCCTGAATAAAGCTAACTATTGTGGTTATAGTGACTGGCGATTACCAACCCGTAGTGAATTGATCAATCTGACAGATTACTCATCAAATCAACCCTCTTTAAATCCTATCTTTACCAATACGACTGTTGTAGATCGTTATTGGTCATCAACCACGAGTGCGAAACAAAGTACTCAGGCATGGATGTCTGACTTTAAGGATGGTGCAGCCAGTCCTGCTTTCAAGGACTATATGGGACATATCCGTGCGGTACGTGCCAGCCAATAACAACACCACTTAAAGATAAAAAAGGATTCTAAAATGAAAGCATCTTATAACGCTTTGTTGATTACTGTTATGAGTACCTTATTGGCTCACACTACTTATGCACAAACCTGTAACAGCCAAATCAAAAAAGTTGTACCTGACACACGTTACCAAATTGTTGAAGGTAGCAATGGCAGCGAAGTGAAAGACATTAAAACAGGTCTGATCTGGCAACGTTGTAGCGTAGGGCAAATGTGGGCAAATAATCAATGTTACGGTACACCACAGAGCTATACATGGTCAGAAGCATTACAAAAAACCAAAGCTTTGGGTAACGGTTATCGCTTGCCCAATGTAAAGGAATTACAAACTTTGGTTGAAGAAGCCTGTGTAAGCCCTGCCATCAATGAAACAATTTTTCCGACAACTGCCATCAATGACTATTGGTCATCATCTCCAAAGGCCAGTGATAACCGTTATGCGTGGTCAGTCAATTTTGAGGAAGGTACAGTCAATAGTGATTCCATTTACTACAAGACTGCCAAAAAATTTAATGTTCGTGCTGTTAGAAATTCCAATTAAAACATTTTTGTCGATTGCCTGAGTGCTGCTTATTCAGGTGATCGTCATGCCTTATGGAGGAAAGGTCTATGAATAAGCCAAATAAGGCATGGATGATCTCAGCATCTTTCCTGCTACTGACCGCTTGCAGTAAACAGGAACCTGATATTAAACAGCCTCAAACAACTGAAGCTAAACCAGCCGAACATTCCAGACTTGACCAATTGAAGTTATATGCGATTAAACAAATGTACGCTGAAACTCAAAAAGTAGAATCTGGCAACGACACACTTCCTCGTTATTCCACAGATAGATTTAAGTCAATCCTAGAGATGACCAAACAGTTTCCTGGGGAAATCTGTGGATACAATAGCGACGTTATCATGATGTCACAGGCTCCTGACTATACCAAAATGAATTTCAGCTATAGCTTAAATCAACAGGGTCAGGTTATTGCCAATCTTGGTCGGGAATCGATTGTTTACGAATTAGTGTGTTCTGCCAATTCTTGTTTGGTAGATGATGTGATTTTTCCTGAATATGGAAACAGGCTAAGTTCAGATATTCAAAAAGAGTGTGGTGAACTGGCTCAATATCATCAAGAGCAACAAGCGGCGCAAGAACAACCCCATTACCAATTTTCTTATCATATTGAAAGCCAAAACATGAGTTTTGGAAATCAATCTACCACTATATACACCCTCGTTATTTCATCAGAGTCAGATAATCCCGTAGAACTCAACAAAATTAGTGTCAATCGAGGTAATTGTCCTGTTCACATCATTGGAGACCAAAACAATATTCTTCAATTTGGGCAGAATTTCAAGTTAAGACTACATTGTGATGGAGTCGATGTTAAAGAGGTACGTCTGCTCGTTGACAAGGACAAAGAATTCGTAATGAAGTCTCGGTACTAAATAACGAACGTATTGCCATGAGTAAACGGCATGGTCAACAGCCAAAAAGGAATTAAATATGAAAAATATAAATGTATTCAAAACCACTTTACTCGGTGCATTGTTAGCAACCTCATGTGGCCTATATGCAAATCCACTACCAAGCTATAAAGGTATCCCCAAATCAGACCCTAAATTCGCACAGTTTATGCAAAAAAATAATAATAAACTGGTTCAACTCGACCTTACCATTAAAGACCCTAGTGAATATGATGACATCAGCTATGGATATAAAGGCGTAAGTCCAACATTCTATATCCCGCCTAAAGGCAAGCTCTATTATGATATCTATATCGATTGTGACAAAATTGATAATCCAAATGCGGAGAATAGCATTCAGAGATGTTCGCCATATGTAAAATGGAATACACAGACGGGGCGATTAACAGGCAAGTTTAAGGTTCTGGACAAAGGTAAAAACGGAATGGGTAATAGGCTCTTCATGCTTGTTGCAGTTAAATAAAGAATTTATGACCCTCAAAAAACAGGGAGGCATAAATTGCTTCCCTGTCTTTCTTCAGTAAAAGGATTGCCCACAATGCTGGCATTGAAAGCAAGACTGCACAGTTTGAGTTGAAGCAGAACCAAACACTGTACCCAATAAACCACCGACTACGGCTCCAGCAATCCCTCCAACCAGAGGGGACACAGGCAAAGTTTTTGATAATGCAGCACCCATCGTGGCAAATGATGCTGACGATGCCAGACTCTGGTTGCCAGCTTGTGAACCACTATTTTGCACAACACGGATCACATGTTCTGAATGGCAATATGGACAATTGATTTGCATAAGATGTACCTCTTAAATAAGAAAGGCTTACCGTTGTGGTAAGCCAATAAAGAGAAGATGTTTCTCATCTAGATGGTACATATCTGTTTAGAGTTTCAATTAACGCTGTGACATGCCAAAGGTACGCATCTTACTGGAGGTTTTCACACGGAGATATTGAAGCTTTTCAGGCTGAGCCAGATACGAGAGCGTTGAGCGCATATTCTTTGCTTGATGATGAAGATTACTAAAAACAACTCCAATGCCAATATTGCCCTGCTTTTCGTATTGCTTTAAGTATCTAGGATCATGACAGTTAAAATAGCTTCCATCACCATCTGTAATACTTTCCCAAAATTTACCTATAGCCTTGGCAATACTCCATGCACCAATGCGCTTACGCTCATCAAAAACTAATGCCACATGGCAATGGTAACCTTTCCGTTCCCCCTGCTCTAATGCCCATACCAAAAGTAATAAGTCATCTCCATAGCTAGAACGACTAATCTTTCTTCGTAATTTTTCTAAATCGGCATCAACCTGTTCAATATCTGGATTCACTACATACGATAAATCCACACGAACAACAAGCAAGGCTGAATAACTGCTCAGCAATTCACGTAGCCGATTATCAAGTTTGTCAGTATTTAAACTTTCATTATAACGATGCTGACTCAATTCATTAAAGTGGTCAGCTCTGACCTGATTGAAATAGTTTTGCCATTCTCTAAATGATCTCTGATTTAAACGATGGTAGAGGGATGTAGATGATTCTCGTTCCAGATCATAGTCATACAGTAAACTACAAAACAGCGTGATTAAACATGAATAGCTAAAATCAGGATTATAGACCTGATGAAAATCTAAAAGGTAATTGCTAAAGTCTTCATAGAAAGACCGTGGCTGTCGTGTTGCATCCAAGCTTGAAAGAACAAAGCGTTCAATTTTGATTAATAATGCTGATTCATTAATTTCATGGTGACTAACATTTAGTCGCATGCTCATTTACCTGTAGTTGTTTAGGACTACATGAAATGGCTACAGGGTAATTAATTACATTTAGACTTTGACATGATTGTTGATTAGATGAAATTTAATTGTGTTCTTAATTTGATGGGTTAATACGTTTGTTTATTAGTTCTGAATTAGATCATAAATATATTTATACAAGTACTAGGTTAGTAGTATAAACAAATATTAGATTAGTATTATGAACTATGTCATTACACCTACACTACAATCTATTTTAACAATGTAAAATATACTCCTCAAGTTGGTTTTAATGTCAACAACTGTGATATACAGGTAGTTTACATCCATGATAAGCTATCTGTTTAATGTCAAGTTATCCGAGGCATAATACCCTTACTGGTTGTATTCGATTCCATTAAAATTGAACAGAGCAACAACTAAGCTAGAGCCTGTCCCATTTGTTGCAGATATTTTGCATAGCATAGCCGCTACAATTTGAGAGCATGCCCCTTATATACGTTATGCCAAGCTTATAAGAAAATCATGGGAAATCAACTGAAATATCCCTAGAAACTCCCCGAAAACTCCCTCTACATTTGGCTAAACTGCACGTAAAGCTTACTGTAAGAAGGAAATTATCATGTACCAAAGTACTGCACATAAAGAACTTAATCAGCTTATTAAAGCATCTACGGATGATGATATGATCTGGTTTCTACATTTAATGAATAAAGATAATGAGGAGCATCGTTGCAATATTAATATTAGTGATACAGATGACCTGTTAATACAATCCACTATTAATATATTAAACACATTAAAAAACACTGATGAGATTAGAAGAAAAATTCTAGATAATTATACAAATATTAATGAGAATAGCATTTTTAATTTTATGGATAGTTTAAAAATATTTAGAGATAATCTTAATATACGAGGAAAAGACATTTCAGACTATAAAACGAATAAGCGTTTATTATATTTTACCTTTCATTCGATGTCATCTGATAGAGAGATTTCGTGGCGTACTATGTTAACCATCCAAAATGATTATTTTAGGTTTCTTTATATGCTGTTTATCTCACCTTCATTTTCACGATCCAACCGATTTCTTAACAATATAGAAGAACGCTTCAGTACAATACTAGCCAAGAATGAATTACATTTTAAGAGTTTCGACAGCAATGACTTTTACTTATGGGCTAAAAATTATATGGATCAAGACTCTGAAAATGCCAGATTCTATAATAGTCGAGACTATACGCCTGTTATTCCTCAAGACTATAAAATTGTCGTTAATGCCATTTTTGATGTTTTGCTAGATACAAATCCTCACATCTATAAAGCTCTAAGAGATAAACTATCAAATGCTTGGTATCAGAAAAGTTACCGAAAGAAACACAAAGGGCGTAAACATTATTACTTTTTTACTGATGTAACCTTTGAGTGCTTGCAGATACTTGCAAAAAAATACAATTTAACTGAAGAAAAAGTGATTGATCGACTTATCAATGAACACTACGTAAAAGAGTGTAGAAGTAATGACACGGGCAATCATTATTATACACTATAGTTTTTACACCTATAGACATTCATGGATAAGGTATCTCATCCATGAATCTTAAAACAGCATCAGTATATCTATCTTTTAACTTTTTCAAGTAGCTCAAGTAAATTTGTAGACATGTCTCCATGATAATAGAAATGACTAGGCAAGTCAGGGACAAGAAAACCATGCTTTGGTTGTTCTACAATATCAAGCATCGTGGATCGAATAAGATCATAGATCTCATAAAGTTTCACATAGTTTAAATATAAGCTTTTTGCTGTAACGCTGAAATCGAATTGCTCAAACAAGATTCTTTGGGCTATATCACTACAGCTACTATTATTACTCTCCTCTGAATAAATCGACCTGTCAAGATCGATCTCCTGTTCATAGATCAAAAGTAAAGCCCCCAACAAACTAATCCAATTGGCATTAGAGTTTGAGAAAATACAATTATGAAATAGATGTTTGGAAATCAATGAAAGGTAGTCTACTACTTGTCCCTTATCAGCCAAATCAATGTCAACATGAAGTACTGTAACATCCTTATGGTCACTAAAGATTAATTCCAGATACTTATGGTAATAGGCTTTCTTCTTCAAATTAATTTCACTTGAGGTAAAGCGCGATGTGTCCACAACCAAATCGCCAGCAACATGTCGGTAGTAAAGCCCTTTTCGGAAAATTTCAAACTCAATCAGTAACAATGCTCTTAAAAAAACATATTCATGATGAACCTCATCATAACGACCCTTTGCCGTATCCTTAGAGCTGTTTAATATCCCTAGAGTAACTATTTTTCGATATACATGACAGGTAATACCATGTTCAGTACCAAACCAAAGTATCTGAGCCACTAACTTATGGCAAACTGAGTGAGAAGCCTTATCTATCTGTGACAATTTGATAAGATCATAAACTTCCTTGATGAAATCTCCCTCAATTCGGCAGCTTTCCTTTAACCGTTCTTTCAAATGCCTCAAAGGAATTATCACATTCTTTTTATACATCTGATCTTGGACTTCACCTTGCTGTCGCTCATTTAAAGTCAGTTCTGGTATTTGCCACTCCCTGTTCTCATCAAAGCTTGAAACAATCTCCATACCGCACAAAAGATAGTGTTTATATATTTCTGCCTTCCGACCAGTGAGGTGCTTCTCTTCGAGCACCCCATCTATCAATTTATCTAATTGATCATAAAAATATTTTTTTTCTTCAGTGAAGGTTTGAAGGGCAACAATATCATAGAAGTACAAGTAGTCTACAATCTCAATAGCTGTGTTCTGAACATCATTAAGCTTAGGCATAATTAGTCTAGTGTCAAAAAAAGGAGTTCCGATTTCGTAATTTTCGCCACGATTTCCATTTTTTACAATGCTCCATAAGCAATCTTGAGAAATATTCACGTAGTGACGAGATATTTCAAAGCCATGCTTTAAGTCATTGTACAAATATAGGAGTCTCACAATGTACGAGCTAAAGACAATTGATTACCTATTTTTAAAGTATCGAACTCCTCACATCAAGTTAGAAGATATTACCAAAGAGTTTTATCCACATCTATGCAAGGAAAGGGTCTTAGAAAAGGCTCGCCAGCAGAAATTCCCATTTGCCTGTTTTCGCCTTGATGATAGCCAAAAAGCTCCTTTTTTTGTCCGCCTCGAAGAGCTTGCAAATGCCTTTGATGAGATTTATCGTCAGAGCCACTCCAGCTTCCAAAACACGATGCAAAAAGCAATCAAAGCTTCATAAGTGGGGATAATTACATGAATACAATTTCTGAGGGCAAAATTACAAGCATCATCGGAGAAGTTACTTCTACTGGTAAAAAAATTCACCAATGGGCAGAAGTATCGGTACTAGTGAGGTAAGGTAGAATGGGAGTTGCACATAACTTTAATATTGATCGTAGAGTTCGAGCAAAAGAGTTTATGACACTGCTTTCTATTGGCAGAACCAAATTTTATCGAATGATTAAAAAAGGTGAAATTCCACAGCCAATCAGAGTTAGCGAGAAAGAAGTCTTTTGGTACGAATCAAGTGTTAAAAAAGTTGTAGAAAAACACAAGTAAAATTCTGATATGATAGCCTGCTAAATGCAGGCTATCTTTTTAAATTAAGAGCCTTTTAAAACGGGTAACCAAACGGGTAACTCAGAAAAACTATAGAATTTAATTATTCTTTTTCAAAAGGTTAAAATGAACAAGATTGTTGTAAAAAAACATAATGGTGGCACGATTGCTCAGAATAAAAGAGCGCGTCACGATTACTTTATCGAAGAAAAATTTGAAGCAGGCATGTCACTTCAGGGTTGGGAAGTAAAATCCTTACGTGCTGGACGTATGACATTGTCTGAAAGTTATGTCATTTTTAAAAATGGTGAAGCCTTTTTATTTGGTTCACAGATTCAGCCTTTATTGTCTGCATCAACCCATGTCGTACCTGAATCGACACGTACACGAAAGTTATTATTATCTCGTCGTGAACTAGAAAAGTTACTAGGCGCAGTGAACCAAAAAGGTTATTCATGTGTTCCTTTAGCCTGCTATTGGAAAGGTCACTTGGTTAAGCTCGAAATTGCGTTGGTCAAAGGTAAGCAATTACATGACAAACGTGCTACGGAAAAAGACCGTGATTGGCAGCGTGATAAAGCACGTATGTTGCATAAATAATAAAAAAACCTCCAAGGATATTGGAGGTTTTTTTATAGGTATCAAATGTTGATCTGTTTTAATCGTAATTCTGCTAAATATTTGCCAAATTTACGTGCGGTTTCTAAATCACCCTCAGGTGGTGTTACTTCGACACTTGCATTATCTGATTGAGTCATTAAACCTAGAAAGCTGGACATACGGTTAATATCTGATGGACTTCGTCCTGTTGGCATAAACGGTAATCCCGCCCATAACATGCCATGCTGCATTGCAAACAGATTGATCTGTTGCAACACCGCCAATTTATCACCGCTTAATCCACCACCATTGGTAAAGCCCGCAGCTATTTTTCCTTGCCAAGTTCGCGCAAGCCATCGCTTAGACGAGTCTTCCATGAATTGCTTGAGCGCAGAAGTCAGACTACCCATATAAGTTGGGCAACCCATTACGATCACATCTGCTTGATCGATTAAATCCCACTGTGGAGCAGCAACAGAAATGAGATGCACTTCTGCCCCTCCCTGTTCCGCACCTTGAGCAATATGTTGCGCAACTTTTGCAGTATGTCCATAAGGACTATGAAAAATTACACAAACTTGAACTTTAGGAGTTTCTTGATCAATGAAAGACATGGAAAATTTAAAAACCAATGAATTGAATCAAGTTTAACATTTTTCATCACAACTAAGCGAATCAACTGCTTATTGAATTAAAATTATTGCATAAACACAAATGTTGCCATACGTCCTGTTTTAGAATCTCGACGATAAGAAAAATAATCTGTAGTTTGTCGGAATGAACATTGATTACCACCCAAAACATTCTGCACACCTAAGCGATTTAAAATAAATCGAGCGATTGCATATAAATCAGCTAAATATTTACCCTCAGTCTGTCCTGAGATAAATGCAAATTCCAGTTCAGTATATTTTTCACAGAATGCAGCTTTCACCTCTGCCCCGACCTCAAAGCAAGGTTGACTAATCGCAGCACCCAGCCATGCCCAAGTTGGCTGAGATTTCATTTCCGTCACGGTATTTTCGACAATTCGATTAGCCAAACCACGCCAACCTGCGTGTAGATTGGCGACTTCTGTACCTTCGTTATTACCCAAAACAATAGGCAAACAATCAGCTGTCATCATCATCAAGGCATGCCCTGCCCGTTGCGTGACCAAACCATCGCCTTCAAGTGCAACAAATGGAATCTGTTCATTGATGGTATAGCAAATGGTGCTGTGAGTTTGCGTCATCCATGTGATTCTATCAACACCATATACAGATAATTCATTTAGCAAGATCATACGGTGCTGCTGAACCCGTTGAGCATCATCATTGACATGCAAAGCCAGATTAAATCCTGATAGATTTTCATTTTGAGTTGCAATGGTTTGAGGATGTTCAATACGCGTTTGCCCTAGATACACACCTTTAGGCAAACCTTGTACAAATTCCATAAAATCCGTCCTCTTACCAGAATATATGCCTTAGCTTTTGAACGGGAGAAGCTAAACACATCCCCCTTTATTTAAAGAGAATTTTTTTTAATACGCTTCATTCTCTTGGCGAAGTACTTCCACCAGTTGAGTGAAATCCTCTGGCCATGGTGCTTCAAACATCATTTCTTCGCCAGTACGTGGATGCACTAAACCTAATTTTGCTGCATGTAACGCTTGACGTTTAAAACTACGTAGCATGTCAATTAAGACTTCTGATGCGCCAGCAGGGAAACGTACACGATTGACATAAACAGGATCACCTACCAAACCATGTCCAAGATAACTAAAATGCACACGAATTTGATGGGTACGTCCTGTTTCAAGTTGCGCCTGAATACGCGTGAAGTCGCGGAAACGCTCTTTCACATTGTAATGTGTTACTGCATCACGCCCACCCGGTAAGATCGCCATTTTGACACGATCGACTGGGTGACGTTTAATTGGCTCATCAATCGTGCCACCCGCAATAATATTTCCATATGCAACTAAATCATAAACACGATAAACGGTTTTTTTCGCAAGTTGTTTACTGAGAGAAAACTGGGCTTCCAATGTTTTTGCAACAACCAATAGACCGCTGGTATCTTTATCAATACGATGTACTAAACCTGCACGTGAAAGCTCAGCCAGTTTCGGTGCATGATAAAGCAAGGCATTAACCAAAGTACCTGTAGGATTGCCAGCACCAGGATGAACCACCATCCCAACTTCTTTATTAATCACAATAATATCGTCGTCTTCATAGACAATATTGAGGGGAATATTTTCAGGTTGACTAGAGGTTTGGGTTTCTAACTCAACATTCAGCGTAAGCAATTCATTGCCTTCGCAACGATATTTAGGTTTTACAATGTTACCATTTACCAACAGATGCCCGTCTTTCATCCATTGCTTGAGCTTTTCACGAGAGAACTCGCTCCAAACCAATGCAGCAACCTGATCAATACGCTGACCTAAATACTCTTCATCGAGTTGAATTTGCAACGATAAACGTGTTGCAGTTGCATCAGAATTATGATTATCTGCATCGACAGAATCTTCAAGTAAGAAATCTGTCTCAGAAAGGTTTGAATTGGAAGATTGTGTTGAAGTCATTTTGATGATCGATACAAAAATGGTTTAATAGCACCATTGTAGCTTATTGTCCCAAAAGCAGAGGAATTTTTATGTCGCTACCCCATTATAAAATTACCATATTGGCTTTATCTTTAGGCGTAGCGTCTGTATTTGTTGGTTGTAGCAGTAATCCAAGCAAAAAAGAAGTGGTTGATAAAGGCCCACAGTCAAGTGAACAAGTCTATTTTGAAAAAGCACAAAAATCACTTGAACGTAATCAATATACTGATGCTGTTAAATCACTTGAAGCGATAGATACGTATTATCCAACTGGACAATACACTCAACAAGCACAACTTGAACTCCTCTACGCCAAATTTAAACAAAAAGATTATGAAGGTACGATTGCACTGGCAGATCGTTTCATTCGTTTAAATCCACAACATCCAAATGTTGATTACGCTTACTATGTTCGGGGTGTAGCCAACATGGAAATGAATTACGACAGTTTGATTCGTTATACGTCATTACAACAATCACATCGTGATGTGAGCTACGTTAAAGTCGCTTATCAAAACTTTGTAGATTTGATTCGTCGTTTCCCAAGTAGCCAATACTCAGTAGATGCTGCACAACGTATGAAATTTATCGGTCAAGAATTGGCTGAAAGTGAAATGAATGCGGCACGTTTCAATGTTCAACGTAAAGCATGGTTGGCTGCTGCTGAACGCGCCCAATGGGTCATTGAACACTACCCTCAAACACCACAAACACCTGAAGCGCTTGCAATATTAGCTTATAGCTACCAAAAATTAGGCGATCAAGCGACGTCTCAACAATATATTGATCTCTTAAAACTAAACTATCCAAATTTAGTTAAGGCAAATGGTGAAGTAAATCTTCGTGCTGCTCGTAAAGAAGGTAGTTGGGTCAATCGTGCCACATTAGGCTTGCTTGGTCGTGAATCTAAAACGGTACAAGTAAAAGAACAAACCAATGGTGAAACTGAGCAACGCAGCTTAACAAATCGTTTGAGCCTTGGTTTATTAGATAAACCGACAACCGAAGAAATCGATTCTGCTCCTATTGAAGAACCAACTGATAAACCAAGTTGGATGAACCGTTTAAGCTTCGGGCTATTAGATAAGCCTGAGACCAAAGAAACTTCGGGGGCTGATGCTGCAAATTAATTTGCACTCATCAAAACCATAAAACAGGCAAGTCTACCCTTGCCTGTTTTTCATTTTATGCAACAATAAATTCTGACACACTGACTTCAACGAAGATGTTATCTCTCAGTCCAAAATGGTTAAATGTACATGGCAATTCCACAACATACGATTGATCAAATCTTAGATCGAACTGATATCGTCGATTTAATCGGTCAACGTGTGAAATTAAAAAAGACTGGGCGTACTTACTCAGGCTGTTGTCCATTCCATCAGGAAAAATCTCCATCATTCCATGTATATAGAGATAAGCAGTATTATCATTGCTTTGGGTGTCAAGCGAATGGAAATGCGATTCGCTTCCTCATGGACATTGATAGTCGGAACTTTGTCGATGTGATGAAAGACTTGTCTAATCAGACAGGCATCGAATTACCGCAAGATAATCACGACAATAAAAAACTTTCTTATAAACGTAGTCCTCAACAAATTGCAGCGGCTCAACCAACAAATACGTCAGTCGCTGAAAATCCAGCACCTATATCTGTAGCAGACGAATTTATCGATGGGCATTTTGTCGATATAGATCGCGTTATGGATGATCCTTTTGCTCAATTTGATCCATCCTTTTATATGGATGAACAGGTTCAAGAAGGTAATCTCTATGACTTATTGGAAAACGTTGCTCAGTTTTATGAACGTCAACTCCCAATGAGTCAAAAAGCACAAAATTATTTCAAACAGCGTGGCTTATCGGCACAAACGATTCAATTTTGGCGTTTGGGTTATGCACCAGAAGATTGGCAGCATTTAGAAAAAACCTTCCCACAAGATATTGAAGGTTTGAAACAGTTGGGTTTGATTCGTTCTAGTGATAGTGGTCGAGATTTTGATTTATTACGTGAGCGGGTAATTTTTCCGATCCGCGATCATAAAGGCCGCGTGGTTGGTTTTGGTGGTCGTGCGCTCAATGATGAAATTAAACCTAAATATATTAACTCACCAGATTCAGAGGTCTTCCACAAGAATCAATTGCTTTATGGTTTATATGAGGGTCGTAAACTCAAAGCCAACGATTGGTTAATGGTCGAAGGCTATATGGACGTGATTGCCTTACAGCAATATGGGATCAATGGTGCTGTCGCAACACTAGGAACAGCCAGTAATGCAGATCATTTAACCACCCTATTTAAACAAAATTCTCGTATTACCATTGCCTTTGATGGGGATGCTGCTGGACAAAAAGCAGCACGACGCACCTTAGAAATTGCGCTCCCCTTACTCAATGATGGGCGTGAATTAAAATTCTTTGTGCTTCCGAATGAACATGATCCAGACTCATTGATTCGTCGTGAAGGCTTAGAAAACTTCCAAAAATTATTACAACAGGCGCCACTTTTATCTGACTTTGTGTTTGCCCATTTAACAGGACAGCATGACGTTAGTACGCCTGAAGGTAAAAGTTTAGTCATGGGAGAACTACGTGAATTAACAGAGTTATTACCTAAACATGGCTCATTCCGTTATCTGTTGAGTCAGTCTTTCCGTGAGAAACTCGGTCTAGGCAAACGTTTTACCCCTCAAATCAGCCACGATGCCTCTTTATCTTTTAATATTCAAACCAAAGATGAAGATTTTGCAATCGCAATTTTAATGCATCACCCATTTCTCTATATTCATTTTGAAGAATTACTTGCAGTGATTGACCAAACTGAGCTGCTGGCTAAAGTTTTAGCAGTGCTCAACATTATCTTTGATGATTTACCCGATGATCAGGAATTAGCAACCTATTACGTACTCGGTGCATGTAGTCGTTATAGTCATGAGATTGCCGATGTTATGCAGAGAACCAATATTGAGTCATTAACTCAAGCACCTGAGATTGCTGATAAATTGGCTAAGGACTTTTCATTAAATCTACAAGAAAAATATTTAAAATTAAAACTGAGATCACCTATCTCACTCATCGAATCACGCAATTTACGTCAACAATTAAATGAGTTAACAAAACAGATTAGCTTGAAGTTATTATCCTAAGCTAATTTACTGCCTCGGTTTACGCTCATGCTCAAACACATCCTTTAGATGTTGCTGTAACCATTCAAAATAATCTGGATTTTCAGCTTTAGCAGCTTCTCTTAATAAAATAGAAGTTGGGTGCATAAGTTTCTGTGATAGGCGATGAGCAAACTCCCGCATCACCTGTTCTGCGGCATGACCATGTTGCAATAACTCTAATGCATGTGCCAACTCTTTTTGGCTGACTTCTTCACTGTGCTGACGATAAGCTTGAATGGTGCTACTCGCTTCTTTCACTTTTTGTTGGGTCATCAATTGAGTAGCCAATTGATTCACCATAATTTCAGCCTCAACAGCTGCCTGACGACGTTGCGCTAAATTTTCATCAATCACACTTTGTAGATCATCCACACCATATAAATATACGTTATCTAATGATTCAACTTTCGGATCAATATCACGTGGAACAGCCAAATCGACCATCAACATTTGCTGATAGCGACGCTTTTTAAGTGCGGCTTTAACATCTGAATATTGAATAACTTGATGTAAACTTCCTGTACAGCTCGAGACAACATCTGCTCTATATAAATTCTGGGCAAGTTCAGCAAAAGGAATAATTTCAACCTCAACTTGGTGAGCAATTTCTTGTGCCAGTAAATCAGCACGCTCACGGCTACGGTTACAAATTAGAATTTTTGCCACACCCATTTCCGCTAAATGCTTAGCAACCAAACTATTCATTTCACCTGCGGCAACTACCATAACCGTTAACTTTTCAGGGCGACTAAAGACTTGCAATGCTAACTGAGCAACTGCATAACCCATTGAAACAGCATGGCTACCTACAGAGGTTTCTGAACGAACACGTTTCGCTGCATAAAAAGCATATTCAAAAACACTATTCAGTTCTGGCGACACAGTTTGTGCATCTTTAGATAAAGCCAAAGCACTTTTAACTTGCCCTAAAATTTGCGGCTCACCCAACATCAAAGAGTCTAAACCACTTGCAACACGCATTAAATGTGTAACAGCTTGGGCATTTTCGTAACGATAAACATGATGAATTAAATGTTTTACATCAATATTATTCACTTGGGCTAACCAAGTCAGAACACTATCAGCATCTTCTGTCATGGCATAAACTTCAGTGCGGTTACAGGTTGATACAACAACTAAATCATTCAAAGGTGAATGTTTATTTTGTTCAAGCAATAGCGCAGCTAATCGCTCTGCATTGAAAGCGATTTGTTCACGAAGTTCAACAGAAGCTGTTTGATGGTTGACACCCAATGCAAAGAAAGACATATCAGATCATCATTTCGCTAAATTTATGTTATTGTGCAACATCGGTGTCATAAAAAGCATTACTTTGGATCAATAAAAATTGCGTCAGCTATATCGCCGTACCCTTTTTAGCGGCAAGACGATTCGACGGTATTCTACCACAATCTTGTTGTTAGGTAGCATGAGCTCGTATGTCTCTGCACAAGCAATACACGACATGTATGCAGATAAAAGCTTTGACAACGCATTACAACAAAGTATGGTTGCTGAATTTTCTCTTGCTTATGATGATATTGCAACTGCATTACACAATTATACAGTGCTGGCAATTCGAAGTAATTCAACCACAATCAAACAGCGTGCTTTAGATGTCGCCTTAGAATATAACGATTTTCAATCTGCATTAGATATTGCAACACATTGGGTAGAACAAGAACCCAAAGATGTTCCTGCTTTATTTTACTTATCACATATTGCCCTGAAAACCCATGAATATGAATTGGCAGCTAAAACATTAGATAAGATCTTAAATATTGACCCAACTGCTGATCTCGAACAAATTTTGGCAGGGATTGCCCCCGAACAAGCACAAGATCGTGAAATTTTATTAAATGCCTTACGTACCAGTAAAGAACGTGAAAACCCATCTATCTTGGCTTTAATCTCTGGATTAGAAGCGCAAGATGGCTTATATGAGCAAGCATTAAATAATATCAATAAAGCCTTACGTAAACGTTCAAAATCGACCAGTTTCATTCTGATGAAAGCCAATCTATTAATGGCTTTACGCGACGATGCTGAAACACAAAAGTGGTTTGCACAAGCCAGTCGAAAAAATAAAACCAATATTGATATACGATTAGCTGAAGCTCGCTATTACATTCAAATCAATCAACAACAGCAAGCATTAGATAAGCTTGAAAGTATTATCAAAGATTATCCAAAAACTGAAGAAGCTTTATTTATTGCCGGCTTAACCAGTATTGATTTAAAACAATACGAAAAAGCTGAACAATATTTAGTTGAATTGCGTTCTTCAGCAAAATATCAGAATGAAGCTTATTACTATCTTGCAATCAATGCACAGCGCAAACAACATTATGAAACCGCAAAAGCATACTATCGACTCGTGGATGGCAGCTTATATATTGTGTCTCGACGCAATATGATCGCGATTTTTGAGAAGCAGGGTCAACTGAATGATGCTTTACGCTTTCTTACACAAGAACGGGTGAATTATCCACAACATGCAAGTTTCCTCTATCAAGCTCAAGCTGATATTTTAAAAAAGATGGATAATAAAAAAGCAGCTTTAGTATTGCTAGATGAAGCGATTAAGAGCTTACCCGATGATCCTGAACTGCTTTATGCAGAAGTATTATTGCTGGATCCTTATACCGATCGGGATAAATTAGATAAAACTTTGAAGCAGCTTTTAATTATTGAACCCAATAGCCCGACCTATTTAAACGCTTATGCCTATACCTTAGCATTGCAAAATCGTCGCCTAAAAGAAGCGCGCAAATATGCAGAACTAGCGCTCAACTTTGCACCTGAACAAGCCTCTATTCTTGATACATTGGGCTATATCGCTTTTCTACAAAATGATTTTGATACCGCAACCAAAGTCTTGGGACAAGCCTATTCAATTAGCCAAAATATCAATATTGGAGTTCGCTATGCTAAAGCGCTGTATATGCAAGGCGCACTCACACAATTTAGTGAGGTGTTACAGCAATTGAAACAAAAACATGCAAATGCCCCACAATTACAACAACTTGATAGCTTAATCTTACCTATCACTGTAAAAAAGAGTTAAATACATGCGCTCATTGTCAAAACTATGCATTGCGATTTGTAGTTCAAGTGTTTTAATACTTAGTGGTTGTCAAAGCTTAACTCAACCCCAAAAACCAATCGTGACACCGCAAGTTCAAGATGAAAATAATTTTAACTTACAAGGCAAAATTGGGGTTCGCACACCGCAGCAATCTGGCAGTGCATTCTTTACATGGGCACAGCAACAAGATGAATTTGATATTGAATTAACTGGAATCCTAGGTGTTGGAAAAACACAAATTCAAGGTAAACCTGGTGAAGTCACACTAAATAGTGCAAAAACTGGACTTATTTCAGCGACCACACCTGAAGAATTACTTGAAAAAGCTACAGGATGGCAAGCACCAATTATGCACTTGACGTATTGGGTACAAGCCAAACCTGCGACTCAAAATGCGCAAATCATAAAAGATGAAAATAATAGATTAAAGCAACTCATTGAAGATGGTTGGACAGTTGATTTTAGTTATAACGACGCACAAATGCTGCCAAATAAATTATTACTTAAACAACCACTTGCGGAAGATAAAGAAAACCGTATTACAATGGTGATTCAAAATCGATAATTGATTAAATTAATCTATGATTAGAGTACCTTCACCTGCAAAATTAAATTTATTTCTGCATATTACTGGTCGTCGAGCGAACGGTTACCATGAATTACAGACGATTTTTCAATTAATTGACCTATATGATTGGATGACTTTTGAAAATTTGTCTGAAGAAATAATCCAGATTGAAGGTATTGCTGAAGTTCAACTTGAACAAAATCTCATCTATCGTGCAGCACAATTATTACGCCCACATGCAAAAGAACCATGTGGGTTAAATATTCAAATCGAGAAAAATATTCCGATGGGTGCTGGTCTTGGCGGCGGTTCATCTAATGCAGCCACTACACTCATTGTACTCAATCAACTGTGGCAATGCGGTTTAAATGAACAGCAATTAGCTGATTATGGTGTGCAACTGGGTGCAGATGTGCCTATCTTTATTTTTGGTCGAAATGCATGGGCAGAAGGCATAGGTGAACATTTATCATTCATAGACTTAGCTCAAAAACAATTCATAATTTTAAAACCTGATTGTTTTATCAGCACTCAAGCACTTTTTTCACAAAAAACATTGACAAGAGATTCCAAGATCACTACATTTTGCGCCTATCAGTTAGAACCTTCTAGCTTTGGAAATAACTTCGAACCTCTGGCTCGACAGTTATACCCTGAAGTTGAAGAAGCGATGCAATATTTAGATCAATTTGGTCTAGCAAAGCTTACAGGTACAGGTGCTTGTGTTTTTACTGAAGTAACCAGTGAAATGGATACGAAGAAGATTTTGCAAAACGCACCTTGTAAAGCTTACTTGGTCAACAGTTTAGCAGAATCACCTTTAAGACATTTCAAAGTTACACGTTAGGGGCGTCGCCAAGTGGTAAGGCAGCGGGTTTTGATCTCGCCATCCGTTGGTTCGAATCCAGCCGCCCCTGCCAATTTTCACCTGTAGATGTATGTAATAGGGGCGTCGCCAAGTGGTAAGGCAGCGGGTTTTGATCTCGCCATCCGTTGGTTCGAATCCAGCCGCCCCTGCCATTACATATCATCAAATTTAGGGGCGTCGCCAAGTGGTAAGGCAGCGGGTTTTGATCTCGCCATCCGTTGGTTCGAATCCAGCCGCCCCTGCCATATCTTTAGACAGACTTGTTTTATATTGATACCTGTTCAATCATATTGACATTATCATGCAAAACGATTAAAGTTCTGCCGCATTAGGGGCGTCGCCAAGTGGTAAGGCAGCGGGTTTTGATCTCGCCATCCGTTGGTTCGAATCCAGCCGCCCCTGCCATCCAAATTCATTATAAGCCAACCGCCAAGGGTGCTTCATGCCCAATCTTGTCGTTTTTAGTGGAAGTGCTCATCCACATTTCGCCCAAAAAGTCGTAAGCCATTTACATATCCCTCTCGGTGCTGCTTCTGTAAGTAAGTTTTCTGATGGTGAAATTTCAGTTGAAATTACTGAAAATGTTCGTGGTAAAGACGTTTTTATCGTTCAATCTACTTGTGCGCCTACCAACGATAACCTGATGGAAATCTTGGTCATGGCTGATGCTTTGCGTCGTGCAAGTGCTGGTCGTATCACTGCAGTCATTCCGTATTTCGGTTATGCACGTCAAGATCGTCGTCCACGTTCTGCTCGTGTTCCAATTACTGCAAAAGTTGTTGCAGACATGCTGACAACTGTAGGTATTGACCGTGTGGTAATGATCGACTTACACGCAGACCAAATTCAAGGTTTCTTTGATATTCCTGTTGACAACATCTACGGAACGCCTGCGTTATTGGCAGACCTACGTCAACAACAACATGACAACCTTATGGTGGTTTCACCTGACGTTGGTGGTGTTGTTCGTGCACGTGCTGTTGCAAAACAGTTAGGTGATATCGATTTAGCTATCATTGATAAACGTCGCCAAAAAGCAAATGAGTCACAAGTGATGCATTTGATTGGTGATGTAAAAGATCGTGACTGTGTCATTGTTGATGACATGGTCGACACAGCAGGTACGCTTTGCAAAGCTGCGGATGCACTGAAACAATTTGGTGCTCGTCGAGTGATTGCTTATGCGACTCACCCTGTTTTATCAGGCAAAGCGATTGATAACCTTCGTAACTCTGTTATTGATGAACTCGTTGTTACTGACACGATTCCTCTTTCAGATGAAGCAGCAAACTTAGGTAAAATTCGCCAAGTTTCTGTTGCAAGCATGGTTGCTGAAACAATTCGTCGTATCAATAACGAAGAATCTATTAGCGCTATGTTCGATAGTTATCTATAATAGCCCAGCTTTTTTTCTTAAACCCTAGCTCGCTAGGGTTTTTCTATCACTAAACTGGTCGCAAGTTTAGTTACTCAAACTCAATGAGGATATGCCCATGGCAAACTTCGTATTAAACGCTCAAGCACGTGAAGTAGCACAACAAGGGAAAGGTTCGAGCCGCCGCCTTCGCCACGCTGCTCAAATCCCAGCAATCATCTATGGTGGTAGCGCTGAGCCTGTAGCTGTTACTTTAGAGCTTCGTGAAATCGTTAAAGCTTTAGAAAACAATGCTTTCTTCGAAGAAGTTATCGAAATCAAAATCGGTGATAAAGTTGAAAACGTTAAAATCCAAGCGTTACAACGTCACCCAGCTAAAAACACACCTATGCACGCTGACTTCAAACGCGCATAAGTGTTAAAGGCGTAAATTAGTGTCAAATATTTCGCTAATTGTTGGTTTGGGTAATCCTGGTAAGGAATATGCCCAAACCCGCCATAATGCAGGTTTCTGGTTTGTAGAACAGCTTGCAGATCGTTATGGTATTTCTTTAAAGGCTGATCCAAAATTTCATGGATACAGCGGTCGTGGTCAAATTGATGGTCATGACGTACGTTTACTCTTACCTACCACTTTCATGAACCGTTCTGGTCAAAGTGTCGTACCATTTGCCAAATTTTATCAAGTTGCACCTGAAGCAATTCTTGTTGCTCATGATGAACTCGATATGGATCCTGGTATTATTCGTTTAAAATCAGGTGGTGGACATGGCGGACATAATGGTCTTCGCGACATCGTTCCACATATTGGTGCTAATTTCCATCGCTTACGTATAGGAATTGGACATCCTGGTTCTAAAGAACGTGTTTCTGGTCATGTGCTTGGCAAAGCTCCTAGCAGTGAACAAGCTTTAATGGATGCTGCGATTGATCATGCTTTATCCAAAGTGAAAATGCTTGTCGATGGACAAGTTTCACAGGCAATGAATCAAATTAATGCATACAAACCCGCTTAAATTTAAACTGAATTGTTGATCAATCACGCTTGCCATATTGCATTTTTAAGCGCAAAATGCGCATCAAACCGCCTATCGCCAGCGGGAAACGTGACAAGTCAACCAATAAGATATTCATCTTAGGTCTTACTCAGGAGACGCTAGCCATGCTATCTCGTTTATTAAAATGTAAAATTCACCGTGCAGTTGTCACTCATGCAGAACTTCATTATGAAGGTTCTTGTGCAATTGATGGTGTATTAATGGACTTAGCAGGGATTCGTGAATACGAAGAAATCCACGTATGGAACGTAACCAACGGCAAACGCTTCACAACTTATGCAATTCGTGGTGAAGATGACTCAGGTATTATTTCAGTGAATGGTGGCGCAGCACACCAAGCTGATGTCGGTGATTTAGTCATTATTGCAACTTTTGGTGATTTCACTGAAGTAGAAGCAAACCTCCACAAACCACGTTTGGTTTATGCAAATCCGGACAATACAGTCAATCACACGGCAAACTGTATTCCTGTACAAATTGCATAAATATTTAAAAAATTTCAAAAAAGCCAGTCAAGATGAACTGGCTTTTTTATAGCTAGGTCGATACTAAGTGCTGAATAGAACTCATCAAAACAATTCAAAAACAATGACTTCTCCACGACAAAACCGAAACTTCATTTGCTTAAATTCATATTTCAATAGAACGATCCATTTCATAAATAGTTCCCTTTCCTCTCAAAAAACTAGCTATAATCAAAGCACATCGCTTCAGGGCGGGGTGTAATTCCCCACCGGTGGTAAGTTGGGCCTTGCAATCAAGTGACCTAATCAGCCCACGAGCCTGTATATATTTATATACTCGCAGATTTGGTGAGAGACCAAAGCCGACGGTATAGTCCGGATGAAAGAAGACGAAACCACTGAAATACGCTTTTCGCGTTGTTTTGGTGTACGCTTATTTTTTACATCAGTCCTGAAATGTTCAACCGTATCCTATTTACGAGAGCGTTTCATTATGTCGAGTTTAATTCAACCCGAACTTTTCTTTTCAGCCCTTTCCCCTGCTGAACAACGTATTCAACAAGCTTTAGAAGACATCCGCCAAGGCAAACCAGTATTGGTAATGGATGATTTCGATCGTGAAAATGAAGCTGATCTTATTATTGCTGCTGAAACACTCACTGTCGAAACCATGGCACGAATGATTCGTGATGGTTCTGGTATTGTGTGCTTATGTCTGACAGAAGAGTTGGCCGATCATCTAGCACTCCCACCAATGGTGGTCGACAATTCTAGCCAATTTAAAACAGCATTCACGGTAACGATCGAAGCGGCACAAGGTGTGACCACCGGTGTTTCTGCTAAAGATCGCGTAACAACAATTTTAGCTGCCACTAAAGATGGTGCTATTGCAAGTGACCTCAGTCGACCAGGTCATGTGTTCCCATTACGTGCACGTAATGGTGGCGTATTAACTCGCAGAGGACATACTGAAGGAACAATAGATTTAGCCCGTTTGGCTGGTTTAAAACCTTCTGGCGTATTATGTGAATTGACTAATCCTGATGGCTCTATGGCATCAGGTATTCAAGTTCTAGCTTATGCTCAGACACATGGCCTTACCGTGATTAGTATCGAAGAATTGGTTCAATATCGCTTAAAACATAATATTTAATGAAACAAAAAAGCCTCGATCATTCGAGGCTTTTTATTGCGTTCCTGGTTATGATACTTTTCGTTCTAAATTCAGTTGATTCACCGTATTAAGCAATTGGCTAAATTGTGAAATTTGAGCAATCGGTTGTACTTGAGCAAGTTCTTCTGCTGTGCCATAACCATAATTTACAGCAATGGTTTCAATACCATGGGCACGTGCACCAATCACATCATATTGTCGGTCTCCCACCATAATGCATTGCTGCGCATCCAATTGCTCTTTTTCAAGAATATAAGCTATTAGATCTACTTTATTGGTACGTTCACCTGTTAATTCACTGCCATACATTTCAGTAAAAAATTGATCCAAACCAAAATGGGCAAGGATACGTTTCGCATAAACTGTTGGCTTCGCCGTCGCTAAAAATAATCGATAACCTTGTAGTTGTAACTGTTGCAACGTTTCTACCACTGTTGCATAAACTTCATTTTCAAATAAACCAGTCACTGAAAAACGCTCACGATAAGCAAGTAACGCTTGTTCAGCAAAATCATCATCCTGAGTATTTAATAACTTCGCCAAAGAAGCTTTCAACGGAGGTCCAATCGTCCAATCTAAATCAACTCCATCCGCTAAAGGGTGGCCCAGTTTTTCTAAAGCATAACGAATTGAGCGATGAATACCCGCTTTAGGGTCAGTTAAAGTCCCATCTAAATCAATCAGAATATTTTTGATCGTCATTCGTTCAATCTCTTAAAGCCTTACATAACATAGTCGAGAGTTTCTCGAAACTCCCATATACTAGCTTAAATGAGAGAATAAAAGGAAATGGCTGTGCGTCCTACCGTACTATGTTTTTCAGGTTTAGATCCATCAGGTGGTGCTGGCTTACAAGCAGATATTGAGGCTATTGGGCAAAGTGGCGCACATGCAGCCATTGCCTGCACAGCATTGACCATTCAAAACTCGCAACAAGTCTTTGGTTTTGAAGCCACGTCAAAAGAGTTACTACTTGCTCAAGCAAATGCAGTAGTGGGTGATTTACCGATTAAATGTGTAAAATCAGGCATGCTGGGTACAACCGATAATATTGCTGCATTGGCTGAGTTTTTACGTCAACACCCAGATTATCAATATGTACTCGATCCAGTATTAGTCGCAAATAGTGGGGGTTCACTCGGTGATCAAGCAACATTAGTTAAAGCATTTGTTGAGTTAATCCCTTTAGCTACAGTCATTACCCCCAATACAGTTGAATTAAGAGCATTAACAGGTATTCATGATATTGAGCAAGCCACTCAAAAATTATTTGAGATGGGCGCAAAAGCTGTACTAGTGAAAGGTGGACATGAAGATACACCTGATCATATTCGCAATGTACTTTATGCTGACGGCAAAATGATTGCTGAAAGCCATTGCCCTCGTTTAGACGGACAATATCATGGTTCTGGCTGTTCTTTGGCAAGCTTTATTGCAGGTCGTTTAGCTTTGGGAGATTCCCTTAAAATTGCAGTGCAACATGCTGAAACATGGTTGTTTGGTGTTTTGAAAAATGCGGAATCGCCTGTGGTGAATGGGCAGAAGATTCCGAAGCGGTTTTAAGTTGTTTTCAAATTGATAAATCTTCCAGAATTTATTAATAAAAAAGGCGCAATACGCGCCTCTTCTGTCACATTACAATTTATTCAGGGATACGCAAAACTTGTCCAGGAAAAATATCATCCGCATTTTTGAGTAATGGTCTATTCGCTTCAAAAATTTTATTGTATTGGTTTGGATCGCCATAATACTCTTTAGAAATCTTAGATAAATTATCACCTGATTTTACAGTATAGAATTTACTTTCTGGTTCAGGCACTTCAACCGTCATCTGATCATCGACCTGAGCAACATGATCAATATTCCCAACGGCAAGAACTATCTTTTCTTTATCTGCTTGGCTTTTGACTCGCCCTTTAATAATGGCTGTATCGGTATTTCCATTATAGGTTACTGATAAACCATCAACACCAAGACCTAAACTTTTAATCAAACCTAATAATTTATTGGCAATTTCTTGAGCTGAAGGCTCAACAGGTGTGGCTGGAGCAGGCTGAGGTTCTGCTGGTGCTGTATTTTTTTTACCAATGCCTTTAACAAAATCAAAAATACCCATTTTTTATTTCCTCTGTAATTATTGATTAAGCATAGTCAAAACAGACTTACAATTAGTTATACCGAAAAAATAAAGCATGCGAGTTTCAATTTAACGAGGTCTTGTAAATATATGTATATGCAGTAAAACTGATTTTAAGCTTTCACATTTATATATTTTAAATATAAAAAGCCACCTTACGGCGGCTTTCAATTCGTTCAAAACTTGAAGCAATTTAAGCATTTTCTCCCACAATATTGGTCATATAATCAATTGCAGATTGAACGGTAATAATTTTCTCAGCCTCTTCATAAGGAATTTGAGTACCAAATTCCCCCTCAAAAGCCATAATAAGCTCAACTACAGCCAATGAATCAGCGCCTAAATCATCTGTAAAGGATGCATTTGGTAAAACATCTTCTTCATTTACACGAAGTTGCTCAATAATGATCTCTTTAATACGGTTTGCTATATTCATAAAATTCCCTTTTGTTGTTATGGTTTAATACATTATTTTAAATAGCATAAAATTTATACACTCAAATAAATTATTTTCATATTTATAGTTTATTTTTTTTGTAAGATATTTTTACATCTATTCATATGAAAAGTTGAACATATAAAAAAGCCACCGAAAAAGGTGGCTTTTAATCATGTGATATGATTAACCAAGTTTTTTGGTTACATAATCAATTGCAGATTGAACAGTCGTGATTTCATTAGAATCTTCGTCTGGAATCGTGATATCAAAATCATTTTCGAAAGACATTACAAGTTCAACCAGATCCAAAGAGTCAGCACCTAAATCATCCATGAAAGATGCTTCATTCTTGATCTCTTCAGCACGCATACCTAATTGTTCAGCTACAGCTTGTTTGATGCGTTGTTCGATATCGCTCACAGGAATTCTCCTCATTGCTTGTGGCGTTTTGATTTGCCACTAGTTTAATTGAATATAAAAACTTTTAAAAGTTTATACATCGCCAGTTAGGCCATGTATAGACCACCATTTACGTGTAAAACTGTACCAGTAATGTAACTAGCCTTATCGCTAGCCAGGAAACTCACTGCATCAGCAATATCTTGAGGTTCACCTAGACGACTTAAAGCTACTTGATCAGTCATTTTTTTACGAATATCTTCGCTTAACTGATCAGTCATTTCAGTGGCAATGAAACCAGGTGCAACACTGTTCACTGTAATCTGACGACTCCCCATCTCTTTGGCTAAGCTACGACTGAATGCTTCAATCCCTGCTTTTGCTGCTGAGTAGTTCGCCTGTCCAGGGTTCGCAAAATGTGCAACCACTGAACTAATGTTAATAATGCGGCCAAAACGTGCTTTGGTCATACCTTTCAATACGCGTTTAGACAAGCGATATACGGCTTTCAGATGAATATTGAGAATGTCGTCCCAATCATCTTCCGACATACGAAGCAACAAGTTATCTTTGGTAATGCCTGCGTTGTTCACCAAGATCAGTACTGAACCATATTTTTGTTCAATATCTGATACAAGTGCATCAATCGCTGCACCATCACGAACATCGAGTACAGCACCTGCCCCATGTTCAGCAAAGCTTTCTGTCAGTTTTTGTGCGCCTGATTCAGAAGTTGCTGTGCCTACCACAAAATAACCGTCTTGAATGAGTTGCTGTGCAATTGCTGCGCCAATACCACGGCTTGCTCCTGTCACTAACGCAACTTTTCGTTGTTGTGTCATGCAATTTTTCCTTCTGCCACTAACACTGCGTTTAGGGCATCTTCCATACGTGCTTTGCTATCAATCGCAAATGCTTTTTCTATGTTGGGTAATCGCTTGGCAAGATTGCTGAGTACTGTACCTGGTCCACATTCAACCACATACTGCACACCTTCATCTTGAAGATATTGCATGGTACGTGTCCATTGAACTGACTGATATAACTGAGCCGTCAATGCCTGACGTAACTGGGCAACATCCGTTGCGATTTCCGCGTTGACATTTTGTATTACAGGAATGCTAGGTAGCTCAATGGCAGTTTGTTCCAAAGCTTCAGCAAACTTTTCTGCTGCTGGTTTCATCAAGGTACAATGTGACGGAACAGAAACAGGCAATGCAATCGCTTTACCAGATTGCTCTTTTGCTTCAGCCATGACTTGCTGAACCAAAGCTGTACTGCCTGCAATCACCACCTGACCTTGCGCATTATAATTCGCCGCTTCAACCGAACCTTGGCCTGCCGCATATGCATTCACTTTTTGGCAAAGCTCGATCACTTTCTCATCGGCTAAACCAAGAATTGCAGCCATTGCGCCTGCACCTTGAGGAACAGCACTCTGCATCAATTTTCCGCGTAAATGGACTAATTTAACAGCGTCAGCTAGACTCATTGCCTCTGCTGCAACAAGCGCACTGTATTCTCCCAAAGAATGTCCAGCCAAGTATTTCGGTGCTATACCCCCTAACTCTAACCATACACGCCATAAGGCAATACTTGCTGTTAGCAAAACTGGTTGAGTATTTTCAGTTTGATCTAAACCCTCACCACTTTGGGCAATCTGCCAAAGATCAAAACCAAGTGCTGCTGATGCTTCTGCAAAGGTATCTCGAACGACACTAAACTGCTCTGCAAGCTCAGCCAGCATCCCTACTTTTTGTGAACCCTGACCAGGAAAAACAAATGCTGTTTTTGTTGCTTGAGCAGCCTGCTCAAGTCGCTTAGTCGACATATAAAAATCCTTAAAATGGTCTATCGCCAGTTTTATCAACACTCATAATTCTACATGAGAATGACAACAGACTCTTTTCCGATGCGGCAATTTACCATTGATTAAATCGTTTTTTAATTGCGAAAAACAACAAAAAAGGGAGCTTTCGCTCCCATTTTTTATACTTTAAGCTAACGCTTAATGCATATAACTCAATTATTCAGCATCAGCTGCTTTAGCGAATAATTGACGACCACGGTAAATACCGTCTTTAGTCACGTGGTGACGACGATGAGTTTCACCAGTAGTTTGGTCTACAGATAATGCATTCTCGGTTAAAGCGTCATGTGAACGGCGCATGTCACGGCGAGAGCGACTTTTACGGTTTTGCTGAACGGCCATGATGGCTCCTTACAAAGATCGAAAAATGGATCAGAACAAATTCAGTTGTCTTAACTCAACATGATAACACAAATTGTGTTATGAGTTAAGTTTGCCTTTCAAACTTGCCAAAACATCAAACGGGTTATCCCGCTTTTCTTCGACAACGTCCTGAACGACAGGTTGATGTTTATGCTCACAAACATCATGTTTGGGAGACAAAGGCATCAACAATAACAATTCATCTTCTAGTAATGCGAGTAAATCAATCGAAGCAGGTGTATCAATACTCCCTTTTTTCGACGATTCACTTTCACCTAAAACGATGAAATCAGCATCCTCATCCAATCGCTCTATCAGTGACTCATCATCAATTAAAGCTAAATGAAATTCTGAGACTAATTCAATTTCAACAGATCCCAAGCAACGTTGGCATTCCATTGGAACTTTAGTATCAATATGTCCATCTAACCATACAATGCGATGATAGGCATCCATTGATAGCTTACAGTCTATGTTGATCAATTGATCATCAATTGAACCAACAGCTTCTCGAGCAATACGAGCAAAGCGAGACAATGGCAGTGTTCCTGACCATGTATAGCCCTGTTCAGCCCATTTAAATGGCTCGATTTGGCTTGGAAAAGTATTTGCTGACATAATTAAGGCGGCAATTCTACAAATTCATCGGTACTCTGTCAAAGATTAAGATACAATTTTGCACTTCTTTAGACAGAACTCGTGGTAACACAGCAATGCATCTGTTGCAGCCGCAACTTGAAGTAACAACTTCATCACTTGTTAGCCCCCATTCAATCACTGCTCCTATGTTAACACCAGATCAAGTGCAACGCTCATCTTGGAAAACGTTAACAACAGAACCAGAACAGGTTGATTGGCTTATTTTACACTTTAATCACTGGTTTTCCCACCATAATGTCACGCTTGTTAAAGGTGATTTTGAACCAGAATATTTCCCAGCCATAAATCAACAGCCTGCAAAAATCCAATTTGCACATGGTTTCTTTAACAGTGCCTTGCATGAAATTAGTCATTGGAGTATTTCAGGTGAAAAACGTCGCCTTTTACCTGATTTAGGTTATTGGTATGCACCCGATGGTCGTACTGCAGAACAGCAAGCTTTATTTGAACAAGTTGAAATTAAGCCTCAAGCCATTGAATGGTTATTTGCAACAGCCTTTGGTCGAAAGTTTCGTGTCTCTTTAGATAATCTAACGGGTGATAGCGGCAATGGGACACAATTTAAAGATAATGTTTTTGCTCAAGTACAACGTTATTTTTCGGGTGAAGCCACTTTACCACGAGATGCTGCACATTTTATTCACTATATCTGTGTTTGTACCCGTAATGGCTTACCATTACAACTAAATGAATTTAAACGTGAATTACTTGATTGAATGACAAAATTAACACATCTAAGACTTGCATCTTTACTAGAACAAGTTTCATACTTAATTCAGCCATAAAGATCAGGGAGTTACAATAATAATGTTACATTTACATATTCATCCTGAAAATCCACAGGCTCGCTTAATCACTCAGGCGGTTGAACGTATTCGTGCGGGTGATGTGGTGGTTTATCCAACTGATGCAGCCTATGCGATTGGTTGTCAGATTGGGAATAAAAGTGCGATGGAGCGAATAGCTCAGATTCGTGGCTTAGGTCCTAAACATCAATATGCAATTATGTGTTGTGATTTATCTGATATTGCAACTTATGCAAAAGTCGATAATGCGATGTACAGACTGTTAAAAGCCAATACCCCTGCTATTACCACATTTATTTTACCTGCTACCAGTGAAGTGCCAAAACGCTTAATGCACCCAAAGAAAAAAACAATTGGTCTGCGTATTCCAAGTAATCCTGTTGCACAAGCTTTATTACAAGAACTTGGCGAACCGTTACTCACCAGTACATTGATCTTGCCTGATCAAAAAGATCCGCTTGATGATCCTTATGATATTGAAAATCAGCTCGGTAAACGCATTGATGTGTTTATTGACAGCGGCTTCGGTACCTTATCCACCACCAGTATCGTGGATTTATCTGGAGAAAATCCTGAAATTATCCGTCGTGGTGTTGGTGATGTCAGTGCTTTTGAATAAGCACTGATCCTTATTCAATCAAAAAAATCAGACAACTTCTGTTTCTGAATACCCTGCCAATCAAAATTGTCTGGGTTTAACCATTACTGATAAGCATTTTTTAATTCCGACCACTCATCATCTACAATCGAAAACCATGCAGTATTTCGATTTCGTCCTTTTATGATCCGATCTTGGCGAAATACGCCTTCATACTGAAAACAGAAGCGTAAAGCGGCAGCTTTAGACGGCGCATTACAATCATCACATTTCCATTCAATACGTCTAAAACCATGTGCAAAACATTGTTCTAGGAGTAAGAAAATTGTTTCAGTTGACGCCTTTGATTTTTTCATTTTATGTGAAAAATAAACATTACCAATCTCAATCACGCCATGCCCAAGCCTCGGATTTAACAATGCAACCCAACCTTGTATCTCTTCAGCAACTTGAATTAGAAAATGAGTGGAATCTTTAAAGCCGAATAAGTTGTCTAATGAATCTTTTAAACTATGTTGGCTCTGTGGAGCTGAATAAGGCAGATAAGTCCAGCATCTTTCATCGGGTTCTGTCGATACCGCTTCCCATAACTGCCCTGCCGCCTGATCTGTTATGCCATCAGCTACATCAACCAACTGAACGTATTGTCCAAATATATTTCCCTGCACGGGTGAAGCTGTCACATTTTCTTCAAGCGAAAAACCTATCGTTTGTCCGAACTGATTCCGTTGTGTTTTTAAATAATTTTTCATGGTGACTTATAGTTTAGAAATGCGAAGTTTAATGGCCGATTTAAGTATAAGATTTTTATATCATCCATATTCGCTTGTATAAGTATAGAAAATACCCTGAGAACTTTAAGGTTTTTGTAAGTGAGTAATTTATTAAATGAAGGATTTCGATTAGAATAGGCTTGCTTGTAGCATGTGTCACTTTCTTGAACACAAAAAAATCATCCTTTCATGCTTTTGAAAATTCGCGTGGCTTATAAACGGTAATGAATCAAATTCTTCCTTCGACCTTGGAATTAATTCCTTCCATTCGTGTGCTTGACGAGTGGCAAGAAGTCATACCTGAAGATTTGTACATTCCACCTGCCGCATTTGAAATTTTACTGGAGCAGTTTGAAGGGCCATTAGACTTTCTGATTTATTTGATTCAGAAAAATGGCTTTGATCTTTTACAGTTAGATATTTCACCAATTGCAACCCAGTATTTATCCTATATGGATAGTATGAAGTCTTTGAATATCGAATTAACTGCTGATTATATGGTGATGGCAGCATTACTCGCTGATTTGAAATCACGATTATTGCTTCCAAAACCAACTCTAGTTGATCAATTTGAAAAAGATCCTAAACAAGAGTTAATTGATCGTTTAGAAACATACCTCCGTATTAAGCAAGCAGCTGAACGATTAGGGCAAATGCCAATCTTTGAAAGAGATACTTTTAGTGCCAATGTAAGTCTTGGACATATTGCTCCAATTTATGAAGGTTATGATGTCGATGCCTTACGTGACGCACTATTTTGTGTGTTTAATCGTCCAGAACCGATCACACATATTGTTGCGCAGGAACCAGTACTGCTCGAAGAACGTATAGCATTTATTGAAAGCCAACTTGCATCAGGTCAAGCATTAAGTTTTATGGAATTATTAAATCCTATGCAAGGTCGTATGGGCATGGTGGTGACTTTTATGGCAGTGCTTGAACTCACGCGCCAGCAAAAAATTCAAATCATCCATACAGGTATTGAAGCTCCTTTAACAGTTCAAGGCATTGCAGCATGAGTTTAGATCCATTTGACACCAATGAAGGAATGTCACTTGAAGATATTCATCACGATGTCTTATTACAGATTGAAGCAATTTTGTTCGCTAGTGACTCACCAGTTTCACTTGCACGACTAAAAGAAGCATTTCAAAACCAATATAATAAACAACAATTACGTCATTTTTTACAGCAACTTGCAATGTTGCAACATGGTCGTTCAATTGAGTTAATTGAGACGGCTCAAGGGTTTCGCTTTCAGGTGCGAGCAAAGTATCGCAATATTATTACGCAGGTTTGGCCTGAACGCCCGACCAAGTTGTCACCCTCGTTGCTCGAAACAGTCGCCGTGATTGCGTATCATCAGCCTGTCACGCGTGCTGATATTGAACAGATTCGTGGTGTATCGAATAATAGTCAGATCTTGAGAAACTTATTTGACTGGAACTGGATTAAAGAAGCTGGTTTCAGGGATTTACCTGGAAGACCTGCGTTGTTGATTACAACGCCCCAATTTTTAAATGCTTTTGGTTTAGTGTCATTGAATCAATTGCCTCCCCTACAGAACGCCAAGGAAGCATTCATGGCTCTCGATGCACATGCACCGAAGTCTTGAGAGGTGAACTGTTGATCATTATGTCTAAGGTTGTGCTGTCATGAGTGAAAAATTACAAAAGGTGTTGGCGAGAGTCGGGTTAGGCTCACGTCGTTATATGGAGGAAGTCATTGCTGCTGGTCGCGTCAGTATCAATGGGAAAATTGCTCAAGTGGGTGAACGTATTGAACCTACAGATGAACTCCGTATCGATGGTCGTAAAGTTCAGTTTCAGGTTGAAGATGAAATTCGCCGCCGTGTTCTCATTTACTATAAACCAGAGGGTGAAATTTGCTCACGCAATGATCCTGAGAAACGTCCAACTGTATTTGATCATTTGCCACAAATCGCCAATGATCGTTGGGTAATGGTAGGGCGTCTGGATATTAACAGTACTGGTTTATTATTATTCACGAATGATGGTGAACTTGCTAACCGTTTAATGCACCCTTCAAACGAAGTTGAGCGTGAATATGCGGTTCGTGTGATGGGTGAAGTCACACCGCAAATTCGCAATAACATGCTGAAAGGTGTTGAACTTGAAGATGGTCCAGCCAAATTCGAATCATTCTCTGAAATTGGCGGTGAAGGTATCAACCGTTGGTATCAAGTTGTGGTTAAAGAAGGCCGTAACCGCGAAGTACGTCGTATCTTTGAATCACAAAGTCTCAAAGTAAGCCGCTTATTACGTACCCGTTATGGCACGGTAATTCTACCACGTGAGTTACGTACAGGCCGTTGGATGGAACTGGATAAGACTGACATTGACAACCTGGCAAAATCAGTTGAATTAAAACCACGTCAAGGTACTGGCTTGTTTGGTATGGCAAAACGTCGTACTGAAAAAATGGCAGAAAAACCATTGGCTGCACGTCGTGGTGGTTATTTACGTCAACAGCGCCGTGATGATGAGCAACAAGAGCAGCGTTCAGGCAATGGCAATAATAACAATGGCCGCAAAACCATTGGTTTTAATAAAGGCTTTAAGAAGTTCTAATTCTTGGCTTTAAAATGAAAAAACGCTCTGATTAGAGCGTTTTTTATGCTTGAATTTTAATGATGATGGTTTACCCCCTGCGGAATCGCATTGAGCAGCTTCTTGGTATATTCATGTTGTGGATGTAAATACAACTCATCCGAATTGGCAATTTCAACCAACTCACCATGATTCATCACCATTACCTGATCAGAAATATATTTCACTACAGATAAATCATGCGAAATAAAGATATAACTCAAACCAAATTCATCCTGTAGATCCTGCAATAAATTCAATACTTGCGCCTGCACTGAAACATCTAAGGCAGAAACGGATTCATCACAGATCAAAATCTCAGGTTTTAAAGTCAGACAGCGTGCGATGGCAATCCGTTGCCGCTGCCCACCTGAAAACTCATGCGGATAACGATCATAGGCTTGCGTAGGCAAACTGACTCGCTCTAACAGTTCCAATGCCATCTTTTTACGTTCGGCATCATTCTGACCTATGCCATGAATCCGCATCGGTTCTAATAAAATCTGCCCGATGGTAAAGCGTGGATTGAGTGAAGCATAAGGGTTCTGGAAAATAATTTGAATCTTACGTTGATACTGTGAAAATTCTTTCTCAGTCATGGCAAGAATATCTTTGCCACCAATCAAAACCTGCCCACCTGTCGCCTCATGCAAACGCATTAGCAATAGACCAATCGTGGTTTTCCCAGAACCAGACTCTCCAACCAAACCTAAAGTCTTGCCTTTAGCCAGTTGGAAGGACACGCCTTTTACGGCCTGAAATTCCTCTCGCCCCCATAAACCTTTACGGCTATAAAACGACTTTTTCAGATCTTTAACATCAAGCACAATCGGCTCATCACCAGACAAACCACGGACACGCTGTTTCAGATTTAATTCGGACAAATTGGTTGCTTCAATCAATTGTCCATTTTCGTCCTGCTTCATAAAATCACTGGTCACAGGTAAACGGTATGGACGTGAGGACAACTGTGGACGGCAATGTAACAAGGCTCGGGTATACACATCTTTGGGTTGCTGCAATACCTGCTCAACCTTGCCTGCCTCCCGAATCTCACCATGCCGCATCACAATCACTTCATCGGCTATTTCACCCACTAAAGCCAAATCATGGGTAATGAACAGCATCGACATTTGGTGACGTTGCCGCAATGATTCCAATAGGTCAATGATTTGTTTTTGAATGGTGACATCCAAAGCTGTGGTCGGTTCATCCGCAATCAATAGCTTTGGTTCACAGGCGATTGCCATCGCAATCATCACCCGTTGCTGCTGACCACCAGAAAGCTGACTTGGATACGCATCTATTTTTGTTTCAGGTGCAGGGATACCGACTTCTCGAAGTAACTCAAGCACTCGTACTCTGGCCTGCTTGCGTCCCATGCCTAAATGAATGCATAGCACTTCGGCAATCTGATCTCCGACCGTGAATACAGGATTCAATGAAGACATCGGCTCTTGGAAAATCATGGCAATTTCCTTACCACAGATTTTCCGAATTTCTTTTGCAGATAAATTCAGTAAATCCTTACCCTCAAAAGTAATACGACTTTGCGCTGCAATTTGACTTTGTCCTTTCGGTAATAAACCCATCACCGCTAGGGAAGTAACCGATTTACCACTGCCCGACTCACCAACCAAAGCCACGGTTTTATTTTTAGGAATTGAAAATGAAATTCCTTTAACCGTTTCGATCCATTGTTTATTTTCACCTTTAAAGCTGATCTGAAGATCGTCTACCTGTAATAGCGGTGTTTCATTTTGAAGTTGCATATTTTTTCTCCGCTATTTCAACTTAGGATCTAAAGCATCACGCAATGCATCAGTAAACATGGAGAATGCCGTGACTAAAACCGCCATCGCAATCGAAGCCGCTGCCAATTGCCACCATTTGCCCAAAATCAATTCACTTTGCGCTTCATTCAACATACTGCCCCATGACACCACCCCCACAGGCACACCAAAACCAAGGAAGCTCAGAATCACTTCAGATTTAATGAATGACACCACCAGAATCGAAATTTGAACCAACGCGATATGACTGACATTCGGGAAAATATGCACAAACATACGGCGTAAATGACTCACTCCAATGGCTTTGGCGGCAAGTACATATTCACGCGATTTGTGTTTCATATATTCAGCACGAACCAAACGAAATACCCCAGTCCAACCCGTTAGACCTAAAATCAAAACAATTGACAAAATTCCTTTTTGTTGGAGTACCGCAGCGATCGCGAGCACTAATAGCAGATAAGGAATCGAAGTGAAAATGTTATAGAACCAGTTCAGTACATCATCAATCCAACCGCCAAAATAACCTGCAATCGCGCCAAGAAAAGTACCAATCACCACCGCCAATAAAGCAGATAACAAACCGACCAGAATTGAGGTTTCAGCACCTTTAATAGTTTTGAGCAGTACATCTTGCCCCCACTTATCTGCCCCAAAAGGCAACGTGGTTTTTAACTCTTGTTTTTGATCGAGTAAATGCCCACCCAATTGCTGATTAATTGCCTGCATATCCGCAGCCAACGGATCAACCACACCATAATTGTCGATTGTAGCTCCAGCTTGTTGTTCAGCCTGAATTTCCGCATTGAGCTGTTGAATCACGTCTTTTAGTGGATCAACTGGATTTTCAGGTAGTGCCTCTATCTTCTGGCTACTGTCTTTCATTTGATCTGACTCAGTATCCGCCCCTAAAAATGTCGGTGCCGCGTAGCTGACGGCGACTTCTTTATTCCAATTGGAAGCAATCACGCCTGTCATGGATAAGCCTAACAAGATGAAATAAAACAGCACCACCAAGAAAGAAACCACGGCGATTCGATCTGATTTCAATCGATTCAATGCCAACTGCCAGAGTCCTGTTAATGCAGGAGATTCACTTGAGGAGGATTTGCCTTTAAAAATTGTACTGAGCATTGTCATCCTCCTATTTCAACTGTACGCGAGGATCGAGGAGCTTATAAATCAGATCGGCGATCAAGTTAAAAATCATGGTCACAACAGCGATATATACGGTAATCGCTTTAATTACAGGGAAATCACTACGCTCAACCGCAATAATAATTTCACGCCCGATACCCGGAATACCAAAGAATCGCTCAATCAGGAAAGCACCAATCAGTAAGGCAGGCAGACTAGCCATCACTTCAGTGACAATTGGAATCGATGCATTACGCAAAACATGCACACTCAGTACCCGAGACTCCCCCACACCTTTGGCACGCGCAGTCCGCACATAATCTTGGTTAATTTCATCTAGGACGAAGCTTCGATATAAACGTAGTGTTGGGGCAATGCTCACCACCAACATGATTAAGATAGGTAGCAAAGAATATTGGAATAAGTTTTGACTAAACTGATCACTCCAGCCTTGTACGGGGAACCAACTGAGTTGGTATGCCAACACATACTGGAACAGGATGATATACACCAAAATACTGATCGACATGCCAATGGTACACAGCATCATCACCATACGATCTGTCAGTGATCCACGAACTGAAGCAACCGCTAAAGCAAGGATAATTGAAATCACGGTTTGTAAAATCGTCAGTGGAATCAATAAAGTCAGTGAAGGCCCTAAACGGGTCAGGATAATCTGTGATACAGGCTCTCCCGTACTCCAACTCGCACCATAATCGAAAGTCAGAATCTGTTTAATAAAAATCCACAGCTGCACATAATAGGGCTGATCAACGCCCAATTGTTTACGGATGTTTTCGATTTGCTCTGGGCTAGACATTTTCCCTGCCAAAATATATGCAGGATCGCCCCCCACCCAGTTAAACAAGAAGAAAATCAGCAGAATGACCCCCAACATGGTCGGGATCATTTGCCATAGTCTACGCACGACATAAGCAAGCATAATGGCAAATCCTTATTTGACACGTTGACCTGTAATTTCACTAAAGAAAGCTTTGTTATCTGGTTCTCTGCCTAAGAAATCTTTGACCAGTTGAGCTGCATTCTTTTGGCTGCCTTGAGATAAAATCGTTTGGCGGTAACGCTGACCCACTTCTGGATTATTCAAGTTATCACCGAAAGCAGACAACATATCCAGAGCCAATACTTCAGACCACATATAACCATAGTAGCCCGCTTGATAGCCCATCAGATGTCCAAACTGCCCAGGAAATTCAGTATTCGGCACATAGCCTAAAGCGGTTGCGGATTCCATTTTTTTCCACACATCCATCGGCTGTACTTTGAGTGCATCAGCGCCATGCAATGCCATATCATATTGTGCATAAAGCGTTTGGCGTGCATACCCTAATCCACGTCCATAATTATGCACAGCTTTTAATCGTGCAATCAGTGCATCATCCACTCTCGGACAAGCAGGATCACAATAGTCAGCGACTTTAGATAAAGTTTCTTTACGGCGTGCCCATTCTTCATACATTTGCGATGGTGCTTCAACAAAATCACGCTCTACTGATGTTCCTGACTGACCTGAATAGTGGGTTTTTGACAAAATTCCATGTAAAGCATGCCCAAACTCATGCACAAAAGTTTCAAGCTCATTGCTGTTTAAACCTTTACGATTAAAATTAGTCACTAATACTGAAATTGGTTTACGTTTACTCAGCGTACTGCCCCCATATACGCCCCATACTGCTGCATGACCATATTTACCTTCACGTGGGAACTTATCCATATATAAGCTACCCAAGATCTCACCTGTTTTTTGGTCTACAACATCGTAATATTCGACTTCTTGTTGCCACGTACCCACTTTGGCAGCTTTAAACTGAATACCATACAAATTTTCGGAAATTGCAAATAACCATTTCTGTGCGGCGAGTGTTGGGAAATAATCACGCAGTTTTTCTTGGTCAATCTGGTATTTGTCCTTGCGTAGTTTTTCGCTCCAATACCCCACATTCCAACGGTTAATTTCAGCTTTTTCCAAAGAAATATTTAGGGTTTTAGCTTTAAATGCACGTAACTCCTGCACCTCTTTTTGCTCTAAAGGTGCCACGACTTTATGAACATCTGCTAAGAAGTTATTCACTGTTTTTGGTGTTTTCGCCATGCGTTTCTTTAATGCCCAGTCTGCATAACTTGGCTGACCAAATAGCTGTGCTAATTCATAACGTAAGTCGACAATCTGTTTAAGCAGGACTAAATTCTTTTCTGTACCACGACGTGTAAATGCCGTTTGATAACGTTTTCTTGCATCATCACTGTCTGAAAGTTCCATAAATGGTTGATATTCAGGATATTCAAAACCCAATAAATAATTGCCTTTATCATTTTTCTTTAAGCCTGAAATATAACTTTCAGGTAGTCCCTTTAATTCGGCTGGCGTGAATTCTAATTTCTCTGGATTATCCCGGACATTACGAGAGAACTCTTGCGAAAGTTTGGTGAGTTCATCCAATATATGTTTTAAACGTGCTCGTTTTTCAGGTGCAAGCTGCACCCCTGTATCTTCAAATTGATCAAGAATATCTTGACGATATTTACGATCAATTGGATCTGTTGTTTTGGTATTTTTAATTCGTTGATACAACTTTGGGTTCTGATAAATTTCAGTCTGCAACTGATTGATTTTTACTTCACAATCATCAGCAGCCTTACGAAATTTCGCATCGGGATGCACATTGCTATATAAGCTAATTGGCCCAGAAAAATCCTCAAAGCTTGCCATCAATTGGTCCCATTCAGCTAGAACAGATACAGCTGTCGATTGCGGTTGAATGGATTGTTGTTCTAATTGAGAAATACGCTGTTGTAACTTGTGTAAATTCGCATCGCACCATTCTGCACTGTCATTCAGTTTAAAAATAGGTAAAACAGCAGATGTGCTTTCTGCCCACACGCCTTGACTCATCCCTGTGATCACCATAGATAACAGACATAGTGTCGATCGTTTCAACATTTTTTTCGCCATTATTCTCTCCAATTTAATTCATCAATCATTTGGGTTTCTTGCGAACCCTTTTATAGGACTAAGGTTGCTTATCTTGCATATCAATGTACATCCATTCTGCGGGCAGAATCGGATGCTTTTTATAGCCAATCACTCGAGGTTGAGCCACGACAGTTCGGTAACGCGTCGACATGAATTGTACAGGCGCATAAAACTCTAAAAGACGTGACATTTTGCGATATAACAAATTCCGTTCAGGACCATCAGCAAGTTTCAATGACTGTTCATATAAACGATCATATTCTGGCAATTTAAAACAAGTATGGTTGGTGGCATGAATATTATTGCCATAAAACAACTGCACAAAGTTGTCTGCATCAGGATAGTCTGCAATCCAAGCGGAAGCTTTAAACATGGTTTTACATTGTTTTTCAGCCTTTAAACCTTCTGCAAAAGGCACAGGTTTAGAGACCATATTGACTTTGATATTGGCTAATTCTTTCTTTAACAGTTCTGCCATCTGCATACTGCGTGCACTGCTACTGGATGGCATAAACTCAATCACCAGTGGCTTGCCATTCGGCAACATCCGCCAACCATCTTTGCCCACTTTGTAGTTATAACGATCTAGTAATAAATTTGCTGCTTTGACGGAATACGGAATGCTGCTTCTATAACTGGGATCATGCCCCGCGATACCATAAGGAATCGGCGATTCTAAATTTTTGGCGTTCCCTTTGGCTAAAATGTTGATAAATTTCTCTTTAGAGGTTGCCATCGCCATTGCACGGCGTAAAGCAATTTTCTCTTTACTCACGCCACCGACCACAGGGTTTTGTATATTCCAATACAAATAATCAATCGAAGGGTCAGCAATACGTGAAAGTTGAATCCCTTTTTTTGCCAACTCTGGCTTTAACTGACCATCTTTTAAAGCTTGTGCAGGTAATTCACCATCTAAAGTAAATATATCTAGCCCATCTTTTTGGAAAGATAACCATCCTGACTGTGATTCTTCAATCACTTGAATATCAACCACACCAATCTGCGGCATTTTTTTGCCTTGCATTTGCTTTACGATTTTCTGATCTTCAGGATGGGTCGCTTTAAAATTCCATGTATAACCGCGATAATCAGGATTTGCTTTCAAAATAATACGCGAGCCTGGTGTCCATTGTGCGAGCACATAAGGACCTGTCCCCACAGGATGTCCCATCGCATAGCCTGCTTTATCACGATAATGTTCAATCACTTCACGGGCGACTGCACCCGTTGGCTGATGTGCAAGTAGCATTGGAAAATTATAATTTGGTTCTTTTAATCGAATCACCAAAGTATAACGATCTGGTGTTTGTAGCCCTGCAATCGGCTGATCGTAATTAAATTTTCCATTTTTCGCTGCTTGCTGGATAGCACTATCTATTCCTGAGATACGTCCATCAAACAACCAACTGTTGGGTGAATGTAGATTTGGATCAAGCAAACGTTTAAAAGAATAGGCATAGTCTGCTGCAGTTAATTCTCTCGCTTTGCCTTTAAATACAGGATCAGGGGTGAAATAAATTCCTTTTTTTATTCGAATGGTATAGGTCAAACCATCGGTACTCACTTCTGGCAAAGCCACCGCCGTATTTGGAACGAGTTTTGCGGGTGAAGCTAAATAATCATAGGTATATAATGTTTCAAACACTGAATACAAAATATGTGCTGAATATAAATCTTGTACAGCAACAGGATCAAATCCAGTCTCAGCCACGGGAAAAGCATAACGTAACACTTTTTTTGGATCGGCAGGGCTTTTCGCTTCTGTAATCGTTACCCCTAGACTTAATGTTGTCCCCAATAACAGCACAAGACTAGTCCGTTGCATCGAAAGTTTAAAATTTTGCTTCATCATAAACACATCACTTATTTTTGATTTGGTGAAACAATATCTAAGTATTGCCAGTTGGTATTCATAATTGGATGAGCTTTAAATCCCTGCACATCAGGTTGAATCAACCAGTTCCGAATCCGTGTATCTTGTAAAATCCACGTTCCATCTGCTTCAATTTGGCGACTCATTTTTTCATAGAATTGCATACGTTTTTCAGGGGCTTGCTGCATCGCCTGTTTATATAAATTGTCATAAGCAGCTGACTGATAACAGGATTGATTACCACGACCAACATTCGGACCATAAAGCAATTGCGTGAAATTTTCACCCTCTGGATAATCCGCATGCCATGCTCCACTCCACATCATGTATTGACACTGGGTTGCGGCTTTTAAGTTATCGGCAAAATTACTGACTTTAAAGTCTGCCCGAATCCCGATTGCATCTAAATTTTTCTTCCACAATTCAGAATACATCACGGAAGCTGTACCACTCTCGGTATTTATTTTTAAGGTTAAAGGCTTGCCATTGGGTAAATTACGATAGCCATCTTGGCCTTTTTTATAGCCAAAATGATCAAGTAATTTATTGGTTAAAACAGGGTTATAACCAATACTACTGCGATAATTCGGGTTATGACCATTAATGCCTGCAGGTACCAGCATTTCAGCCTTAACCGCCTGACCTTTTCTTAAGATACGAATATATTCATTGACATTAAAAGACATGGCGATGGCACGTCTTAACGCAATTTTATCTAGGCTATTCCCTCCAACAACAGGATCACGCATATTCAACATTGAATAGGTGATCTCTGCCTCTTTATTGGCATACAAACGTATACCCTGCTTTTGCATTTCTGCTTTTAACTGATTATTTTGATCAAGCACTTTAGGAATTGCACTTGAAGTGACCTTATCAAAATCCAGTTGTTTGGACTGAAAAGCCAGCCAACGTGATTGTTCTTCTTCGATAATGCTGATATTGACTTTGCCAATTTGTGGCATACGCTTGCCACTCATTTGCTTGACGAGTTGATTATCCCACGCTGTTCCAGTGGACTTAAAATTCCAAACAAAGCCGCGATAATCTGGATTGGCAATCAGTTCAATCTTGCTACGTGGGACATATCGACTCAACATATAAGGTCCTGTTCCCACGGGATGCATGCCTAATTGATCTTTATAATATTCAACCACTTCTCTAGCCGTCGCTCCAAATGTGCTATAGGCAAGAATATAAGGAAAATTATAATCAGGTTGCGTCAAGGTAAATTGAATCGTATATTTATCCAGTGCTTTAACGCCGTCAATCTTGGCATCATAGTTAAATGTGCCCGTTTTTTTGGCTTGGTCCACCAGTGCATTTGCACCAACAATTTTATTATCAATAAAAGAAAAAGAAGGCGCATGATTTTTAGGGTCTAATATCCGCTTAATGGAATAGATATAATCCTCTGCAACCAACTCTCTGCGTTTACTTTTAAATGCAGGATCATCGGTAAAATAAATCCCTGGCTTTATTTTAAATATATAAACCTGACCATTTTTTTCAATCACAGGTAGGCTTTCTGCTGTAGATGGAACCAATTTTACTGGGTTAGCGAGATAATCGTATTGAAGCAATCTTTCAAAAATTACATCGGCGACATTTCCGCTGTAAAAATTAAAAGTTTTAACCATATCAAAACCATCATCTGGGGCTTCAAAAGCAACACGGAGTACTTTATCTGCCTGAGCAGGTGTTTTTGCATACCCCATCGGCATAAATGCAATAACGGTTGATAATACAGTGACCGTAAAAAAAGTTGACTTCAAATCAGTGCTCACATCATCGTTTTTTAATAAATACTAGACTTTTAGATTGTATTCAACTTTATAAACAAACTTACTTTAACTATTTAATAATTCAGTATTTTTATCAAATCATTATTTCTTCTAGAAAATTTAACAAGCAATCAAAACATACTCTTGTTTATCTATTTTATTTCATTAATCACAATTGGAATCAGTTTACTGCTCACCTTATAGCCTTGTGGTTTGTTATTACATGCATCTCCGGTTACTGTCGTTCGAATCACATAAGGCGAATACGGCATCACGTTTAAATAACCCGTATTATCTGATCCAGTACGACAATCCTCTGCATCAAGTTTTTCGTCATAGCGACCAGCATTAGAAGACTCTTGAACTTCAGTAATCAACTTGGCATTCCATTGGCTCAAATAAACTAAACTTTTAGTAGCTTCAACAGTTCCTTGTCCCGAACCAGCACTTTCGATTTCAACCAGTTCGATCGATTTACCTTTATACATCGTTGGATGAACTTTAAATGTATTCGATTGACCACCAAACTCTTTTAAAATTTTTGCTTGTTTGAGCTTTGGTCGAGTCAATACATAACCCGCCCAAAAGTTACGCCCAGCATTTTCAAAACTAACACCAGACAAATAAGCTTCTTCGCCAGAAATTAATTTTACTTTTTCCGTGTGATCAATCTGAATGGCTTGCTGAGGATTCGCATTTGAATCTTGTAAATTAGTGATCCAACTAATGATAGTCTTATCTGACGGTATAGCAGCATGTACTACTGAAAGCGATGAACTCAATAAAAATACTGAACTGACTAGATAGTATTTGTTATCCACGAATAATCCCTCTCTCTTATTCCCAAAATTTTTGACCTAATTTACTTACATACTCTGTAATAAAACTATAGAAATTTATTTCAAGATTATTCCAATTATTTCTGCTATCTAATGGCCTTACAATCATCATAGAACCATAATCATTTTTTGATGGATCAGTTCTTAATAATAAAAGATCACTATCACCCAAAAACTCACCAATAATTAAATCCCCTTTTAAATAACCACTATTTCCTTCTATGAAATCTCGTGTTTTCTGTTGAATTAAAAAAGCATCCAACAATTGCAATCCCCATTGACCATACACAATATCTTCAAATAGATAAGCTCCATTTGCTAATTTGTAAAACTCAGCAAACTCTTTTGGTAAATCAATAAGAAGCTCTTCTATCCCGATAAAACCATGAAAAAATTGGCACCTAAAAAGTAGGTCGCGAGAGACAGCCTCTATATATTTTGGAATTGTCCAATCTTTTTTTATTTCACTAATCAGTTCTTTAAATAATTTTTCCATTTAAAAACTTTTCCAAATCAATCCATTGAGCATCAGGAAAATGCTTTGCCAAATAAGCTTTTAAATAATCCGCTGTATCTTTAGAAATAAGTGGATCTTTCGATTCATCTTTTAAGTTATATACCAAAGCATGCAAACTCAAACCACGATGTTTTAAAGCTTCTAAACTCAACAATGTGTGGTTAATGCTTCCCAAACGTCCAGAAGTCACCAAAATCACAGGAAATTGATGTTGAGCAATATAATCAATGGTCAATAACTCTGTGGTTAAAGGCACCATTAAACCGCCCGCACCCTCTAATAGCACCACATCAAAACGCTGAGCTAGCTCTTTAGTTGAAGCTTCGATCTTGGCAAAATCTAACTCACGCCCATCCAAACGTGTAGCTAAATGTGGCGAGGCAGGATAGCTAAAAATTTCAGGCATGGTCAATTTTTCATGATCTTCCTGAAACCAGCCACTGCCCATAATTTCACGGTGTTTTTCGATATCTTCGGAAATATCTACATTCCCCGTTTGTACTAATTTTTGGGTAATGACACGCTGTCCCTGTTCGGTCCAAAGCTTAGCGAGATAACCAGTGGCATAAGTTTTACCAATTTCTGTATCAATACCGCTGACAAAATAAATTGCTGCACTCATGCTATTCTCCGTGCAATCACATAAATCGGATGATAAGTCAGACGAAAACCTTGCTCATCATGAAACTGTTGATAATCTGAATAAAAATGCTGTAAGGATTGTTTGGTCCAACGATGTGACTTTGCTGTTGCAGTCACCCCCGTCGCTTTTAAATGCTGCAATACAGATTTTGGATGATCAAAATACACCTGCTTATGGTCTTGCTGTATCAATAGAATTTCAAAGTTTTGCTGTTCAAGCTGTCGTTTTAAAAACTCTAGGCTAATATAATTTAAGCCTTGCCCTGTCAACTGCTTAATTTCAGTGAGATTATCTGACCCAAAAGTGGAAAAACCGAAATATGCATTGGGTTTTAAAGCATCATGAATTCGGTGCAATAACTTAGGTAGATCAGTCATCCACTGTAATGCTGAACTAGAAATCACTGCATCTAAGGACTGTGGTAAAGTCAGCTGTTCAATATCTCCGATCAACCAAGCTATATTTTTAATCGTTGAAAAATGCTGATCAACATCCTTATAAAGATCATTTAAAAACAATTGATCAAACTGAAAATGAGTCTGAAATAAATGCGTTAAATTACCCGACCCACAACCGATCTCAAGTACAGAATCAAAAGTCTTTGGACAATACGCTTTCAGATATTCAAATAACTGTGCACTGATCTGTTTCTGTACCACAGCCTGCTCGATATAACTTTGCCCTGCTTTGGCAAAACGCTGTGCAACCAGTACTTTATCGATGCTCACAAACACTCCACTAGTTGTTGCAGTTCATTTTTTTGCACCAAAGCGGTGAGCGAGATACGAAGACGTGAGCTATTTTGTGGCACCGTTGGTGGGCGTACTGGCATAGCATAAAAACCTTGTTGTTGTACATAGCGTGCTTTTTCAATGGCCGCTTGGCTTTCACCTACGATAACTGGAATGATATGACTGCTGGATGGGCTTGAAAAACCTTTTGCAATTACCGCTTGCTGTAAATACTGACTGATCTCGGCCAAATGCTGACGCTGTTGCTGCATGCTCAATACTTTATTAAAAATAAAATTTGACCATGCCATTGAGATCGGTGGCAATGCGGTACTAAAAATCAATGGACGCATTTTATTGATCAGATAATCACGCATGATTGAATCACAAATGATATAGCCGCCCACAGAAGCAATTGCCTTACCAAAGGTTCCAACCAAGAAATCAATCTGATCCAATACGCCATATTGTTCAGCACAGCCCAGACCTTGCCCCCCCCTGACACCGATCGCATGTGCTTCATCAACATACAACATGGTTTTAGCAAATCGCTGTTTTAACTGTGCCAATGCTGCTAGATCAGTCTCATCACCATCCATACTAAAGATACTTTCAGTCACCACAATAATGCTTTCAATTTGCTCATCTTGATGATACTTTTGCAATAATTGTTCCAGATGCTGCAAATCATTATGACGATAACGCACATATTGAGCATTCGATAATCGAATGCCATCAATCATACTGGCATGAACCAGTTTATCCGCCAGAATCACGGTTTTGCTATCACACAAGGCTGGCAAAATACCGATATTCATGTGGTAACCGCTATTGAAAAGTAAAGCTGCACGACCAAAAACTTTGCTTAGGCTATTTTCAAATTGCTCGTACTCTGCAAAATTACCCGTGAGCAAGCGTGACGAAGATGAACTAAAGAGCGCCCGTTCAATTTTCAGCGTATCAAGAAATTCTTCTCTTAAATGCAAATCAGTTGCCAAACCTAAATAATCATTGGATGCCAGATTCAACATGCTTCGATCTTGAATGGTAATCCATTTTCCCTGCTGTTGATTTGCAGTAAATTGACGAAAATTACCTTGCTGTTTAAGCTGGTCAAGCTGCTCGGCATAATGATCAAGCAAGGACATTGCTATGCGCTCCTTGCGTATTTTTTACCACTTCACTCATCTGTGCTAATAAATAATGGAGTTCCTCATCTGTGATCACATACGGCGGCATCACATAGACCAATTTTCCAAATGGTCGCACCCAAATACCCCGTTCAACGAACTGTTGCTGCAAGGTTTTCATATCAACATTAGAGATTAATTCAACTACGCCAATCGCCCCTAAAACCCGTACATCCGCAACATGATCGAGCTGAGCTAAATCCGTTAATTGTTCAGCAAGAATCTTTTCAATCCGTTGAATATTGGCTTGCCAATCCTGTTCCACCAATAATTGGGTGCTTCTTAATGCTACTGCACAAGCCAGCGGATTCGCCATAAAGGTTGGGCCGTGCATAAACACACCCGCTTCACCACGACTAATGCTTTCAGCCACTTGCTTGGTGGTCAAGGTCGCAGACAGCGTCATATAACCGCCCGTTAAACCTTTGCCAATACACATAATATCGGGTTCCACTTGGGCATATTCCCAAGCAAACATTTTGCCTGTGCGCCCAAAACCCGTCGCAATCTCATCGAAAATTAACAATAAATTATATTGCTCACATAAAGCCTTGGCTTGGCGTAAATACTCAGGATGATAAAAACGCATGCCACCTGCACCTTGTACAATCGGCTCAATAATCAGAGCAGCAATACTATGATGATGCTGTTCGATCTGTTGTTTGAGTTGCTGAATATCGTGTGGATTCCATTCACCATCAAAACGACTTTGTGGTGCGGGTACAAAAATTCGATTCGGTAAACTTGTACCAAAAATTTGATGCATCCCCGTGACTGGGTCACAGACAGACATCGCATTCCATGTATCGCCATGATAGCCAGAACGGGTGGTAATAAAATTGGTTTTCGCGGGTTGATTCAACGCAGCCCAATATTGCACGGCCATTTTTAAGGCCACTTCTACAGCAACTGAACCTGAATCTGCATAGAAAATTTTATCTAAACTCGGCGGCGTAATTTTTAATAGTAATTTACCTAATTCAATTGCAGGGTCATGGGTCAGACCGCCAAACATGATATGCGCCATGTTTTGCAATTGGTCAGCAACTGCCTTGTTTAGTTCTGGATGGTTATAGCCATGAATCGCACACCACCATGACGACATGCCATCAACCAAAGTTCGCCCATCTTCTAATTCAATGGTTGCGCCATAGGCACGTTTCACTTTAAAAGTTGGCAATGGATTTAACATCGAAGTATAGGGATGCCATATATGTTCTAAATCAAATAAATCGGTCATCCTCTACCTCATTTGCTGCTATTTCAAAATTTTCCATCAGCCTAATCACACTTTTCGATACTCGGAAATGTCATCTGCAACCTGCGTGATATAAACAAGATACAAGGCTTAGTACACTAGATCAAAAGAAAAAGTGAAAGAAGTGAACAGGTTTTGCAGATGACAAATGGTTTTGCCTACTTTTCCCGAAAGAAAAGTAGGTCGCCGAAGGCATATCCTGAAAATGGATGAGTACTCGGCACGATTCCGTTAGATCTATAAAATAGGTTTTATCTTAAACTTGTCAGAACCTAAAATATATTGCGAGAACTCTCAATTCAAGCAAGATTAAACCGTCTATTGAATAAAATCTTCAATTATTTGCACAGTCTGCTCCACCATAAAGCATGGAAAACCATGTGAAGCTCCTTCAACAGAAACGATAGATGAATTATTTGCAGCTAAATCTTTAGTTTTTTGCATAACTTGGTAAGGAACTAAAGCATCATACTCAGCAAAGACATGCAACTGCTTACCCTGATAATTTTCATACAACTCAACCAAGTTTAATTGCTTTAGCAACTGTAACCCGTCCCTAAGCAATGCAATCGGTTGTGGACGAATCAATTTCTGCATAGCTATGAAATCTTTCTTTGCAGAACTTGCACCCTGACACACCAATAAACCAAACCGTTTTAGCGTGGTAATGGCATCCTGTTCAAATGATTGTTTAAATTGCATAAAGGTTTCAACAGGCATAGCAGTCATCCAATCTGCTTGAGCAACAAAACATGGATTCGATGCTAAAGTGATTAAAACTTTCTGTTCAGCATATTGTTGTTGTATTTGATTGACCAAGATTGTTGCCAGTTGTCCGCCAAGCGACCATCCAATAATTACATCATATTCAACCGCAAGTTCGACATGCTGTTGTAAAATGTCATCATTCAAGACATTAAAAATATTAATCCGCTCAACACTATATCCCTTTTGTTCTAAAGCCTCATGTAATGGCTTTAATAATTCTGCTCCACCGCCCCATCCTGTGATGAGTAGAATCCTATAAGTCACGCGCTTGCTCAATTCCAAAAAGTTGAATGCAGTATACTCTCCGATTTATACGAGTCATTATTTTCCTAATCAATTCCTTTCATAATGCTTTGCTCAAAAGACACCATAAAACGGATCAAAATTCTTTAAAGAATTTTCTAACCCATATGATTTCGAAATTTGCTAAAGTAGAGTCTATTACACTTTGAGATCAACATGATGAATACGATAAAGTCCAAAGTTATTATTTTATGCAGTTTGTTTTTTTTACTTGGTATCTCTAGCCTTAGTACAGCGCAAACTTCTATTTTTTCTAAGCAAAATACAGCTCAAAAAGAATGGGTTGGACAGTCTGCACCAGATTTTAAACTGCAAGATCAAAGTGGTAAATGGCACACTTTAAACCAATATAAAGGCAAGTGGATTGTACTTTATTTCTACCCTAAAGATGACACTGCGGGATGTACTCAAGAAGCGAATCAATTTAAATCACTTTATCCCCAATTCTTAAAGTCGAATGCAGTAGTTTTGGGTGTTAGCTTAGACGATGTTGCATCACATCAAAAGTTTTCACAAAAGCTCGGTTTACCTTTCCCAATTTTGGCAGATGAAAAAGGCGAACTTGCTGGAAAATTTGGTATTGTTAGAAACCTCGGGATTACAAAAATTGCCAAACGTGAGAGTTTCTTGATTAATCCTCAAAGTGCAATTATGTATCACTACACGAGTGTGAATACGCAAACGCATGCTGATCAAGTATTAAAAGATTTAAAAGAAGCCCAAACTAAAAAATAATTCATAAATAAAAAACTCAGCAGGTGCTGAGTTTTTTATTTATTCGAAAATCTTAAATTTGCGATTGAATATAATTTTGCAAACCAATTAATTCAATTAAACGCAATTGTTTTTCTAACCAATACGTATGATCTTCTTCTGTGTCCGAAAGCTGCTGACGCAACATATCACGACTAATGTAATCACCTTTATCTTCACAAAGCTTAATGCCTGTCGCTAGTTTTTCACGCACATGATATTCAAGTGCTAAATCAGCTTTTAAACAACTTACGACATCTGTACCCACATTGATGTCTTCACGATTCATATTTGGTTGAGCACCCAAAAATAAAACACGGCGAATGATTGAATCAGCATGTGAAGCTTCTTCTTGCATTTCATGATCAATACGCTCGTAAATTTTACTTAAGCCCCAATCTTCATACATTCTTGAATGAATCAAATATTGATCACGAGCAGCCAATTCACCGCCAATGAGCATATTTAAATAGTCGATGACTTCTGGATTGCCACGCATAATATTTACTCCTATCGAATGACAACATTATGGTCAATTTACACAATAATTGCAAAACCAAAAGTGTGTAAGTTTATGATTTTTATAAAATTAAAATGAGAAACATAAGCATTTACAGTTTTAATTCGCCCAATTTATCTAATTAAAATAAGCCTTTGCACATTGGGCAGACCTTTACAACTCAATGAATTTAATCAAAATCCTTTATTTAATTTTTTGTAACGATTCGCAATGCTTCTTATTCCACTGCAATTTTGATCAAAAAAGATTAAAAAATGACTGCTCGGCTGTTGTTTGTTTACACAAAATTCGGTAAATAACATCAATCACAAAAACACAATGCGGAAATAAAATGGATAAAAGTAAGCCCATTCTGGTCACGGGTGCAACGGGTTATATTGCGAGCTGGATTATCGAACGCCTGTTGAATCAGGGTTATAGCGTTCATGCCACGGTTCGAGATCCATCTAAGAAAAATAAAATTCAGCACCTGTATGATCTAGCAGATAAATCATCAGGACAAATCCAGTTTTTTAAAGCCGATTTACTTGTACCACGTTCTTTCGATGAAGCAATGCAAGGCTGTGAAGTCGTCATCCATACTGCCTCCCCTTTTGTTGTGACCAACTATAAAGATGCGGTCAAAGACATTATTGAGCCTGCGGTAAAAGGAACAGAAAATGTACTGGACAGTGTCAATCGTACAGAATCAGTCAAACGTGTGGTTCTCACTTCAAGTATTGCCTCAACCTATGGCGATGCGATTGAGATTCAAAATACAGCAAATAATGAGTTTGATGAAAGCCACTGGAATAATACGAGTAGTGAAACGCACCAACCCTATCCATATTCAAAAGTCGCGGCTGAACGTAAAGCTTGGGAAATGGCCGATCAACAAAATCGCTGGAGTCTAGTCTGTATTAACCCTGCACTGGTGATGGGGCCATCACTCACTGATGCTAGTCAATCAGGCAGTATCGAAGTATTACAACAATTCGGGAATGGTACGACCTTATTTGGTGTGCCGCCAATGTGGAATGGCATTGTTGATGTTCGTGACGTTGCCGATGCGCATGTGGCTGCGGCAATCAATCCAGCAGCAAAAGGCCGCTATATCGTGTGTGGTGGCACTTTAAGCTTACTCGAAATGGGTAAGGCATTAACACAAAAATTTGGCTACAGATACCCTTTCCCACATTTTACCGTGCCTAAAGCAGCTTTTTCCTTGATCGCACCAGTATTTGGACATTCCCGTCAATTTGTAAAACTGAATATGGGTTATCCTATCTACTTTAATTCACAACGTAGTGTGACAGATTTAGGGATTCAATATCGCAATATTCGTGAAAGTGTTTGTGAACATTTCCAGCAATTGCTTGATGATGGGATTGTTAAAAAATATATTTAACACATTAAAAGGCGGCATCAACATGCCGCCTTTTTCTTCTCAAGGATCAACTTTAAATTAACTCGAGAAGAAAGAAATTAATTTTCATACTGCGCTAAAAATGCCAAAAATTCTTGTTCATTCATCACGCGAATCTCAAGCTTTTGCGCTTTATCCAATTTGCTTCCCGCTTTTTCACCAGCAACAACACATTTGGTTTTACTAGAAACACTGCCACTGACACGTGCACCCAAAGCTTGTAACTTTTGTGTCGCCTCATCACGTCCCATGGTTTCCAGTGTACCCGTCACCACCCAACTCTCACCATTCAATGGTTGACGTGTTGGTGCAGTTGGTGCATCCCAATGAATACCTGCTGCCAATAAACGATCGAGTACTTCAATGTTATGTGGTGCTTGGAAAAAGTCTGCAATCCACTCTGCTGTAATATCACCGACATCTGGCGTTTTCTTAAGTGCTTCAACATCGGCTACTTTCAAAGCATCCAAAGTTTGGAAAGTATTGGCTAACATGCGTGCTGTAGTTTCACCGACACCACGAATACCTAAGCCATAAATAAAACGTGCCAAGGTAGTTTTCTTACTTGCTTCGATTGCATCAATCAGATTTTGAACGGATTTTTCACCCATTTTCTCGATGGTCAATAAGGTGTCACGATGTTCATGCAAATGATAAATATCAGCGACATCTTTGAGTAAATCGAGATGTAATAACGACTCTACCCAACGATCCCCCAAGCCCTCGATATCCAGCGCTTTACGGGATACAAAGTGACGAATGGCTTCAATCCGTTGTGCTGCACAATACAGGCCACCTGAACAACGTGCCAATGCCTCACCTTCTGGCATCACTACAGGTGAATCACAGACTGGACAATTGGTCGGAAGATGAACCATCTCTGCATCGGCAGGTCGAAACTCAGCCCAAACTTTTTCAACTTTTGGAATCACATCACCAGTACGGTAGACACTCACAGTATCGCCTACACGGACATCTAAACGGTGGATTTCACCAATATTATGTAGAGTCACATTCGATACAGTCACACCACCTACGAAGACAGGTGCTAAACGCGCAACAGGCGTTAAAGTTCCTGTTCTGCCCACTTGCCAGTCAATATTCTCAACTTTGGTTAAAGCGGCTTGTGCTGGGAATTTATAAGCTGTTGCCCAACGCGGTTCACGACTTAAAAAGCCCAATTGTTGTTGCTGTTTAAGGCTGTCCACCTTAATCACCATACCATCAATTTCAACTTTAAGATCTGGGCGCTCTTGTTGGATTTGTTCATAGCGTTGCTGTACCTCATCAATCGAAGCACACAAGAATTGACGTTCAGCAATTTCAAAACCAAATTTGGTCAGCCAATGCAAACTATCGTGCATCGTAGCCAAACCATGATTTGGGACACACTGCGCGATACCATACGCATAGAACGCCAATGGACGCGAAGCAGCAACATTTGGATCAAGCTGTCTTAAGCTCCCTGCCGCAGCATTACGCGGATTGGCAAAGGTTTTCTCTCCTTTCGCCTCTTGGTCAGCATTCAGCTTTTCAAAACCTGATTTAGGCATTAAGACTTCACCACGAACTTCTAAGAACTCTGGAATGGCTTGATGCTGACTTGATAATACTTTAGGTAGATTCCGAATGGTTTTTACATTCTGAGTAATGTCTTCACCTGTTTCACCGTCGCCACGAGTTACACCACGAACCAACACACCATTTTCATACCACAGTGAAATCGCTAAACCATCGAGTTTAAGTTCAACATCGTATTGCACTTTTTGATTCGGTAGACGCTCATCAATACGGCGTGCAAAGGCAAACAGGTCTTCCTGATTAAACACATTACCTAAAGACAGCATCGGCACTGCATGAGTCACACTTTCAAATTTTGATAATGCTTGTCCACCAACTTTATTCGTGGGTGTATCAGCTTGCATAAACTCAGGATACTGTTGTTCTAATGCTTTAAGTTGATGAAATAAATGGTCATACTCACTGTCGGTGATCGTAGGTTGATCCATCACGTAGTAAGCATGATTATGTTTAGCGATCAATTGAATCAATTGACGCATTTGCTCAATAACTGAGTTTTGTTCCATTTAAATTTCACCATATAAAAGGGCGGAAAACCGCCCTATGTCTTTCATTAAATTTATTATAAAAGATTCATTAGACGGTTGCTTGATTTGGACGATAATCAATCACATGATGACGCCAATGTTCCTTCAACTGCGGCGTGAATTCAAGATTGTTTTCATCATAGACCTTACCATCAATCTCACGCGCAATTAAGCCTGCGATACTGGTCATCATGTCATAACCTGTTACAGCTTTACTATTTGGTAAGGCAAGAAAGAACGCTAATCCCTGTACTTGTTCTCCCGACAAACTTTCCAAATCAAAACCAGCAGGTCCATTATCTGTGACACGTAATACAGAGAACATTAATGGGCTTGGCTCATCGGTATTTTCATAACGATGGAAGCAAGACATCTCTCCAAAACGCAGACCGTATTTCAACAATACTTTGAGAGCTTTATCACCAGACAAAGCACGGCGTGGGTTTGGATAAACATTAAGGGCAATGATCTGTTCAGCAGTCGCCAATGCACTTTCATCATCACAGCGTTGCTGCTCATGCAGATGCACATCCAGAATATTGCTTTCACCATCAAATTCTTCAATTTCAACAGTTGCAATATTTGGGTTTAAGCTAAGCTCTGTTTCAGCTTTCTCATCCTCAGCTTTTTCTGGCGTTGCTAAAAGCGCTTCAACTTCGTCTTGAGACTGCGATTCAAGAATTGTCTCTAGTTTATTTGCACTCGTAGTGGACTCAACGACTGGCTCAGGTTCAATCACAACATCAGTTTCACTCGCTTTTACAATATTTTCTGCAGCAGTTGTTTCAACTGACGCTTTTGCTTCAATCGGTGCTGTGTTAAAACTTGGTTCAACGCGTTCAACTGTAGCGGCGACATTGCTTTGTAGAAGTTGATCTCTCACATGACGTGGAATCACAGGCTGATTACTTTCAGGATTAATGTGCAAATCTGCTTCTAGTGAAGGCTCAACTGGTTTTGGTTTTCTTAAAATCATTATCAAACCAACGAGCATAATCACAACGGCAATAACAATGCCTATTATTGTATTCATTTCCATATTAGGACTCCGCAACTAACCCGTATTCTTTTGCCTGTTCTAAATCGACAGTCACTAATTTTGATGTACCTGGCTCTGGCATGGTCACTCCCAATAAATCAGTTGCCATTGTCATCGCCAATTTATTATGTGTAATGTAAATGAATTGTACCTGTTCAGAAAGCTCTTTTACCAAATTACAATACCGCTGTACGTTGGCATCATCAAGTGGTGCATCAACTTCATCTAATACACAGAAAGGTGCTGGATTTAACCTAAAGATCGCAAATACTAAAGCCAGAGCAGTTAAGGTCTTTTCACCACCAGATAATAGTGCCAAAGAACTATTACGTTTGCCAGGTGGACGTGCCATCAACTTCACCCCAGACTGCCAATCATCTTCAAGGCTTAAAGTCGCTTCACCACCACCAAATACCTTTGGAAATAGCAGTTGTAACTCTTGATTGACCTGATCAAAAGTGGTCATAAACAACTTACGCGTTTCCTGATCAATACTTTTCATCGCGTCTTTAAGCTGATCAACCGTATTTTGTAGATCCTGCATCTGATGACTCAGCTCATCAAAACGCTGTGAAACTTCTTCGTATTCTTGTGAAGCAGCCAAATTCACTGCACCAATTTTTTCGAATTGCTGCTGCGCTTTTTCCAGTTTTTGCTGATGATCTTTCATTTCTATCGACAGATCAGATAAAGCTTCCGCATTTAATTCTTTCAGCTGTTCCAGATAATGTTCACGATCTGATTTTGCTGCCTGCCATGCTAAACGCTTTTGTTCCAACTGCTCACGCACCTGCTCGTCTTTCTGTTGAGCTTGATGACGTTGTTCTGTGAGTTGTTGCTGTTTCTCTTGTACTTGATTGAGTTCAAGCTGCCATTCATTCCATGTTTTCTGTAGCTTTTCTGTTTGCTGGAATTGCTCGTGAAATTCAGACTCCAAGTTCGGCAGCTCAAGCTGAATCGGATCAACAAACTTCTTGGCCTGCTCAATTTGTTCGATGATTTGACGGTATTGTGTTTTCAGGAACGAGATATCTTTTTCCAATAACTCAATTTGCTGATTGGCTTGCGAGGTCTGGCGGCGTAAAGCCTCACGTTGCTGTTGTTGTTGAGTCAACTGCTGTTGTTGCTCATCCAACTGCTCATTCAAGTTTTCCACCTGAAACTGCAAGGTTTTATAATTTGGCAATACTGCTTCGAGTTTGAGTGCCAATGCATGTAAATCAATTTCCAGATCATCACGCTGCATGGCATCTTCTTCAAGTTGCACATCCAGTTGTTTCAGTTGCTCTGCCAGTTGCTGCTGTTGCAGCACAAAAGCCTGTCCGGTACTTTGCAGTTTGGCAATTTGTACATCCAGTTGTTGCAGTTCTTTTTGCTTTTGCTTCAGGTTTTGTTGTTGTTGCTGCAAGCGCTGTTGCTGCTGTTGTAAAGCCTGTTGCTGTTGCGAAAACTGATGTTCCAGATCAAGCAGTTGCGGTTGCTTCTGTACCAGTTGCTGTTCAATTTCCTCTAAACGCACCTGATGACTGAGCATACCCTGCGCAGTTTGACTGTCTTCATCGTAATGCAGCGCAATCACCCAGTCTGCGCCGACATGATAACCATCCAGCGTTAAAATCGACTGTGTCTGTTGGAGTTCTGCTTGATGCGCTAAGGCGATTGACAGATTCTCAGCCACAGCAACATTTGCCCATAATGAAGACTGCGGGGCTTCAATCCATTCACTTAAACAAGTCAGCTCTGCAATTTGAACAGGCTGCTGTTGTGATGATTTTAACTGTCGTGCGATACCTTCTTGAAAGGCTTGCTCATTCTCAATCAACTGCGCTTGTAACCATTTGGCTAAGAACTTCTCAATAATGCTTGCATGCGTTTTAGCTTGAGTGCTTAAACGTAGGCTTTGCATCAATCGAACTGCATGTTGATCCTGCTTCGGGCTTTGCTTTGCGACAAGCTGATTCAGGTTTTTTTGTTCAGCCAATAAAACCTGAATTTCAGTTTTCAGGCTTTGCAGATCTATTTTGTTCGACTGTTGTTGATCTTGCTTAGTCTGAACATCCTGCTGTAATTGTTCAATCGCAGTTTCTAACGCAATAATTTCCTGTTGCAGTTGCTGCTGCAATTGTTCTAACTGCGCCTGTTCATCATCCTGAACCTGAGCACGAATCTGAGTGGTTTGTGTTTGCAAGGTCTGCTTTTGCTGCTCAATCCGTAGCACATTCTTACCCAACTGCTCAATTTGCGCTGCCATCTGCAATTTTTTTTGTTGTTGCTGATCGACTTGGATTTTCAGTTGTTCAAATTGCTGTTGTGCTTGCTTATGTTGTGCTTGAACATCGCTAAAATTTTGCTCAGCCGTTTGTGTCTGCTGTTCTAAAGCAAGTAAGCTTTCGTTTTGCTCATCAAATTGAGTTGTTAAAGTTTCGACCTGTAACTCTGATAATTGTAAACGCTCTTTGGTTTGTAATTTTTGCTGTTCAAGTTGAACCAAACTACTGCTGTTTTGCTGGAATAAACTCTGTTTTTGTTCCAAGGTCATTTTTAATTCAGATAGCTTTTTCTCAGCCTGTTGCCATTCATGCTGCAGAGGCGAAGACTGCTGAATTAAACGCTGAAATAAAGCACTGGTGGCTTCAAGATCATGTTCAATGGTTTGAGATTCAGAACGAACCAGTTTAAAATTTTCGCCCAGTGCCGTCATTTCAACAGTATATTCTTGCTGTAATTTCTGACTCTGATTCGCTTGGAACGAAAGGATTTCAATTTTTAAAGTTCGAATCTGCCCTTCTAGGGTCTTATATTGAATTGCGGCTTCAGACTGGCGCTTTAAACTTCTAAGTTGGGATTTTAATTCAGCCGCTATATCTTCTAAACGCGCTAAGTTTTGCTCAGTATGTTCTAAATGCTGCAAAGTCTCACGACGACGTGCTTGATAGCGAGATACGCCAGCAGCTTCTTCAATAAACACTCGCATTTCTTCTGGTTTAGCATCGACAAGACGGTTAATCATGCCCTGCTCAATTACTGCATAAGAACGTGGACCTAAACCTGTTCCCAAGAAAATATCGGTAATATCACGACGACGACAACGCGTACCATTTAAGAAATATTCAGACTTACCTTCACGTGTAACTTGGCGACGGACGGCCAGCTCGCTATAAGCATTATAAGCACCGCCTAATTTGCCATAAGTATTATCAAAACGGAGTTCGACACTGGCAACCCCGACAGGTTTACGTTTGGCTGTCCCGGTAAAAATGACATCCTGCATACTACCGCCGCGCAACTGACGTGCATTGGATTCACCCATCACCCAACGAATAGCATCGATGACATTTGATTTACCGCAACCGTTCGGTCCAACCACCGCAGTACGGTTTGCTTTGAAATGTAATGTAGTACTATCGGCAAAAGATTTAAAGCCTGAAAGTTTTAAACTGCTTAAACGCATACTGCCCTAACTAGCGGCGTGAGCGTCTCGCCCAAGCCAATTCAATCTGTTTCATACGTGTCAGAGATTCCAACACAAGGTTACGTAAGTGTCGACAAAAATCTTCCATAAATAAAGCGGCTTGTTGTGATTTTCGGATCAAAATAGCATCAATCACTAACTTAAACAGGGTAAAAGATTCCTGTAATTCACGACGTGAAGTATTTAAAGTTAAAAAGTAGCTACGACGTAACGAAGGCAACAGTTCTTTATAAAATTGCATTAAATAGGGATTGGCCACCATATCATGCTGATCTGCTAAATATTTAAAAATCGAATCGTAGAATTTTTCAATATCCCCAGCACGTACAAATTCAACCAGTTGATCTAATAAGGTCTGTAGCTGTTCAGCCTCGTTAACTCTCCAAGTCTCACTAATTCGTTGCACAATATGCCCAAGTACCATGACATTGGTATCAAACAAAGCTTTGACTTGTTGAGCTGACATTTCAGAAACAATTGCACCACGTCTTGGGAAAATTTCAATTAAATAAGTACGTTCTAGTAGTAGCAAGGCTTCACGAACAGAACCTCGACTCACATCTAATTCTTTCGCAATACGTAGCTCTTGAATACGCTCTCCCTCAACCAGCTCACCACTAATAATTTGTTCACTAATATATTTTGCAATCTGTTCAGAAAGACTATCAGCCTCTTCGAGATTCATGATCCCCTCGCTATCTTTGTGATACGCATATTCCAATGCTATTTGCGCTTTTTTGTTTTAACTGATCTCACTGCATAAATTCTATATCATTGTCTAACAATTTTATTGCTTTTTAAGTCAATCGAAAGATAAAAACAATATTTTAAGGAAATATTTGATTAAAAATTTAAATTCTTTATGTTTAAGATCAATGAGTTAAGCTTACGAAATTGTGCTAACCGAATATCTGAAAATTAGTTTATTTACCAAAAATTTATTGATATAAATCACATAAAATAATACTTTTACCAATGTAAGCCCATTTTTATTAATTTTACTGAATTGCTCAGTAATTATGAGTAGCATTATGAGTGTTCATCAAGCTGTTAATATCGCAATTTTTGGGCTCAGTCTCAGAACATTGAATGAATTAAAAGAACATATACAAACTGCTATTCCTAGTCATATCCAAGTCAACTGGAGCAATATTGCTGAACCACATCTCGATATTTTGATGATCAATCATATCTTTTTTGACTCACCGAATATCAAAAGTTTAATCAACAATAACCATATTAATGTTCTACAAATTGCCAATAATGCTGATAAAAATAGTTCAATCGAAGATGACATTCTATATCTACCATTGAATCATCTTCACTCACTACATCAATGGCTAAATGAGCGCTTAGCTAAAAATGCTGCGATAGAGAAAGTATCCCCAACTCAAGCAACGAATACTACAATTCATCGGAAACAAATCGGGGAAGTTCTACAAGAAATCCTCAATCCTAAAAATGGCAAAATTCAGTTGTTTGATCACAATGGTTTAATTGCAATTGCAGACCCTCGTAACGAATGGGTTTGGCAAAATCCGATGCTACAAACATTACATACAGATCCAAGCTTAAATTACACCTACGCCACACAAAATGACCAACTTTGGATCACAGAGACTCCACAACAAGATTTAAAACAATGGTTATGGAATCTACTTTGGGCATCAAAAGATTTTAATGAACTTTGCCCCCCCTCTGCATCAAGTTTCTATTTAGAGATTTGGCCACAACCAATAAATAAAATTGAGCGCCAAGATATTTTACGTATGGCTGCTTGTTTTGCTAAAGGGGCTGAAATTTCAGTTGTAGCCAGCCAATTAAAATTACCTGAACAGCGTGTCAAACAATTTGTTGCAGCAAGTTTAGGTGCAAATTACGGCAAAATTATCAAAGATCATCAAGCCAACTATCATCCGCAAAATAATCAAAATATGACTGAACAAAATTTTATGAAAAAATTGTTTGGTCGATTACGTAACCGTTTAGGCTTCTAACCTAGGATAACTCTATGATTATACAACAATATAAAATTGTCTTTGGTGGAACTATGGGGTCAGGTAAATCCAGTGCGATAAAGGCCCTCTCGGAAATTGATGTACTCAGCACCGAGGCTTTAAATACTGATCTTGAATCGCATGAAAAAATGCTCACCACTGTCGGTATCGATTATGGTGAGATTACTTTAGATGATGGCGTCAAAGTCGGGTTATACGGGACGCCTGGACAAGAACGTTTTGAGTTTATTTGGGCTGTAATTTGCAAAGGTGCAATTGGTACGATTGTCATGATTGACCACGCCACAGAAAATCCACTACTCGATCTAGCTCAGTATGTAGAAGCGTTCAAACCATTTGGCAATAATATTGTGATTGCGATTACTCATATTGATCAAAAACCAGAAAGAACGCTTTCGATGTACCGAGATTGGCTTGCAACACAAGGCGTTAATTACCCTCTGTTTTTCATCGATGCACGGCAACAGGATGATGTTTTGCTATTGGTAGAGACGCTGATCGCAAATATTGAAGTACATTATGGGCTGATAACTTAAATTAAACCTTTATAAATAAAGTAGCAGCCAACAACAACTAATAAGCCTGCAAAAGATTTTTTTAACATCGCAGATGATAAGCGATGTGCTACTTTTGCTCCCAGTTTAGCGGTAATAAAGCTCATTGCGCTAATACCAAGAAAAGCATAAATATGAACATAACCAATCGTATTTGGCACATTAATTTGTTCTTTTGCACCAAACCACATAAATCCGATTGCACCAGCAATCGCAATCGGCAATCCACACGCCGCTGAAGTTGCCACCGCCTTTTGCATCACCACACCATGACGGTTCAAATAAGGTACCGTTAGGCTACCACCACCGATCCCAAATATCGCAGATGCCACCCCAATTCCACCACCAGCAATAAACTGTAATGGTGCAGATGGTAAGTGGCGATTTGGATCAATAACAGCATGCGCTCCGCTAAACATTTTATAAGACATCCACACTGCAAATACACCAATAATTAACTGTAAATGCTGCCCAGAGAGTAAATCCGCCACACCTGCACCGAAGAAAGACCCCAAAACCAAACCTGGTGCTAAATTACGAAATACATTCCATAAGACAGCACCTTTTTTATGGTGAGCAGTCACAGAACTAATTGATGTTACAATAATTGTAGCTAGAGATGTCCCCACAGCTATATGCATGATCACATTCGGGTCATAATGCATTTGAGTAAAGACAATATATAAAATTGGTACAATAATTAATCCACCGCCAACACCAAACAAACCTGCAGTAAATCCAGCAATTGCGCCAATCAGCAAATATATGATTAACTCCATCAACACATGACCACTCTACTTATAAAACAATGGAAGATTTAGCAACTCGCCAGCTTCAGCAATTACTTAATGCAAAAAATCAATTTCCTGAAATCGTGTTGCTCAAAACGACGACAACATCGACAAATGATGATATGCGTGAAATTGCACAAAAAGGCATTAGCTCAGGATTAGTTTGCAGTGCACAGCAAACACAAGGTCGAGGTCAGCACCAACGGCAATGGTCTTCTCCTGAAGGTAATATTTATTTAAGCACACTGATTCAAACCAAAACAGCTTTAGGTGGTCGTCTTGCACTGGAAGTTGCTTTAAATATCCTACAAATGCCAAGCTTAAAAGGTCTAAGTTTACAAATTAAATGGCCAAATGATTTATATAGTGCTCAAGGCAAATGGGGTGGAATTTTGGTTGAACCACTCTCCCCTCATCAAGCGATTGTTGGCGTAGGCATTAACTTAAACACGCCCCCTGTAGAAAATGCGGATCAGCCAATTACCTCTCTGACGATGCTCAGTTTAGCTCATACTGATCGTTTAACACTGATTGCTGAGCTTTACACTGCGATTCAACAGGCTTCTCAATGGTTTGAACATGGCAGTTATAATTTAGCTGAACGCTTTAACCATCATGCAATATGGCTCAATCAACAAGTTGAGTTTGAACATGCGCAAGGTAAGCTTCAAGGGCGTTTTCAAGGCATCTCCAATGATGGTGCTGTACTCATTAAAACCGATCATGTTCAAGCCTTCTATCAAGGCCGTTTACGCCTCGCACCCATTTAAGGAGTGATCATTTTATGAAAAGTCTATGGTTGGATATTGGTAATACCCGTTTAAAGTATTGGATTACCGAAAATGATCAAGTGCTTGAACATGCTGCCGAATTACACTTACAGTCACCTGCCGATTTACTCTTAGGTTTAATTCAACATTTTAGACATCAAAATTTAAGTCAGGTTGGAATTTCATCTGTTTTAGATACAGAAAATAATCAACGTATTCAAATGATCCTCGATATTTTGGAAATTCCAATTATCTTCGCTCAGGTACATGCTAATTATGCAGGACTTCGTTGTGGTTATGATGTTCCAAGTCAACTCGGGATTGATCGTTGGTTACAGGTCTTAGCTATTTCAAAACCTGATCAAAACTTTTGTGTGATTGGCTGTGGTACAGCGCTGACCATTGATTTAGTAGAAGGGTTACAACATTTAGGCGGTTATATTCTGCCAAATTTATATTTGCAACGAGATTCACTGATTCAAAATACCAAAGGTATTAAAATTCCTGATTCTGCATTCGATAATCTGAAACCAGGACACAACACCGTTGATGCTGTGCATCACGGTATCTTGCTAGGTCTAATTAGTACCATTGATCAAATTATGCAACAGTCACCTAAACACCTGATTTTAACAGGCGGAGATGCTGAGATATTTGCCAAATTTCTGCAACACCATCGACCTTTGATTGAATCTGATCTCTTACTTAAAGGACTAAAAAATTACGTTCAACTTAAGTCAGCATTAACCAATGTTTGAAGTATCTGGAACAACTGAGGAAACATCGTATATCCATCTTCAGTGCGAAAATGCCCTGCATGAACAGCTTCAATCAGTTGGGCATTCACTAAAAAGGCGCAATTTGCGCCTTTTCTAGAGAGCTTTAGGTTATTTTTTTGGTTCATTACTACCAAATAAAGGTCCCATGTTACCGCCACCAAATTGTTTTTGCATATTACCTAATGACTTCAACATTTTGCTCATTCCTGACGGATTCGCAAATTTCTTCATCATTTTCGCCATTTGAGCTTGTTGCTTAATTAATTTATTCACTTCAGCAACGTCCATACCACAACCCGCAGCAATACGCTTTTTACGGCTTGGATTCATCAAATCTGGGTTACGGCGTTCTTTAATGGTCATCGATTGAATAATCGCTTCCATTTTTTTCACTTGCTTTTCAGGATTTGCTTGTGCAATCGCATCTTGAATACCAGAGTTACTCATTCCAGGCAACTTATCCAAGAAGCCCATCATGCCGCCCATTTTACTCATTTGCTCAAATTGCATCAGCATATCTTCAAAGTTGAAGGTACCGCCTTTTTGCAATTTTTTCGCCATTTTTTCGGCTTTTTCTTTGTCGATCTTACGTTCAACTTCTTCGACTAAAGAAAGGACATCACCCATGCCCAAGATACGTTGTGCAACACGATCTGGATGGAATGGCTCAAGTGCATCTAGTTTTTCACCGATACCCAAGAACTTGATCGGTTTACCTGTAATCGCACGAACAGAAAGCGCAGCACCACCACGTGCATCACCATCAGTTTTAGTGAGAATAACACCAGTCAAAGCCAAAGCATCGTTAAATGCTTTTGCTGTATTAGCAGCATCCTGACCTGTCATCGCATCGACAACAAACAGAGTCTCTGTTGGCTTAACTGCAGCGTGTAATTCTTTAATCTCATCCATCATGTCTTCATCGACATGTAGACGACCTGCCGTATCGACAATCAAAACGTCAGCAAATTGAATTTTTGCTTGCTCAATCGCACGATTGACAATATCAATTGGTTTTTCTGACGCTTGTGATGGAATAAAACCAACACCAACTTCATTTGATACTGTTTCTAACTGCTTAATTGCTGCTGGACGATACACGTCGGCAGAAACAGTCATTACTTTTTTCTTTTGGCGCTCTTTGAGGAAACGCGCTAATTTTGCAGCTGTCGTGGTTTTACCAGCACCTTGCAAACCAGCAAGAAGGACCACAACCGGTGGTTTTGCGCTTAAATCTAGAGTCTCATTTGCCTCACCCATCATTTTGGTGAGTTCATCATAGACAATTTTTACAAATGCCTGACCTGGAGAAAGCTGAGTCATGACTTCTTGACCGAGAGCTTCTTCCTTAACCTTCGCGATGAATTCACGAGTTACAGGTAATGCCACATCGGCTTCAAGAAGTGCCATACGTACTTCACGTAAGGTATCTTTAATATTGTCTTCGGTCAGCTGCCCTGAGCCAGTAACATTTCTTAAACTCTGTGTGAGTCGTTCTGTTAAGGTATCAAACATTGCGAAATCCGCTTAAAATGGCTAGTTGCAAAAAAATCTTTCTTAAAATAGAAAATTTATGCGTAAGATGCTATAGGATACTGTAGTTCGAAGCGAATTTACATCTTATATAGTGAATATTATTCAACCCCCTGAAAAAGGTTTGACATGATCAGTCTCCCCTTGGTTTACACAATTTTGGCACTTGTAGCCTATACCAGTTCTTTTTGGTATTTGTTTATACGTTTGATGTCAAAACGTACTCCAAATCTTTGGTGTTATTCGATTATGATTGGTCTAGGGCTACTACTGCATAGTACGGTGCTCTATCAAGACATGATGACACCAATTGGCGTGAATTATGATGTATTTAACCTAATGTCATTTACTTCGGGGCTGATGTTAGCACTCAGTATAATTTTAAGTTTCATTCGACCAATCTTGCCATTAAATTTAATCGGCACTCCTGTTGCCGTAATTGGTTTAATTTTAGGATATGCTTTTAGTCAACCAAACCAAGTCATTGAACAACATAGCTTAGGTTTAGATCTTCATATCATCCTCTCTTTGTCAGCTTATGCTGTTTTACTAATGGCAACTATTCATTCCGTATTGCTTTGGTTTCAAGATAGAGAACTTAAGAAGAAACAAAAAAGACGAATTTGGGTTAACTTACTTCCACCATTCCAAGTGATGGAATCGGTACTCTTTGATTTAATTATTACAGGTTTTGGCTTACTCACTGCTGCACTTCTCTTTGGCTTTTTTACAATTGATAACTTCTTTGCTCAACATCTTGCTCATAAAACCGCTTTTAGTATTATTTCATGGTTTTTATATGGTGCGCTTTTAATTGGCCATTACAAATTCGGTTGGCGCGGACGCAAAGCAATTCGCTTTACCATTACAGGTTTTATCTTACTTGCAATTGGTTTTATCGGTAGTAAGTTTGTTTTAGAAATGATTTTGGGACGCTGAACAACACCACTTAGCCATTTGAGGAATAACTTTGTATTCATATTACAAATATATAGATACAGATGGGGAGATAACTTTATATGAATTTGATCAGGAATATTATTGTTTAAAGTCGATATTTGTTAACTCATCAGAATGTATAAATACAAATTTAAGCATAGAGCAAACTAATTTCTTCTTACCCGAAGGTAATTTCTCCGAAAGCTTAGATATGTTGACTCCAATAAAAAAAGAAGAATTTTTAAATTTCTGGGATCAGTCGATATCTAAATATTTAAAGCGGTGGAACGAATTAAAAAACAAATTCAAAATCGGGGAAATGATCGAAACCGAAATTGTTTGTTTTTATCCTCAAGGAGTAATCGTTCAATATAATGAAGAATTTTTTGGTTTCGTTGACTACAACGATTGTAAATCTGTTCTAGGTGCATCAAATATGTACCCTCAACAAAAAATTAAACTTTTTGTTGAAAATTTTGATGATGACAACTTATGGGTTAATTTTTCAATTAAATCTGTTTAAACACTTTTCAAACATTAGTAGACAGCCTATCTGAAAATGCGTATAACGCAGTATTCGCTTCATTAGGTAATAATCATCGTGAAACTTGTGCTCGCTCCAATGGAAGGCTTAACTGATCCAATTATGCGTGATGTGCTCACTCATGTTGGCAGTTTTGATTGGTGCGTAACCGAGTTTATTCGTATTACCGATAGTATTCTTCCAGATCATATTTATTATAGTTTTTGTCCCGAACTCAAAAACTCAGGTAAAACTGCGGCTGGTACACCAGTTCATGTTCAATTTCTTGGCAATAATCCAGAAATGTTAGCAGCAAATGCAGCGAAAGTTGTGGAACTCGGCGCACCTGCAATTGATCTTAACTTTGGTTGTCCCGCTAAAACTGTTAATCGTCATCGTGGTGGTTCTGTTCTATTGGATGAACCTGAAACCGTACACCTCTTAGTTAAAGCAGTTCGTGATGCTGTACCTGCACATATACCCGTTTCAGCTAAAATGCGTCTGGGCTATCTAGATGAAAACCACACTTTAGATAATGCACATGCGATAGAAGATGCTGGTGCAAATTGGCTTACCATACATGCGCGTACCAAAGCAGATGGCTATACCCCACCCGCTTACTGGGAAAAAATTCAGCCAATTACTGAGGCACTAAAAATCAATGTCATTGCCAACGGTGAAATCTGGAATAATACAGATGCCAAAGCTTGTATAGCGCAATCAGATTGCAAAGATATTATGATTGGACGTGGTGCGGTTACAACACCAGATTTAACCTTATGTATTCGTGAAAATAATGATAATTCAATCCTTTCTTGGCAAGATTTAGTTGAACTCCAACAACGATTTCTAAGCGGTCAATTTAAAACTGAAATTGGAATGATTGGTCGTTATAAGCAATGGTTAGGTATGATGACCAAAGCCTATCCTGAAGCTCAAGAGCTTTGGACAAAAGTAAAGAAAGAGAAACAACTAGATGAGATTATTAATTACTTGAAGCAGAGCTGACCTTTTTTAATAAGAGTATATTGATAAAAAAAGCGACTGAGGTCGCTTTAATAAAATGACTAACTTATTACATCCCACTAACTTTCATCTTTAAGTTAGTAACTGATGCACCTACAGCACCTATACTTCCAATTGAAGCATTTGGCAATCCATTAAAAGTACTTGATGGATATGTCGTAGACGGACTTCCAGACTGCCCTAAAATTACGTTATTTAAACTCAAGTTAAATTTGTCTGAAACTCCCGAATTCCCAAAAACTAACCCACCAGAATCTGTGCCATTTTTACCCTCAATACCAGCATAAAAACCAGTCAGCCCAAAAGGTGAATTATTATAACCCGTAAATTGAAAATCAAAACCGATACCATATGGATTATTGCTTCCATCATAGTCAGAAACAGCAACTATATTACAACCACTACCTGAACCACAAATTGAATTTATTGCACCACCAAACATAACCATATGCCCTTGTGGTGCTGCACCTAATTGAATATTTACTGTTGGTTTATTAGCGGCAAAAACGATATCTATCCCACTTGCACCACCAACTCTTACTATTTCTTTCACTAAACCTGCTTTAGGTTTTAATGTAGAACTATCATAGATAGTACTTTTACTGTATGAATTACTAATGATATCAGAGAGAGTACCTTCACTAGCAGCATATACAGAAAAAGGAGAAATACGAATTCCTGTAATATTATTATTAAAAGATAAAGCAATATTTGTGAAAGCACCTTTATTGGCGACTGTTCCAGCATCTGAATCAATTACAGCGTTGAATCCAAGAATAGTTTCACTAGAACCATTTAGCCCTACAACTCGAACAGGGCTAGAAGACGTTTGCCCTCCAATCACTAAACCTGCTCGTTTCGTATAGTCTGGAGATGTATATAAAGTAGAGCCACTTCCATAAGATAAACCATCATTATCTATCATAGAAAGTTGTTTGAATTCAACATTTGCCTGCGCTTGAATAGTCAAACCATCCTGCCCAGTCATTGTAGCAAGACTTTGGTCATCCATAGGTTGCATCGCCATAGTACATGGACTTAATAGCAATAAAGATAGACATCCTAGCTTTTTATTTTTTTTCATTGCCCTAATCCGTAGACAAATGTTTAAAATATATTCAGTAGATTAACATAGCTAATCATCTATTCAACTCTTTTTAGACCAAACAGATGAAGCACATATTAATTACGCGGCATAATACCAAATTGACTCGTTAAGCGACCACCAGTGATTGCTAACTCTCCCAAACGAGCACCTGCACCAGTATTCGGTGGGTACAGATTTATATCTCTTGCACGAAATACACCATCGGTTGTTCGATCTGGGTTCAATGTAAAAGACGAATTAAAACTAACCATCCCTTCAGCACCATTCTGGTTCGCTTTTGGGGCAATTACAATTGCATTATTAAATGCCATTTTACCCGTTAAATTATCTAAACCGAGTGTAGAGCCATCAAGAGGATCACTAATTTGAATTGTATTACCTTGTTTTGGGTCTAAAGTAAAATCACCAACAATATTTAAACTACTCCCAGTTCCATCAGACTTATACTCACTATTTGGTATAAGTGAAAAATCCATGCTACCGCCAGCGCGTAACTTAATACCAAATAGCACATCATTTGATGTAGCAAAATTATTTAACGCTACTTTATTATTAGCTGGAACAGAGCTATTACATCCTGCATTTGATGTAGACAATACACAAGTTTGGTAAGTTGTCCCTGGTAGATATCCAGCAGCAACTTGCGCTGCAGCCACAATAAGTAAATCTTTTAAACTAACGTTTAAACTACCCTTTTCTACACCAATATTACCAGTGCCTTTGAGTAATAAATCAATATTACGCAACCCCATATAATAATCAACAGGTTGATTATTAGCACCTATTTTTTTACCATCAATTACTAAAATTGATGTTGTTTTACTTCCATCAGAACTTACACCCTCAGTACTCATGGCCAGTGAAAAACCTAGACGCGGCGTTAACCCTGTACCAACAACAACTTTATTTGTAGATGATTTATTATAGCCTTTATAATCAGACGTATAAGCATAAGCAGTAGATGCATCAACATTGGTACCAAAAATCGCCATGTTGGCATTTAAATTATAAAAAGGTAATGCTAGTCCCCATTGATTAGTACCATTATGCTCTGCAATATTTGGAACTGCTGCACCAGTTGCATCATTTGTTCGAGCACTATTTGTAAAACGACCTAGACGAGATATTGCTTGGAATTCAGCACCTCGAACCGCTACTAGTAAACTATAAGGATTTTGATTTGCAGCGATACCATTTGGAGTGTCTGTATAGATATATTGAATATAATCATTATTACTAGTTAAAAAATTACCATTACCAAATCGACTGGTTTGGAAAAGTTTATTTGCAGGTAATAAAACTGTTCGAGTATCAGCTAGATTCACATATACATTGCCACTATCAAATGAACCACGATCAGTCGCTACTAATCCAGTTAAATTTCCAAATTCAAAACCATAAGTATTTAGACCTGCATTACCAATTTCTAGCGTAGTTGCCTTACCATCACTCCCCAACATTGGATCATTATCTTTAGTAAATTCAGCAGCCATACGGAAAGCAATACCTGTACTCCCCATAATATTATTTCCAGTTGTTGTAGTAATAGGATTATTTGCTGCTAATGATAAATCAGTGCTTAAGTTGTTAGTTTTACCAACAATATTACTTTGATCAGATTTACCATAATTTACTCCAGTATAATCTGGATTATTCTTATTTGTTGTATTCAAGCCTCTCAACTGTAAATAACCATTTACCATTCGACCACTTGCGCCAACACGTATTAATCCCTTGGCATTACTTGGACTATTGGTCCCATCAAGAACATAAGGTGACGTTTTGCTTACATCTTTATTCAGTAAAAATTCTAAATTTAAACCTGAGTTTGTTGTATCACCACCAGCACCGACTACACCATTACCATAACTGCCAGTATTTCTTAAATTACTAGATGCAGAATCTGTAGTTCTTCTAAAATCAACATATCCATGTGTTGCATCTGGTTGAGTACTAGATGCTAAATTTATTGTGCCATTAGAATTATATGCAATTGTTGCTTTACCAACACCGTCGGAATTAGTTTGTAATCTAAAGCCACCAATGGCATCTACAAACATAACGCCTTTACCTAAAAAGTTAAAATTAAAGTTCTTAAGTATGAGTTGATTAAGCTCATTACTAACATCTTTTTGTCCTAAATAGATATTCGCATTTTTCAATCCTAAATCTAAAGTTGCTTGCTTATCTTTACTAAAAAGTCCATCACGAGTCTTAAAATTAAGATCAATAACTGAACTTGTTTGAATTGCCATATTCCCAATTGGGGCGCTGCAACGCTGAGTAGACTCAGTGTCACATACTTTAAATTGATCAATTGTAATTAAAGAAGGATTTGCCGAAATGGCTAAATCTAGTCCAGTTCTACCAGCATCACTACCGCTACCACTCCCTATATTTATTTTATAATCTGTCCCTGGAGTCCGATTTGAAATAGGTAAGTTTGAAACATTAGCATTGGTTGACTGAATCTTAAAATTTTCAGCTGTCGCTTGTAAATTACTATTTATTCTACTCGAAGTTCCTATTCCAGCATTATCTTGCCAATAAAGCTTATCAACATTAATTTCATCATAAGAGGTTGAAATATGAACTCCATCTTGACCATTAACATTACGCAATGCACTATCATCTAAGCTTTGTAATGCATGCGCAGAATTTATGAGTAGCATACTTGTTGCTAAAGTATTTAATGCAAACCATGCTGTATTGTGATTTTGGTTATTTTTTTTCATCACTTCAATCCTTGATAATCTCTAGCTCTAGCAACGTGGATGACTGCTATCACAACCAAACATCATGATCTTACCTTGTATAGCAAGATTACCGTTCATTCTCATACCAACAAACCCAGTTTCCTTACCCTGATCATATAACGATGTTGCAGCATTCGTTGCGTTATAAGTCGTTGCTTTTAAATATCCATACCCACTAGTTGGTGAGGTACTAGCAGAACCTTCAACCACTTTGCCATTTGAATCGATATAACTTGTAAAATCATCTTGTTCAATCGCAAGTGCATTAAAACCAAAATTTCTAATTAAAATAGGCATACTAGCATCAAGGCTAAGTTGCATAGAAGGTTTAATCTGATCAATTCCACCATCATTCTGATATACTAAATCAACACCATCTAAACCTAGTTTTTGAATATCAACAGTTCCTTGGATTCCCTTGAACACTAGCCATAATTTTCTTGCTGGATTTGCTAAAGTTGGATCACTTTCTGGTACATCCCACAAAGTGTTAGCTCCTTGCACACGACTACTAACAAATCGTTTATTTACCGAAAGTCCTAAATGACAATAACCTAAACCAGTATTATTATTCGCTGTCTTATCGCAAACACCACCAACACCATCATCAAATTGATAAGTACTGGTATGATTTAATGAAAATTTCAATGACAAATCTGCTCCAGCTTGCCCCTCAACCTCTCTCAAAGCTTGGCTATCCAAAGTTTTTAATTCAGCATGTACTATACTTGTGCTGAATAGGAGCAAAATCATCATTTTCTTCATTAGAATATCCTTTACTTATAGCATCAAAACCAGCTATTGATTACTAAACCACCACTTTCTTCCCGAAAATAGCTATTAACAAAACTTCAAACCACCCCAACAGTTAGGTGCAAAATTTTGATTTGTTAATTTAAGGTTACTAATATTTAAGTTTAACGCACTATTTCTTAAATCGATATTTCCGATATTCACTGTTAAATCGCCACTTCCTAACAAGCCCCCAAGATCATTTGTATTTGCTTCATTACCACCACCACGGCGTAAATAGTAGGAAACAGCACTTGCAATCTGAGGGAAAAGTGGAGAAATATCAATAGGATCTTGCGGAACTACATATCCAATATTTACTGGATCGGCAAATGACATCCACCAACCTTTTTGTGCAACATCATCCGATTTCGCTCCTGGCCACTGCAATGCTTGTTGCTGTAAAGATAAAGAAAATGGCGAGTTAATCGGTAAATTATGAATTAAACCTAAAGACTGATTTAGATTTAAATTTGCAGTAATGTTTGAAATCTGCCCATTCATATAAACATTTTTGAATACGTCTCCTTCTTGCGCGACAGCGCAAGAAATTCCATAGCATCTTGTTACTGTTGCTTCAACACGACCGCCTTGTGAATAAATAGCTGAAGGCTCTGGGTATGCTGGATCATGTGGACCACTTGAGTTATATTGCACGGACCCATTCACAGGGTAGTTTGCATCACCAGGTCCACCTATATAGATATTAGGGACATTTACAGGAGCTGATAAAATTTTAGACTTTGCTCTAGTTTCATTAACTAAAATTGCTGGAATTTCAAAATAGTTATTATTAATCTGAGGAATATTAAAACCACCAGCAGAAGTCTTAAAATCGGCTCCATTTAAACCTAATGCTGTTAGGGCACCTGTAATCACTAAATCATTTGGATTTAAATAGGTACCATAAAGATTGTCTCTCGTTGCTGCTGTCGTTGCATACCCTTTTATGATACCTGAACTGTCAGACTGTACTTTCATATAGCCAGAAATAGTATTAATACCATTTGCAACTCCAGTATTTTCCGTTCCAGCTGATAATAATCCTAGCGCTTTTTCTGCACTTAAACGAAATCCAACAACTTGACGCATAGAAGCAGACTCAGGATTTTTAACTGCAAATTCAATAAATGGATTGGTTATTTTTGCCGAAGAAGCAGCCCTTTCCTCATTAGTCATTGCAAGAGGTTTACCATTACTATCAACCTTTAAACCACTTAAACTTAAATTATCAATATCAATATCACAGTCACCAATACCATTTACACCACCACAGCCTAACTGTAGTTTTTTAATATTTGCGTTTAATTCAATTTCTGCTTCCATACCTAATTTATAGAAACCAATATCTTTAGTACTTCCTGTGCGAGTTGATTCTAAATTTTTTGTATCAACAGGAGAGATATAAGACAGACTCATCAATGCTTGACCCTGTACTTTTGATAACTCATCATCAGTTAAATCAACCATTGAAGATGCATATAACCCCTGACTAACTAAAACAGTAACAATACTAAAGCCCAAAACATTAAAATTAAACATGATGACTCCTGTCTTATAATCCCTTCGTTGTAATTTTTAGATGCTGTATTAATAAACCGTCAATCACAGCTGAACCAAAGTTATTTAATGCGGATGGATTCACACCACCTGTCACAGCAGTTGGCACAATATCAGAAGTGATTGCAGTAGAAGATCCTAAACCTGAGCCATATGCAACAGCTGCCTGTCCACCAGCAACTCTAAACCAAGGTGCATTTGCACGTGTTCCATACGTCCAGTTTGTATTATTTACATGCGTTGGAGTAGGCGTATTAGAGGTCGCGCCATCATTTACTGCGCTTAAACGTGACAATCCATACAACCCATCTGTTGTGGTACTACCAGAACTACCATTACATGCACCACCAGTTTGACCAGGCCAACAATCATCAGCACCACGCTGACCACTTCCTGGGTTCGCCATACTATCGCCAATGATTTGATTTACATTGGTTACAGTTGGAGGATAACCATTTCCATTCCCACCTACACCCAATCCAGAGCCGTTGTACCAAGTTAAACAGTCTGTCGTTGTATTTGTACAATAGCGAGCATAAGTGCCGTCATCATTTCCAAAAATTTTATTGCCATTTGCATCTACATTTGTAAGATAAACCCAATCAACATGATTACCAGTAGTATTGTACCAACGATCTACAGAGTTAGAGCAGCCACTATACCAAGTATAATTACAGGAAATTGAAGCTTGACCATACGGATCTGCTCTAGTTGCTGTTCCACCACCACTAAATCCGCCCGCACCACTAGAAACTGTGAGTCTATAACGATCTGTCACAATATAAGTGGTATCGACACGTTGCTGACGTTGTTGATATTGAGCTTCTTTAAAAATCTGGGTTCCTGAAATATTCGTTCTATTTTGCGGAGTCCCAAAAAATATCCCTAATGCTTCAACACTACTATCCGCAACTAAAGTTTGCCCACCATCATTACTTTTCACAGTACCAAAACTGATACTACTGTGCGTTGCAAGTTTTTTACCTGCTAATGCTGTAGATGAATAATCATTTAAGGCAGATCCACCTTGGTAGCCAGCGACAGTTGAACTACCACATTGGTAAACATTACAAGTAGAACCATAATAGGTCACACCTGTATCACTTGTATCACCTGCATAACGAGTATAAATTTTTGTATAAACATCTTGTTTATTTGGAATCCGAGCTATTTCCAAACTAAAATTCTTCCCATCGGAACCAAAAACAACAGGTTGATAAAGCGAACCTAAGACCAAGTTTATATTTGGGTTATAAATAAAAATACCATCATCAGCAGCGAAAGTTGGTGCATTTCCACCGTCCAAAGCAGGTGTTGACAATAAACCAGTATTTGTAGTTTCTCTTGTACTCAATCGTAAAACATTACTTCCATTTGGATCTGGCGCAGTCCAAGATGCTCCAGAAACAGTATCTTTTACAGCACGATCTCTATAACGGAATTGACAAGCAACAGAACTAAATTGGACACCACCAGCATTACATCCTCCAGCAGAGCCATTATCCCCACCTAAAATACTGGTATTAGCATAGGTATTCCAAACCTCTGTATTTGACCATCCCGTTGATGCTGCTGTAGCATTTCTGTCTGTGTTATAAGTTCTTGTTGATACGCCAGCATTGTAAGTTGCTTTAACATTTGCAGCATCCCCACTGTTAAAACGCAAAATACCAGAAGCTCCAAGAGTATTATTATAAAATTTACTCATACCATTATTGATACCAGTATCACCAGAAAGACCAACTCCCCCTAAAGTTTGGAACAATTGTAAATTACTTCCATTTACACTGAAATTATTCCAAATCGCCTGCAATCGTAATCGATTTTCACGTGGTATTTGCGCCGTGTTTACAGCATTTGTATTACGAGTACAACCATTTAAGCAAAATTGATTTGCGTCACCTTCTATTTTACTTGGGTCTCTCACGAAGGCATCAGCCCATAAACCCAATTTAAGTTTATAAGCATCTAGCCCTGTATCTGATGTAAGTCCAGCAAGACTTTGATTATAAAGTGGAGCTTCCATAGAAAGATAAGTAACTGAACTTTTAGATGTACCACCATTTGTACCATTGACATAGAAATCAGGTACATTGTAAGCAGTACTTGCCTTTAATAACCAAGGATTACTTGCTGTTCCCCAGCTCTTAATACTTGCATTAGCAGCAGTACTTGCTATACGGGTATTGGTATTGTTATCAGATTTGGAAACTGCTAAACCATATAAAAACAAATCTGCTTTACCAGCACCAGCTGCACTAGCTTCTGGTGTTAAAGGACCAACAGGAATGTAACGGATATAACCACTATCATTTAATCGATCATCCGTATTACCAGCAATCCCATCCGCTCCAGCCAATGGAGTAGCCTCATTAGGACCTGCGCCACGGAAAATCATATAAGTATCTTGGGGTAGTAAAGCGATGCCTTCACCAGTGGTTTCACTTAAACCATCGTCTGATAATTCTTGCAATGCAAAAACTGACTGATTTAGACATAAACCAATCAAAGTCGCCAAAACAGTTTTTTGAAATGATACCGTATGAAGTGTAGTCATCTTGACCTTCCCATTACGCGATGCTCCGCACCATCGTTATTTTTCTAACTTCCTTTTGAGTGATTCCCTAAAAGAGAAATTGTATCCAAACATCACTCAAACACAGGTAATTTTACCCATATATATTCATTCTTCATTATGCCGATAATTTACACAAATGCAAAATATATTAGGTAAACGTTCTATTTTCCGATGAATGAATTATTGTTTTTAAATAATTTCTTTTAAATATATGTCTGAATATTATATTTTTATTCTTTAAATATAAGGTTTATATTGCAACAACCAAAAAACTTTATGATTGTTGCAAAATGTAATTTACAAATCATGTTTTCGGCAAAGTCACACCTGTTTGTCCCTGATACTTGCCGCCACGGTCTTTATAAGATGTTTCACAAACTTCATCACTTTCAAAAAACAGCATTTGTGCAACACCTTCACCCGCATAAATACGTGCTGGGAGATTCGTTGTATTTGAAAACTCAAGCGTAACGTGACCTTCCCACTCAGGCTCTAGTGGCGTTACATTCACGATAATACCGCAACGGGCATAAGTCGATTTACCTAAACATACTGTTAGGACATTTCGTGGAATACGGAAATATTCAATCGTACGTGCGAGAGCAAATGAGTTCGGTGGAATAATACAAACATCTGATTCGATATCGATAAAACTTCTATCATCAAAATTTTTCGGATCAACAATTGCAGAGTGAACATTGGTAAAAACTTTAAATTCACGTGCGCAACGGACGTCATAGCCATAGCTAGACACCCCATAAGAAATCAACTTTTCTCCGTTTTCATCGAAACGGACTTGATTCTCTGCATAAGGTTCAATCATGCCGTGTTTTTCGCTCATTTCACGAATCCAACGATCAGATTTTATTGCCATGACTTTTATCCAAAATCTAAGTTAATGATTGGCGAGTACTTTAACGTAAAACGACATTAATGAAAACAACAGAACCCTGCTACCTAGATTGTTCAAGGCAGCAGAACATTAGAATTAGAGATTGATTAGAGCTGAATAGATGGCAAAGCTGATCAGTACAACTGATGCTGTGCGCTGTAATTTAGCTTGAGACAACCATTTTACTTTATTGGTTGCCAACACAGCGCCAACCGAAATCCAAAATAGTGCAATTGGAAGAATGAGTGCAACAAAGCTACTCATATGCGCAACATAGATTTCTTGCGCTTGCCATGCCGTTGTTGGGAAAATTGCTGAAGCAAATAATAAAGCTTTAGGATTTAATAGTGTTGCAAACAATAATTCTCTTGGTCTTATTGTAGGTTGATTTAAGATCACTTCTTGATTTGCTGTACGCCATAATTTAATCGCAAGGAAAATAATATACCCTGCACTTAATAGTTTTAAAAATGTTGGTAATAAAGGTAATGTCGCTGAGACTTTACCAATCAACATTCCCCACGCACTGATCGCAAGAATATAACCAATTGCTTCTGCAGGAATCAGCAATAGAGATTTACGCAATCCCACCTGAATACCAGAGGATGCAAGTAAAGTATTGGTTGGACCAGGAGTGAGCAAAATGGTTATCACTAAACCAATAAAAAACCATGAAATCATTGAATGACCTCACTACAAGATAAATTCAGATTAATATAATTGCTAAATGATAGCAAAATTTTAACTGTAAGCACTTATGACGAGTGCCTATTTAAATAAATGTTTTATCTATATTTTATTAATTACAAGTACACTCTACTCATGAGTCACAGGAGTAAAAACATACGCTAAAATACAACACATATAACGTATTCTAAGTATTCTTATTTTTTAACAAGATAAACTTTGGTGCTATTTTAAGTTTTCAATAAGTAAATAATGTTATTTTATATACATTCGTTCACTTTTTCCTTTCAATGTGCTTCCTCGTTTATGCCTAAGAAATTTTTTAATAAGTGGCTGCCTTCATCAGAGAAAGTTGCTAGTCTAAAATTTATGAGAATTTTTGGTGAACGTACCTTAAATCCTCTACTTTGGTATGTGAACCGTCGTTCTATCGCGAAAGCCATGTTTATTGGAACATTTTGGGGAATATTACCTGTCCCTTTTCATAGCCTATTCATTATTTTGACTGTGTTATGGTTTGAAGTGAACTTGCCTATTGGCCTATGTATGGCTTGGTTAACTAATCCGCTCACTGTCGTTCCAATTCTGTATTTAGGTTTTTGGTTTGGAACTAAAATTTATCATGTGAACATGATCAATAGCGATATGCTATTAGGGGTTTTACACCAAATTATCAATTGGCTTAAAAATTTTGGTCATGGTCATATTGATTTCAGTCTTGCGAAGATTCTCGTATCAGGACTTGTCATTGAAGCAATTTTATTTGCGATTAGTTTTTATTTAATTACACATTTACTTTGGCGTTGGAGCGTAGTGAATGCTTGGAAAAAAAGAAAACAAGTACTGCAATCAAATAATGACATTAAAAAAAGCCTCTAAATTAGAGGCTTTTCAAATTTAGAAAATACGATTTTCATCACGCTGACGTTTTGGCAATTTATCCATTTGTTTTAATACAGCTTGTGCGATATTGAGGTAGCTCTCTGCGGCTGCATCCTGAGCAATCACACTTGGTTTACCATTATCTGCATGTTCACGAATTTTTGCGTCTAAAGGTAAACGTCCTAATAAAGGAATATCATATTGCTCAGACAATTGATCTCCTCCGCCTATCCCAAAGATCTGTTCTTCATGCCCACAGTTAGAACAAATATGTGTCGACATATTTTCAATAACACCGAGTACAGGAATATTTACTCTGTTAAAGAGTTCGATTCCTTTTACCGCATCCATAAGTGCAACATTTTGCGGCGTCGTGACAATCACCGCGCCTGTTACTGGAATGCGTTGTGCCAAAGTCAGTTGGATATCGCCTGTACCAGGTGGCATATCAATCACTAACACATCTAAATCTGGCCAAAGTGTTTGGTTAAAAAGTTGCATCAATGCACCAGTCGCTTTAGGACCACGCCAAGCCACAGGTGTATTGTGTGCACCAATCAAATGTCCGATTGAAAGCACAGCCATGCCATATGCATCTAAGGGCACAAAATTTTCATTTTCAATTTGTGGAGTACGTCCCGCATTCCCTAACATGGTTGGAATACTTGGACCATAAATATCTGCATCCAAAACACCGACTTTTAGACCGAGTTGTTGCAATGCAAGCGCCAGATTCACTGTGGTGGTCGATTTACCGACCCCACCTTTTCCTGACGATACCAAGATTACATTTTGAATACGTGGATGTGCAGCCACATCGCGTTGTTGCGGTGCAGCTTTTTGAATCGGTGGATTATTGGGATCGACTTCCGCTTTAGGAGAAGCATCCATTACAGGTGGTAAATTGCTATTTTCTGCTTTTGGCTTCGATGAGCAGCTATGACCTGCTTCACCATGCGCTGCATGTTTTTGTTGGATAATATGTAAATTTAACTCTTGGATACCGCATTTTTCCAGAGCTTCAGCGAGTTCGTCGTGAATCTGTTGTAAGTGATCTTTTTCTTGAGGAAAAGTATTAATCGTGAGTTGTAAAATCCGACCTTGTACATTCACTTGGCTGATACGATCTTTTAATGCATTTTCAGAATGTGGCAGCACATAATTTTGTAAAACAGTTTGAATTTCATCTTCCTTCACTTCTTGTGCTGGTGAAAAAACAGATTTTAAGGAAGAAAGCCACGACATTTTGTTTACTCCAAAAACAGATGATCAATATATCACTGAGTTTGGCTAGTTTAGCAGTATTGAAGATTGGACGCTCATATCAGAGAAGATAATTGCTCATTTTTTATGAACGTGTTTTCTTCTCTGAGTATAAGCGTGATGTTAAATAGTCATCAAAAGATTAACCTTTGAATTTATTTAATGTATCTGTTGCAGCTTTCTTTAAATCATCCAGTTTATGACTCGCTTGAGCTTTTAGATCTTCAAGCTTAGCAGCAGCTTCATCTTTTAGTTCAGCAGCTTTTGCTTTGGCATCTTCTAACTTATGGCTTGCTTCTTGTTTTAAATGATCTAATTTCTCTTTAGCTGCATGCTGAGTATCTGCCAATTTTTCTTTCAACTCATCTGCTTTAGCAGATAAAGCAGCTTTGCCCTCACCATACTGATCCGTTGCATTTGTTTTTAAATCATCTAAAGTTTGCTCACCCTTTTGCTTCAACTCATTCGCTTTATCTTTTGCTTGTTGCAGATCAGTTTTCGTTTGGTCAAGATCTTTAGCTGCAAAGTTTTTAACGTCTTCGACAGTTTCCTGACCTTTTTGCTTGATGTCATTTCCAAGTTCGCTGACTTTATCTTTGACTTGCTGTAAATCTGTTTTAGTTTGCTCCAAGTCTTTTGATGCGAACTCTTTTAACTGATCAATTTTGTCATTACTCATGTCTTGTTCCTCTTGTTATATCGTAATAAATTACTGTTGCTTTCAGTTATAGTTATACAAGATTCTGCGGATATTTAGAGGAATTGCTGCAAATTGAAACAAATGAGATACAGGAAGATTCAAATCATTTCTGTTCGGTAACCTTTTGAATTTTTAGATATAAAAATCATATAAAAGAATAACAGCAGTTTTGCCCTTTAAACTCCTATTTAGATATTTCATACAGTACGTGCCAGCTTAATGGATGATCGATATCTAAAACAGGATGTTGAAATTCAGTGATCTTTCTCATTTTTATCTTCTCCATCACCTTTTGAGATTTTTTATTATCTAGGGTGGTAAAAGATACAACTTTTTCTAGTTTCAACTGATCAAAAGCAAAATCTAAGGCAGCATTTGCCGCTTCTGGCGCATAACCCTTCCCCCAAAAAGCTTGACCTAAGCGCCAACCAATTTCAACGCAAGGAGAAAATGAAAATTGTGTGGGTTGATCATGTAAACCCACAAAACCAATAAATTGTTGGGTTTCTTTGAATTCCACTGCCCAAAAACCCCAACCTTGTTTTTGAATGATTGCTTTTAATTTATCAATATAAGCATTGCTTTCAGCGCGAGTTAGAACTTTTAGAAAATACCGCATAAGCTCTGGATTAGCGCTCATCTCTGCAAAAGGTAAATAATCCGTGTCTCGCCATTGACGTAAAATCAGTCTTGGTGTTTCGATCATTTTTACAACCATCAGATTTCAATTAAAAACTATTCACAATACAGGGAATTAGATCAGATATACTTTTGCGCTATCGTGAAATTATCCTGACTTATAAAGCTTTATCTATGAATGAAAATGAACTCTTAGACATCCAAAATGAACTTCAAGCCCAAGAAAAGCGGCTGAACTATATCCTGTCGAGTAAAAAAAGAATTCAAAACATGATTGATTCTTTTGAAGGTGATTTAGCAGAACAATTACTTCCTGTGATTCATAATGAAAGCAACGATTATGCTGGAATTGCAACAAGCTTAGCACTTTCAATTTGTTGGAAATTTTCAAAAGTTGAATTTCCAAAGACCGTTCATTGGTGCAGCGAAATGAGCATTAGCGACTTACAAGTTAAAGATGAATTTACCGCTGTAATTAAAGCTCAAGCTTGGTTGGGAACTTTAGGAAGTGATGAACTTTGGCAAACGCCACTCTTTGCCGAAATTACAGTTGATCCAAAAACCAATAGTTTAAAAAGCTATCATATTCATTTCTTGTCTAAAGGGAAAATCATCTCTTTAAGAAAGAACTCTAAGCAAAGCGTAACGGTTAAACAAATGCAGAATATGTGATCCTATAGGATTAAAAAGATTTCACCGATTCCCTTGTGCAAGTCGCTCTTAAGTCATGTAAAATCATCCACCTTGTAAATACGAATGAGAGAACAATATCCGTGCGTAAAATTTTAGTCACCAATGCCCTTCCTTATGCCAATGGTCCTATCCATATGGGTCACTTACTCGGTTATATCCAAGCAGATATTTGGGTTCGTGCGATGCGTGCAATGGGTCATGACGTGACTTACGTATGTGCGGATGATGCTCATGGCACAGCGATCATGTTACGTGCTGAAGCGAATGGCATTAGCCCTGAAGCGCAAATTGCCAATGTTCAGAAAGAACACATTCGTGATTTTGATGGTTTTGGTGTGCATTTCGATCATTATGATTCAACTCATAGCGATGCAAACAAAGCACGTGCATCTGAGATTTATATTAAAAACCGTGAAGCAGGCAATATCGCTGTTCGCCCTCTCACACAGTTGTTTGATCCTGAAAAAGGCATGTTCTTGTCTGATCGTTTCATTAAAGGCACGTGCCCGAAATGTAAAGCTGAAGATCAATACGGCGACTCATGTGAAGTCTGCGGTACAACCTATAACGCGACCGAGTTATTAAACCCACGCTCAACATTGAGTGGTGCAACGCCAGTTGAGAAATCATCAGATCACTATTTCTTTAAACTACCGAATTTCTCAGAATACTTACAGAAATGGACGCGTGACCAAGGTCGTTTACCCTTGTCTATTGCCAACAAGCTAGATGAATGGTTTGAATCGGGTTTATCAGATTGGGATATTTCGCGTGATGCGCCTTATTTCGGTTTTGAAATTCCAGATGCTCCAAACAAATATTTCTATGTTTGGGTAGACGCTCCGATTGGTTATATGTCGAGTTTTGAAAACTACATCAAAACTAAACGCCCTGATCTAAGCTTTGATGATTTCTGGAAAAAAGACAGCGACAAAGAAGTTTATCACTTCATTGGTAAAGACATTGTTTACTTCCATGCACTGTTCTGGCCTGCAATGCTTGAAGGTGCGAACTACCGCACGCCATCTGGTTTATTTGTAAATGGTTTCTTGACAGTGAATGGTCAGAAGATGTCAAAATCTCGCGGCACATTCATCAAAGCTGAAACTTATTTACAGCACTTGAACCCAGAATATTTACGTTATTACTTTGCTTCTAAGCTTTCTGACAAAGTTGAAGATTCGGATTTGAATTTGGATGACTTCGTACAGAAAGTGAATTCTGACCTTGTAGGTAAAGTGGTAAATATTGCCAGCCGTTGTGCAAAATTCATTAACAGCAATTTCAATAATACGCTTTCAAACACATGCGCTGAACCTGAATTGGTTCAAAGCTTTATTGATGCGGGCGATTCAATTGCTCAAGCCTATGAAGCACGTGAATTCTCTGCTGCTATTCGTGAAATCATGGCTCTTGCTGACAAAGCGAATCAATATATTGATGAGAAAAAACCGTGGGCGCTTGCGAAGCAAGAAGGTCAAGAACAACAAGTTCATGATGTTTGCTCAGTTGGTATCAACTTATTCCGTCAACTTGCAATTTACTTGGCTCCTGTTCTTCCAACACTTGCGGCTCAAGTACAGTCTTTCTTACAACTTGAAAGCTTTGACTTTGCATCACGTCAGCAAATCCTCGTTGCACACGAAATTGCTCAATTCCAACCGCTTATGCGGCGTGTTGATCCTAAAGCAGTTGCAGCCATGGTTGATGCATCTAAAGACTCTTTAGCTGCTGCGGCAGAAGCACCAAAAGTGGAAAAGAAAAAAGAAAAGAAAGCTGAGAAGAAGCCTGAGCCTAAAGTGGGTGAAGCTGAAATTATTGGTATTGAAGACTTTATGAAAGTTGACCTACGTGTAGCTGAAGTTTTAGAAGCTTCAACTGTCGAGGGTTCTGATAAATTACTTCAACTCACTTTAAATGTTGGTGAAGCTGAACCACGCAATGTGTTTAGTGGCATTCGTGAGTTCTACCAACCTGAAGACTTAAAAGGCAAATTGGTGGTGATAGTGGCAAACCTTGCACCACGTAAAATGCGTTTTGGTATTTCAAACGGTATGGTACTCGCTGCGGGTAATGGCGATGGTGTTTGGGTGATTTCACCTGAAACTGGTGCTAAACCGGGTGATAAAGTGTCTTAAGGTTTAAGACGAAAGATAAAAAAGCCTCTACTGATGTAGGGGCTTTTTTATACCATTTATATAATTTATTTTCTTGTTTTAAAAAAATATATCGATAAAATAAAAGCGCTTTTTATTTTTTATAACTATCCGGGGTATGCATGAAAAAATTACTAGTTTCAGTTCTAGCGATGTCAACAATTGCATTTACAGGCTGTTCAGTTCGTATGGCAGACATGACTGTAGCTTCTACGAAGAACTATAACTTGAACTCAAACCAATTTGTGAAGGGTGAGCGTGTCACAGGTGAAGATAAGGTTCCGGTAGTTTTATTCCCATTAGGTATTCCTAACTTCAAAACAGCGGTAGATCGTGCAATTGAAAAAGATCGTTGTGCTGTGGCTTTATCTGATGTTGTTATTACTCAATTGAATCAAGCATTTATTGTGGGGCAGATTGGTTACCGTGTTGAAGGTACTCAAGTAATTGACCGTTCACAGCCAGAATGTAAAAAATAATTTTTAGTTGTAAAAAAGCCTCTACGTTGTAGGGGCTTTTTTGTTTTTGGGATTTCCCTCACCACGACCCTTCCCCATGGGGAGAATCCATTATTAAATCAATATTGGAATGTTACCTTACGAAGTTGAATTTCTTATACGTCAAAAGTAAGGTAAATATAGCTAAATTCTAAAAACACTAGCACATGAAAACATCTGTCAAACCTAATTTCCTATGGTTTTAGGTGTGATAATAAATTAAGTATTCAGCTATAGTATATAACCTTCATCCCAACCTTTTCCCTGAGCCATATGTGGCGCAAGAAAAAGAGCTTTCAAAAAATTTTAAAATTTATATTTAAGTATGATAAAAAATACCCATCCCTTTAAAACTTATAAGAACCCCATGAAAACATTTACCCCCCTATTCCTCGTATTCGCTCTAAGCACCACAGCCCATACCATCCAAGCTGCTGAATCCACCATCTCCCTACAAAAACAAGTTGCTGGTTACTACCAATATCAAGCTGGTGACGTACAGATCACTGCCCTGCTCGATGGCACTAACTTTATGTCACCGAACTTATTTAAAGATATTTCTCAACAACAAGTGCAACAAATTTTGAAGAAATACTATGCAGATCAAGAGAAAGGCGTACAAACCTCAGTGAATGCGTTCCTCGTCAATACAGGAAAATCTCTGGTATTAATCGATAGCGGTGCAGCGAGTTGTTTCGGCTCACATCTAGGTTCAGTATTGACCAACCTAAAAGCATCAGGCTATCAACCAGAGCAAGTTGATACCATTCTACTCACACATTTACACCCCGATCATGTCTGTGGCATCAGTAAAGATGGGAAAGCCAACTTTCCAAATGCAACCGTATATGTTTCTAGTGACGAAGCCAATTATTGGTTAGATTCGAAACAAGCAGCAAAACTACCGAAAGAAAAACAAGCCAGTTACTCAGGTACGGTTGAGAAAATTAAACAAGCGATTGCGCCTTACCAAGCCAAACAACGCTTTAAAACTTATAAACTCGGTGATGACATTCAAGGTTTTAAAGTTGTTAATACGGCAGGACATACACCAGGGCATTTTAGCTATGAGCTAAAAACCAAAGATGAAAACGTGGTGTTTATTGGAGATATCGTACATTCACATACTGTGCAATTTGATAAGCCTGAAACGGCAATTGAATACGATATAGACTCGAAAAAAGCGGTTCAAACACGTTTAAAGCAATTTGCTAATTTCGCTAAAAATGGACAAACGATTGCTGCACCACATTTACCATTTCCGGGGATTGGACACATTTATTCAGCAGATGGTAAAAGCTATCAATGGATTCCGATCCATTTTAAAGATTAAGCTGAACAAGCTGATTCTAGGCAATAAAAAGCGACCTTCTCGGTCGCTTTTTTCTGCTGCATCATTTCATCCCAAAGATCAACTTCAACCCAAGCAAGGTCATTACCCCACCTGCAACACGATCAAAAACAGCCTTAGATTTTAAATAAACTTTGCGAGGACCTTCTGCTGACAATGCAACAGCCACTAGCGAGTACCAACCTGCATCAATAAAAAAGCATAACATCGGCAATACCACATAGAAATACGTTGGGATTTCTTTCGGTAATAACGCGGTAAAAATACTGGCAAGGATAATCGCAATTTTGGGGTTACTTAATTGGGTAATCAGCCCTAAACGAAATGCTTGCGTATAACTCATGGTCTTCACTGCACCATTAACAGCTTCCATGGGTTCTTTGGCATGTTTAATAATTTTAAACGCCAGCCAAAGTAAATAGAGACCACCAAAAACTTTCAAAGCTATATAGGCAGAAGGCACAGCCAGCAAAATTGCTTGTAACCCCATCACTGCAAGCAAACCAAATAATGCTGCACCCGTGCCTGTACCAAGCGCCGTAAATAAGCCATGTTTACGTGAAATCGCCATTGAATTTTTGGCAACATAAATAAATGTAGGACCAGGACTAATTGCCCCCAACATTAATGCCAAAGTAATAGAGCCTAAAATCAATAATGATTCCAAGATAGACCTCAAGATTAGAATAATTTTCAACTATTTATTTTACTTAAAAAACCATAATAGAAGATATAATTTTTTGATTTCTGTTTATAAATTTAAGGATTTTTCAAGCAATTTGATATTTAGTAAAAAACCAAAAATAGAGTAAAAACTCAATTTAATTTCAATATCAAACAGTTAAAATATAGCATATGAACAGTAAAATTTTATTGTGCATCCATTTTTTCTATTAAAGTTTTTTTCTGATAATAATTTATCATCGATTTTTAGCAGAACTTTCATATATTTTTAAAACACATAATCCCATAATAAAATTATGGCTTTGATTTTCTTTAGAACTACAAACGAGGCGCATCAGATGCAAAATAAAAGACTGAAAACATTAGACCGCTCTAAATCACATCTTTGGATTGTAGGTGGAGGCATAGCTGGTATGGCTGCTGCTGCTTTTGCGATTCGTGATGCTAAAGTGCCAGCCGAACATATCCATATTTTAGAAGAATTGAATGTTTCTGGTGGTTCGATGGACGGTGGACATAATCCGCTTAATCCGAACCAAGCATGGGTCACACGTGGTGGACGTATGCTAACTGATGAGACTTATTTGTGTACTTGGGATTTATTTTCAAGCATCCCATCTTTAGAAAATCCAGACATTTCTGTTCGTGAAGAATGTCGTGAATTTAACGAACAAGTTAAAACCAATGCTCAAGCACGTTTGATCGACTCAAATCATATTATTGCAGAAGCTCAAAAATTGGGATTATCAACGCTCAACCGTGCTCAAATGTTACGTCTACTGGCATTAAAAGAAGATCGTATCGGTAGTCGCCGTATTGATGAATTTTTTGATGATGCATTTTTCCAAAGTAATTTTTGGCGGATGTGGCGAACCACGTTTGCCTTTCAAAAATGGCATAGCGCAGCGGAATTACGCCGTTATTTTCTACGTTTCATTCAAGAATTACCACGCATCCATACCTTAGCAGGTGTGAAACGAACTAAATACAATCAATATGATTCAATGATTCATCCTCTACAACGCTGGTTGGTGGAACAAGGCGTTGATGTTCGTTTCGGTAGTTATGTCACAGATGCAGACTTTGTCGAAGATGCCCAAACGAAGGAACGTAAGGCAACCCAACTTTATGTCAACATTCCAGAAGGCACTGAACAAATTCAACTGGGTGAGCATGATCTTGCGCTCTTTACTTTAGGTTCGATTACGGCTGACTCACGTTATGGCGATAAATTCGATGTTCCTGAGCTGATTCGTGACCGACAAGATCATGGCTGGCGTTTGTGGGAAACATTGGCTCAAAAAGCCCCTGATTTTGGTCGCCCAATGACCTTTTATGGCAACATTGATGAGCATAAATGGAAATCCTTTACGCTCACCATGCATGATGATGTGCTACTAAAACGGATTATTGATTACACAGGAAATGAACCCGGTACAGGTGCATTGATGACTTGGTTTGAATCTGGTTGGCATCTATCTGTGGTCGTTCCAGCTCAACCGCATTTTGCTGACTTACCAGAAGGCAAATTTACCTTATGGGGTTATGGTTTTGAAATTGACTATATCGGCGATTACATTAAAAAACCAATGAGTGAAGCCACAGGTCAAGAGATTTTAATTGAGTTGATTCATCAACTTGGTTTCGATGACATCTTGGATCATGTGTTGGCACATACCGACATTACCACGGTGATGATGCCTTATGCCTCTGCCCTATTTGCATGTCGTAAAGCAGGTGATCGCCCATTGGTCATTCCAGAAAATGCGGTCAACTTTGCTTTCTTAGGTCAATTCGTAGAGCTTGAAGATGATGTGGTTTTCACTGTGGAATATTCCGTACGTTGTGCCATGATTGCCATTTATCAACTCTTAGGTGTCGAACGTGAAATTCCAGAGATTTATAATGGTTTACTCGATCCTAAAGTTGGCTTAAATGCTTTGGAAGCAGTTTTTCATTAAACTTTAAAAAGCCATAGGGTAAATTGCTGCCCTATGGTTATTCAACTTATTTTGATAAAATAGAGAAATGCGAATAACTCTAGAAATCAAATGTCCAACCTGCCTCGGTGACAGTATAAAGAAAAATGGCATCAAAGTAGATGGGAAACAAAACTATCAGTGCAAAGACTGTAAACGTCAGTTTATTGGTGACCATGCTCTGAGCTATCTAGGATGTAATTCAGGCATTACTCGAAAAATATTACAGTTGATGGTCAGAGGTAGTGGTATACGAGATATCGCTGAAGTTGAGCGAATCAGTATCGGTAAAGTTTTACGTACTTTAACCGAATCGACCTACCAAATTCAGCCTAAACAAAGTCATTATGAGTCTCTTGAAGTTGATGAGTTTTGGACTTTTGTGGGAAATAAAAATAATAAACAATGGCTTATTTACGCCTTCCATCGAGAAACAGGTGAGATTGTTGCTTATGTTTGGGGTAAAAGAGACTTAGCTACAGTTCAACGATTGAAGACAAAGCTTAAACAATTAGGTATTCACTACACCCGAATTGCAAGTGATCATTGGGACAGTTTCATAACTGCTTTTAAAAACTGCAAGCAAAGTATTGGTAAATTTTTTACTGTAGGTATTGAAGGTAATAATTGCAAAATAAGGCATCGAATTAGGCGTCGTTTTAGAAGGAGTTGTAATTTTTCAAAAAAAATTGAAAACCATTTTAAAGCTTTCGACTTAACCTTTTTTTACATCAATAATGGCTCCCTTTAATGTCAGCATACTTTTTGAAATACCACCCCTAATTTATTTAATGCTTTCTGCATATCGTCAAAGGATGCCATAAGGTCACCCTTATCCATGATTTTTAAAACTTCTTCTTCAGTTACTTTTTGGTTGTAATAACCATTAAGAATGGGTTGCAATCGATGCAACACCGCAAGAAAAATCAAGATCTTGTTTTACGATATTATGATCACGGATTTGTTTCCATGATTTTACTTTAATCTAATTGTGGTAGTGATTGAAGTAAATGGGATTTGCATGAGTGAATTGTGTCATTAATATTAGGCTAATGAAAAGCTTATTCATAAATAATTCTTAGTAAGTATGTTGTATTTCATATATATTCCTATTTTTTATGATCAAAAACATATAGAATTAGTATCATAAATGAAAAAAATATACATATTATTAAAGAAAGAGCCATACTATCTATGAATACAAATGAAATTTTTTTAATAAAAGCATCTAACTCAAGTGGAATCCTATTATTCTTATAGTCTATGAACGTGAGAGCTAAAAAGCTTATAATAGTAAATAATATAAAAGAATATATGGCAGCAAAAGTTTTATTCTTATTTTTAATTTTCTCCAGTATTTTACCAATAATAAAAAATCCAATAATTGTACAGATAACAGCATTCAGTGTTAATGATAGTAAACCATTTACTTCCATAGAATTCCTTAGTTTTCATATCCAGAATTAATTAAAATTTAACTTTGTACACGACAAAAAATATAACTCATTGAAATAATGGCATAATACTTGTTTTCTAACGACGAATATGATGACACATTTCAATGAGTTACATCTCATCTTAAACAAATATCTAAAGTAGAACAAGTCACATGCAAAATGTTTTACACTGATTATGCTTGCATTAATTGTAAAACAGACATGTAATCTTTCTTCTGCATCCAAAGCCTTACCCATCACGTGCTTACCACAATCATTTTATCGACGTATACAACGCTTCTTTGCAGATCAGTATTTCGATTATCGTCAAATTTCTCAGTTAATTTTCAATATATTTTCATTCGATAAAGTCCAATTAACTTTGGATAGCACCAACTGGAAATGGGGAAAACGAGATATCAATATCTTGATGTTAGCCATCGTCTATCGTGGAATAGCGATACCTATTGTTTGGACATTGCTCAATGAACCAGGCCATGTGGAACAGATTTCCCCCCGCTGCGGGTTCAGAGTTCAGTGTACTTAAACCTGACAATCCCACAGGAAATTTTACCAAAGTCGTTCAACGTATAGCGGTACGTATCACCATTGATCCGAATCAAAAAGGGATCGAAAATCTACGCCCTGGTATGTCGGTGATCACGTCGGTGGATACCGACTCATAAACCAACACTGACATTCTCAATCAAATACATTTACAATGTGGTCAAATTCATTTCTCGTTCGCAAAAAATGTTTGATCACATTGCTTTTCCTACCACTTATCAAACATTAGAACTTCCCCAGCATGTTCAACTGACCATCAAACGCCTTGATCAGATTCATCCCCAGATTTCGGGCAACAAGTTTTTTAAACTCAAATACAATTTTTCCGCAGCCCAACAACAAGGTTTACGTCAAGTTCTCACCTTTGGTGGTGCATTCTCCAATCATATTGCAACAACGGCTTATGCAGCTCAACGCTTTGGCTTTCAAAGCATTGGTGTGATTCGTGGTGAAGAACTTGCGACCCAAGACTTAAACCCTACCCTACAGACAGCACAAGATTTTGGCATGCAACTGCATTTTGTCAGCCGAGCCGAATATCGGCTACGCCATGATGTTGAATATTTACAACAATTACAACGGCAATATCCTCAAGCCTTTATTATTCCAGAAGGTGGAACGAATGCATTTGCTCTGCAAGGAACACAGGAAATTCTGAGCGAAGATGACCGAAAGAATTATGATGTCATTTGCTGTGCCGTTGGAACTGGTGGAACAATTGCAGGACTGATTGAAAGTAGTTCAAATCAACAACAAATAGTGGGTTTTTCTGCATTAAAAGGGAATTTTTTACAACGCGATGTTCAACAGTGGACCACTAAAACCAATTGGAGATTAACCGATGCCTATTGTTGTGGGGGTTATGCAAAAACTACTGATGAACTACTACAATTTATGCAGCAATTTGAACAGCAATATGCAATTCCTTTAGAACAAGTCTATACCGCTAAGATGATGATGGGGGTGTTCGATTTAATTCAACATAACCACTTTCCAGCAAATACAAGGATTTTGGCGATTCATACAGGTGGGCTACAAGGCCGTTTAAAAACATAAATCACCAAAATCATTTTTATCATTCAACCTAGATTGATGTTATTGATTTACACAAAACCTCACCGTTCCTGTCGCTGCGGGATTTAATACACCAGTCAAGTTCCACTCCAATGTATCTCCGACATGATTGATATTACAACTATTACCATTCGGTGTTGAATTACAACTCATACTTCCGAAACTGGTGGCTATAGGTAAACTATCCTTAATTTTCACATTATTCAGCAGCTTGGTACTATTATTTTTATAGGTGATTTCATACTCTAAATGGTCGACATTATTTGCTTGATTCGTTACAGCAAATTGGTTTTGATCAGCCGACGTTGAAGGACAACTGGCAACTGCGCGTACCTTTTTAGTTAAGCTAAGACCCGCTTTACCAATTAATGTGACATCTTGTCGTTGAGTTGATTGACCCGTAATTGTCTGTGTTGGATTTGCCAAGATCACACTATAACTTGTCTCTAAGGTCGAAACATGCTGTGCACCTGTCATGACATTTGTAGGTGAATGAACACGTTGAACCAAACAAAGATCTACATTGGGTTGTAATGTATATGGATTCGCTACGGTTGGATTAAATACGGTTTCACCAGTATCCACATTCCCATTACAGTTCGTATCTTTATAAACCAAAGCTTGCCAAACTTGGTCATTGGCACTGTTGGGTTGTTGGGTAGACAACTGATTGAACTGAGTGATTTGTACTGGAGCTTGTGAATTGAGACGATGCGGATAATCTGTGACGTCTCCAGAAGCTATAGTGTGTTGCCCATCTTCAGTCAGTACGATATTCAGATTTGCATCACCAAAATTATTATTTGGATAACTGGTTGCTGTTGTTTTAGGGAGTGAAATCGTATCCGTACTTCGGTTATAGCTTCCGGTTGGACTCGCTCCGCTGACAGAACTATATTCGGACAAATTTGTTTGTACGATACAAAATGGATTGGTTAGAACGCTGTCCTCAACTTTAAAACTATATTCTCCATTACTATTACTGATCGTCACAAAATTAAGCTCAAGACCAGCACAATTGGCAAGTTTGAGACGACTCCCTGCAATGCCGATTTCATTTGCATCTTGTACGGCATTATAAGCATTATTCAAGATATTATTGGTCGTTCCGCCATTATCGTTAAAAATACGCCCTGTAATCAGGACTAGTTTTTTTCGACTATTGGTTAAAGTACAAATAATCGCAGCATCATCATTGTGAATCGTTAGCTTAAAGCCATTCAGTGCGATGTTGTTGCCTGTGCAAAGTAAACTACTATTATAATCTGCAGCATCACCTTTACTAAATGACTCAAGAATCGTTGCAGTTTTACCAATCATATTCGGCATAAGCACAACAGGCGTTCCAGTAGTGCTATTTGCCCCTGTCTGATCAGCAACCGAAACTGCGGTGGTTGCATTGGTATCCAAGCCAATACTATTCACGATTACACTATCACCAGCGACTGCGTTATCCCATTTTTTTATCAATGTTAAAGTCGTGAGCGTATTGGTTAAGGTACATACGATTTCAGCGCCAGAAACAATACCACTTTTATTTAATGTAACTGTTGCATTGGTATAATTCGCAGTAACTGAACTGGCTGGCAATCCTGTGCAAACTGCATTGGTTAGACGGAAACCTGTTGGAATATTTGTTTCAGTAATCACAGCATCTGTTGATGGATTTGGGGTAGTAAAATACTGTGTTTCCCCCACAGTTTCAGTATCTTGAGCTGTAGTCGTAATTGAATGATTTGCGATACCATTATTGCCAGTAAAATCAAACTTACCCAATCCACCACGGCTAATTTTTTTAATAATTAAACTAGGCTTACTATTAATAAAAGTACACGTAATGTCAGCACCACCAGTAATTAAATAGGTGTAAGGAATCGTGATTCTATCGGTAATGAAATTACCAAATGTACCAATATTCCCTGTAATCAAACTATTTGAATCAACACAACTCGCAGATTTTAGTGCATAACCCGTCGCAATTGATGACTCTCTAATAACAACATCTGTTGCATTATTCAATACCGTTAAAACAGGCGATGTCCCCGTTCCAATATTAGGTGATCCTTGTAAACTTGTCGCAACATTACTGGAATTACTGGATAAATTACTATTCGCAAAATCGAATGTTCCCGTTCCTCCCTGAGAAATTTTCTGAATCTTTACCGTTGGGAGTTTGGTATTCACAAAGTTACAGTTTAAATTTGGATTATTGCTAATATCGGCTGCTGTTAGAGTATAAACCGATCCTGATCGGCTACCGACAGAGTTGCCCGCTGTGTTACGACAACTGGCACCTGTTAAACTCCATCCCCCGCCAGTAGGTAGACTACTTTCATTAATCGTTATGCTACCTGTTCCTGTGACGACAAAAGGTTGCACACCAGTCAGCGTCGTATCACCATCAACCTGATATTCTTCACCCTGAGTCAATGTTGTAATCGAACCTGAAGTTTGGCTTGTACCAGTTAGTGTAAAACCGAAAGTACCTAAGCCACCTATTGTTGATTTTGTGAGTGTAATTAAAGCTTTTGCAATAGCAACTTGCACACTACTACTATTATCAGATGGGAAAATTTCAGTGTTGGCAGATGGTACACTCACTGTCGCAGTATTGGTGATGATCCCTGCGCTATTTGCTCTAGCTTGAATAATAAGCGTACAAGTTGCACCTTTGGGACCACTAAACTGCCCACTTAAATTATTGCCTGTAAAGCTTGCACTACAAGTGACCGCACCATTTGCTTTCGTTGTGCTGAGTATAGAAAGTGTATTGAAATTACTTGGTATTGCATCACTGAAGTTTGCCCGACTCGTATCACTGACTGCATTTTCACCTTTATTACTAATGACCAATTGATACTGAATGGTATCTCCTACATTCATCGTCAATGAATCAGCTACAAAGCTTCCAGAAGTACCTATTCTTTGTTTCTTCTCTACTTTCAAATCCATATCTGTCGGCTGATCATCATCTTTAATTACATAGTTTGCGACACCGTTACCAGATGCTCCGCAATCATTTGATGACATAATATGAAAATCGTTACTTTGATTGATGGTTACATTAAATGTATCGTCAACTTCATTCACTAAATCATTAATAATTTCGACGGGAACCTCAAGAACATAAGGGGTCCCCGCACCGTAATTACCTTGTGGTATCGTCTTGGTAAAAGTGTTTGCAACTCCACCATTAATTTTATAATCGACACCTAATTGGGCTGTGCCATCATTCACATTAAAGACTAATGAAATACCCTCACTCGGTACATCACCGACCACAATAACCTTAAGCGGCTGCACTATACCGCCATTTTCAGGTACAACATAATTGGCTGAGCTAAACTCAATAATAGGTTTTACAATAATTTGTATCGCATCTAAAAAATTTCCGCTGGTGCTTGTTCCTGAAGTCGAATGGAATCCCATTGGCACTTGCCCTGTTGCGCCTGTATAGGTGAATGTTCCACTATAGTCTGCCCAACGTGTAATTGTAGAACCCGTTGTCGCTCCTACACCTGATCCAGAACCACTGGATACAGAACACGTGCCTGACATGCAACTCGTGACTAGCCCATCCCCAGTTTTATTTGTCGATACCGTTGTGATCGTTTGAGCTCCAGCACGCAACAACATCGTATCGTTAGCAGTATTACGCCCATTATGACTAAATTTCCAAGATACAGACTCACCATTCACTAAACAGATATTTTGAGAAATAGTAGAAACAGCATCTGCATTTAACTCGACAAATTGATTGCCTTCCCGTGCTTTGATCGTGTTGGTAGGGGTTGTATTGGTACCATCAATATTTCTTGAGCCAGCCCACATTTCCATCAGTTGCCCTGAACCATTGGTTGAGATTGAACATGTGCCACTGAAGCCCTCATTTCCATATGGGTGTGTGGTTAACCAACCAGGTACACGTGTGCTACTAATATAGACACGGCAAACATTACTTCCTGTCGCAATGGTCGGCGTTTCAAAACCTAAATTCAGGTATCCACGCTGATAAGCAGCATTTGCAACAGAAATATTGAATATGCACAATAAAATTGCGATCGTGATTTTTGTAGAATAAGTACACTGTAATTTCAACAAATCAAATATTTGTAAAACCTTCATACCCACCATAACGCACCCCAAATTAAATTTGTAGCTTTGAATGGCTATAGAGTGCTATTAAAAAAAACAAAAAGAATGCCTCTACATATTCATCCCCACAACATCAGACCGCCTCAAGAAACAACAAAATTATCTGAAAAATATCAAAATTTAATATCAAATAGAGACTGAAATCTTAATTTTATTTTACATCAGTACATGCTCATTTTTTATTAGGCTAAAGATTATTTTTAAAAAACTGTACATTTTTTGTATCCAATAATCTAAACCACAGAGATCTTCATATCGATTACAAATAATTTGGGCATTATGAATTGTGCGTACTAAACTTCGCTTAAATCTTTTATAATCGCTCGCTTTTCGTCTACCGAGTAATCCTCATGGTTCATCAAGTTGATGTTGTTGTTTTAGGTGCAGGTGCATCAGGCTTGATGTTGGCTGCAGAGGCTGGTAAACGTGGACGTTCCGTTGTCGTATTAGAAAAAGCCAATAAAGTAGGTAAAAAGATTCTAATGTCTGGTGGTGGCAAATGTAACTTTACCAACCTAGATGTTGAACCTTCAAATTATATTTCTGAAAATCCACACTTTGTTATTTCAGCGCTCACTCGTTACACCAACTGGGATTTTATTGGTTTGGTCTGCGAATATGGTATTGAATATGAAGAACGTAAACACGGTCAGCTATTTACAATCAAAGGCGCAAAAGAAATCCTCGAACTATTACTTGCAGAGTGCAATAAAGCGAAACGAGTTCAGATTCAGACCCATTGCGAAGTACAAAGCATAACAGCACAAACAGATTCAGGTTTTATCATTGAAACCAATCAAGGCACTTATCACTGTGAGTCGTTAGTAGTTGCCACTGGTGGTTTATCGATTCCAACATTAGGCGGTTCAGGTTTTGGCTATGAACTGGCAAAGCAGTTCGGACATCATGTATTTCCAACCCGTGCTGGTCTTGTTCCCTTTACTTTTTCTGATCAGTTTAAAGAGGTAACCACTCGCTTAAGTGGTAATGCATTAGATGCAACCTTGATCAACGATCGCCATCAATTTACTGAAGCTTTGTTGTTTACTCATCGAGGCTTAAGTGGACCAAGTTCATTACAGCTCTCAAATTATTGGCATGTGGGTGAAA